>CAZJQZ010000016.1:0-28034 GCA_964548045.1 uncultured Dehalococcoidia bacterium | reverse complement strand
CCCATTATTCAATCCTTTTATACCGTGAAGTATTTCTACCTGTTTAAGACCGGGCGATACACCCAACCTGCAAACGCAACAGGGACAATTTCATGTCCTCCGTAATATTAAACATCCAGCACTTCCGTAATCAGTTTGAACTGATGATCCGCATCCGAAAGATCTATATCGAAGGGGGGATGCGCCGCATTCCCCTGCGAATCCATCAAGACGAATAGATCAAAGACTTCGTTCCCGGACATCTGCTGAGCCAGGAACTCGTTGGCTTCCTTGGCCCCGTCAGATCCCCAGTAGTCACAAAACAGGTCATCATTGGGATCATCCACATCGGGACCGGATGTGGCGATCTCTTTGCAGATAAGCGCGTTATCCATGATATAGTACATCAGACTCTACCAACCAACAAAAGAGGTATCAGGCTAAACAGCATCATCTGTACTATGATCCTGCCCCTGATACTCTTTAACATTGCCTTTTTGCGTACCATTTGTTTAACGCTCTTTTGTCGCTAATGACATGATAGAACCCATTCTGAATTCTGACTTTTCCTCTCATTTGTCATTTGACATTTACCCCTAGCAATCAGCAATTTCACGATGAACGTCGTTCCTTTACCGACCTCACTTTCACAGGTAAGGTCTCCCCCATGTTGCCGGCAGATACTGTGACAGACCGACAGCCCCAGTCCGATTCCCTGTCCGACCGTCTTCGTCGTATAGAACGGGTCGAATATCTTCTTGAGAACTTCTGGCAGCATTCCAGGTCCGTTATCGGATACAGCAATTTCGACAAAACCATCGCTGAGGCGACCTTCAATTCTGATTTCCTTGTTCTCGGTATCTGCAAGCGCATCTATCGCATTATCAACCAGGTTGAGAAACACTTGTTCAATATTGGTCGATTGCACCGATACTTCCGGCAAATCCTCAGGGTAATCTGTCGTTACTTTGATTTCCTCAGACTTAATCGGGTAAGCCAAGAGCATTAATACGCGATCCAAAAGTTCTGGAATATTGTGATCCCCGAATTCTTCCTCTCCTTCTGCTTCCATCCGGGCAAACGTCACCATATTCCAGATGATATTGGCGCATCGCCGCGCTTCCTTTTCGATATCCTTAAGCACGGGGAGCCGAGTATCTGTTTCTTCTGTTTTCTTGATGCAGTGCTGAGCGTAATTTATGATTCCCGTCATCGGATTGTTTAACTCATGAGCAACTCCGTTTACCATCGTGCCCATTGAGCTCATTTTCTCGGACTGGATAAGTAACGCTGTCTTTTCCTTGAGTTCCGCCTCGGCCCGTTCGCGTTCGACCACTTCTTCCTTCAATTTCTTCGTTCGATCTTCTACCATCTGCTCCAAGTTAGCATTCGTTTCCTCCAGTTCTGCCTGAGAGTTTTTAACAATCCCGGTCATCTCATCAAATGCACGGGAAAGTTCACCGATTTCATCCATGCCTCCACTACCGACTCTATGATCAAGGTTTCCGCTCATAACTTCTTCTACACCTCGATGAAGATTCAATATCGGGCGGGTAATGTTCCGGCCTAAATAAAAAGCCATCCCCAGCACTCCAATTATGACCGCCATAACAATGGCCACCAGAGTGATGATCATATCATTAGTAGAATTCTCAAGATCATCTTCCAGAACATCCAGCGGATTGAGAGAGGCAAACGCATCAGTATGTGGTTGTTGCACGATAACGCCTATCCAAGTGTTGGAAGCCATTCCAAAAAGCTTCTCCAGGACACCAAGGCCTTCAACAGATCCTAAATTAGTACAATAATACCCGGAAATGCTGTCACCCATCATCATATGTCCGGAGGTATATCCACCCTCACCACCTTCATAAGTATTTACTACGGCCTCCTCAAGATCAGTTTTGATCCATGTTTCCTCAGCAGCCCGGTTGATATCTGCCGTATCCCAGACAAGGCCACTGGCGCTACCAAAAATGATCACCCTACCGCCCTTGAATTTCTCTGCGTGCTCCGTAGCTCTTTGTACCAGATCCCATTCCATCACACCCCTCAGCACTCCTACAGCCGAGGAAGGATCGGTGTTGGTGGGATCAGCCGGATCAGGGATGGGGATTGCCATCGTCGCCTCGATGCCATCCTTGCCCGAAGCAGTATCAAGTCCACCATAACCAACACCCAGTGGAGACAGGGCCATCCTGAACCACGAATCATGCACCTGATTATCCATTTCAGATACTGGGACACCATATTTATTCGAAGTCGCCAAAGGATTCCCTGATCTATCGATCACTGTCAGATCTTTGATGTTTGGGAGAAAGCTGCGCTGAGAATCAAGAAAAGCTGCAACTGACGCAGCATCTCCCTTACCTACAGCCAGATTCATGAGACTTGGTGCGCAAGCGATTTTCCCAACTTCCTCAGCAAAGTTTGTGCCATGATAGACCATTTGCAAATTCAGGGCATGAGCTTCGTTGGTAAGTTGAACCCCCACTACGTTATCCTGCATATCAGCCCTAGCATCATCCACGCTGGTGTCGGCTGTGTCCTGAGCATTTGACATGCTGTAATACACCAGACTGCCCACAACCAAAAGGGGTATCAGGCTAAACAGCAGCATCTGTACTATAATCCTGCCCCTGATACTCTTTAACATTGCCTTTTTGCGTACCATTTGTTTAACGCTCTTTTGTCGCTAATGACATGATAGAACCCATTCTGAATTCTGACTTTTCCTCTCATTTGTCATTTGACATTTACCCCTAGCAATCAGCAATTTCACGATGAACGTCGTTCCTTTACCGACCTCACTTTCACAAGTCAAATCTCCTCCGTGTTGCTTGCTGATAATGTGAGAGACCGATAATCCCAATCCGGTTCCCTTACCGACTGCTGATAAACCGCCATCAATACTCGTTATTTCATATTGTATTATCGCTAACAAGTTTTCAGCTCCCGATCGGTAATACCCGGCAACTACACTGGCTTCTTCATCGACCAAATAGTCATTTACGGTTTGCAGGACATCGCTTTCTTTCATTTGCGCACCCATGCTTTAGATTATCTCGGGACTGTCTTTTCCACGTTAGTCAATTCGCCATCGTCCCCAAAAGACCTGTAAAGATCACTGAAATCGCTCGTAAATTCCCCTGCATTGGAAGTGACTATCCAGCCCTGATCAATCCTTCTACTAACGTGAAGTGTTTCTACCTGTTTGAGACCGGGCGAGACACCAAATCTGCAAAAGCAACAGGAAAAAAATTTCATGTCCTCCGTAACATTAAATATCCAGCACTTCCGTAATCAGTTTAAACTGATGATCCGCATCCGAAAGATCTATATCGAAGGGAGGATGCGCCGCATTCCCCTGCGAATCGTAGCAAATACGGACAATCGGTCTGCCAACATGACCAAGATTCACATCGATTATGATTCCAGTCTGGTTGGTGTTCAACTTGACCATGATCCCGCTGGGGAATACAGGAACCCGCCGGGCAAAAATCTGCACCAGTTCGGGATCGAACCATTCCCCCATATAGGCCATAACACATTCAAAGGCATCCATCGGGGAGTAAGCCTTACGGTTGGGCCGGGTTGATGTGGCTTCATAAAATGTCTCGGCCATTCCGATTATCTGCGCAATCGGGGATATGTCCCAGCCCTTTAGTCCATTCGGGAAACCGCTCCCATCCCACCGCTCATGATGCTGAAGTATGGCATCGGCCACTGCCGGGGGCGTTCGATCAAGCTGGCTAGCAGCTTCATATCCATGTACGGGATGCTTCTCAAATTCCTTACGTTGTTCCTCCGTCAGATCGTGTTCGTTTTGCCATATCTCGGGGGGCACCCAGATATACCCGATATTCTCCAGCATCGCTGCCCGGGCCACATTGACCAAATCCTCTTTGGGGAAACCGGCTTCCTTGGCCAGCAATACCGCTAGAGATGTAATCTGCACCGGCAGAACAAAGTGGAATTCTTCCGGCACACCGCTACCGGTGAGATCGGGTTCACCGAGAGGAGACTGGAGCACAGCCTGAACTATGGCAAATCCCAGCCTGTCCACTTCCACCCGTGCCGCATACATGTCAGGCTCTTTCATATTTTTCTTTTCATTCGCATCCCGGCTGATACTCATCAGTCGCCGCATCGCACCGATTGCCTCCCTCTGCATCTCCGGCTTAATAAGGGGTTTGATGGTCAGTTCAGGAACCCGTCGGTCTTCGATCAAAAGCTCCCATATAGGCTTAGTCTTCAGAAAATCAATGTGCTTTCTCGTGATCTCCGTAGTCACAGGCAGCAGCATGGTGCCATACAGGTCAAAGGCAGGCTTGGCCAATTCCATACCGGGCTGGGCTTTTTCCACACTCACTCGTCGCAAAATCGAACTCCTTCTCAGACCTTCAGACCTGCTATACGCGCTTTCATCGTTCTGGATACGCTGCCGGCGGGCAACTTGCGATAAAAGGACGGGAACGCAACTTCAAAACCCAGTTCGGCAGATTCGAAAATGATTTCACTCCCGCCAATAAACAGGATTCCCCCTTCACTGAGACCGCCGGAGAACCCTTTGTAGATTTTCTGCTTGGCCTCATCGGTGAAGTATATTACAACATTGCGGCACAGTATCAGATCACAGTTGCTTTCGTAGGGATTGCACAGCAGATTGTGATTCTTGAACTCTACCTTCTGTTTTATACTGTCAACCACCCAGTATTCATCACCCGATTTGCGAAAATACTTCGCCAGACGTTCCGGCCTTACGTTCCTTACATCTTGGTACAAGTAGGGCCCGCCCGCCTTCGCCCGTGCCAGAATCGTCTCATCCAGATCGGTGGCCAGTATTTTGTGATGCTCTCCGGGAGTCAGTTCCTCCAGCATGATAGCCATAGTGTACGGTTCCGAGCCATTGGAACAGCCGGCACTCCAGATTTTCAGTTGAACTCTGTCATGTAGCAATTGCGGCATAACAGACGTTTCCAGTTTTTCAAACTGGCGATCATCACGAAAAAATTCTGATACGTTGATCGTCAGGAAATCCTTGAGTTCCCGGAGCATTTTTTGATCTTTTTGGGCAATATCAAAATAGTCTCCCAAATCAGTGGCATTTTTCCGTTCCATGAATGAAGCTATCCGACGACGCATCTGCTTCTCTTTATAATAATCGAGATCAATATCCACTATATCCCGAATCCTTTTCTTGATATATTCGTATTCATTATCATCCATGGGTTAAACCCTCGCTTTCAATCTGCTACCCGCCTTGCACCGTTTGCCGATCTCCTCTGCAATCTGATCCAGAGGTAAAACGCTATCAGCAAGACCTTCATCAACAATGCTCTTGGGCATTCCGTAGACCACGCAGGTGGATTCGTCCTCCACGATCACCTCGCCTCCGGCTTTTTTAATCAATCCCGCTCCCCTGGTGCCATCACTTCCCATGCCGGTAAGCACCACCCCCAGCACAGAATCGCCAAAAGAGGCGGCTGCCGATTCCATAGTCATATTCACCGTCGGGCGGAGACCATACTCCTGCGGCCCCTGATTGAGGCTCACCATGCCTCTCGAATCAACGACCATGTGGCTGCCTCCGGGGGCAACCAGCGCCAGGCCGGGAGCAATCCTGTCTCCATCCACAGCTTCCCTAACCTCAAATTCCGAAAGACTGTTAAGTCTTTCGGCCAGCGACCGGGTAAACCCTACCGGCATGTGCTGCACCAGTAAAATAGCCACCGGGAGGTCTGCCGGAATCCGGGGGATAACTCTGTTCAAAGCCCCAGGTCCCCCGGTTGAGGAACCAAACACCACTAATCTTCCGATGCGGGAAGCGCGTTTTCTGGCTGGTTGCGAAACAGGCTTCGGAATCTCCTTCGTTCCCCGTTTGGTCAGCTTCGCCCCGGCTGCGACTATGAGCTTTTCGATTAGCCCCCCGGCCTCTTCGTCACCACCTGCCGGGCTGACAATAGATGGTTTGAGGAAAAAATCCACTGCCCCCAGTTCCAGGGCCTGAATGGTCACATCCGCCCCTTCCCGGGTAAGAGCACTGAGCATGACCACCGGGGTGGGACACTCCTTCATAATATGTTCCACCGCCTCGATTCCATCCATCCGGGGCATGGTCACATCCATAGTCACCACATCGGGCTTGAGATGCTTAGTCTGTTCAACCGCCTCGATACCGTCACGCGCCTGAGCGATAACCTCGACCCTTGGGTCGGCATTAAATCGCTTGGAAATAGCGACCCGCGCAAAGGCAGAGTCGTCTACCACCAACACGCGAACTCTCTTAGGCATGGAAATCCTCCTTCAGCAATCAACTTAATAATCAGCGGTCAGCTTCAAACTTCCCCAAATCCCGATCCTCATCAGCCAAGCATCTTCTGGATTGCAGCCAGAACCCTGTTAGGATCAAACGGCTTAACCACAAAATCCTTGGCGCCCGCCTTGATAGCTTCCATGACAATGGACTGCTGCCCCATCGCAGTAACCATCGTCACCTTAGCGTTAGAATCTATCTTCTGGATTTTCTTCAGCGCTTCCAGTCCATCCATATCAGGCATGGTAATATCCAGCATCACCGCATCCGGTTTTTCACTTTTGTATTTATCTACCGCTTCCACGCCATTTGCAGCCTCAATGCACTCATAGCCGTTCTGACTGAGCATTTTAACAGCCCTCATGCGCATAAACTGAGCATCATCTACCACAAGTACTTTGGCCATAGTTCACCCCTTTGTGATTTTTTCCGCCGGGATTTTGTTATGAACATCATAGTTCGTTCTCCGGTCCGCCAACGGTTTTTATCGTTATCTTGCCCGAACCGACATGAATGCGAACCGTTCGTCCTTTGGTTCCACCCGTATCTTCACCACTTATCTTAATAGCCTCATCCGCCAGCACCTTTTTCACCGCCTCAACATTGCGTTTGCCGGTTTCCATAGTAGCGCCCGCTCCTGCCTTGAACATCTGGGCTCCGCCGGATATTTTGGCAACCAGACGGGAGCGCACCGCACCGGCATCGCGCATCTGCTGGAGCAATTCCGGGATGGCAATATTGGCATACTTGGTGCCATTCCCCCTCGCCCGCACGCCATTATCGCTGAAGGGCAACACTACATGAGCCATGCCTCCAACTCCAGCTTTGGAATCATAAATGCAGACCGCGACGCAGGAACCCACCCCGAGGCAGGAAAGAGTCATTTCCGGGTCACTGGAAACCTTGATCTCCCCCAGATTGGCTACGAGTGATTTATCCTGTGCTGGTGCTCCTACTGCCATTTAACCCTCGCATAGGATTGCTTCTGCTGGATCATCACATCCATGAAATCGGCGGTGGGCAGAATCAGCAGAGTCCCGGTAATATTCAGATCATCGGTGGAGAAAACCGTTTCCATGGCGAACAGTTCATCACGGTTCATCATAATCTCGGCCAGAGCGGTATCCAGGATCGAGCCTGCCATGTCCATCATCACAGTCGGCGGCGTGGGCATAAGGCGAATACCGGTGTTATCGGCCATGGAATTGAGGAAGAAACTCCCGGTGACATTGCCAATTTCCTGCAGAGCGGATTCCTCCATTTCCCCCAGTTCCTGAGTATTCCCCGGCTCCTCGCCCATCATCATATCAACCAGACCAAGGGCCACGTTTATCGGATAGACCAGCAATATATGTCCTGTAGCTCCACCCTCGATACCCACATAAATGGCAACCACTTCGTTTGCCGCTCCGCCAAGCATATCCGGTGCCTTTTCCACCGGGACCACCGTGAGATCGAGGGCCGTAATTCTTATCTGGACACCCACCATTTCCGAGAATCCGGCAACTGCATTATGGGTTCCTTCTCCAACCAGTTCCGTCCATCTCGCCAGCTCGACTTCATAAATACCTGATTTTTGCTCCTGATCCATTAACTCCTCCCTTTTTGAATTATCTACCCGGTCATCGTATCAGGTACAAAACGACATTTTTGAATTTTCATTGTGGCATCCCTACCCTTTCTTCTTCGAACGAGTATTTCGCTTCGAACCGGGAGTTTCTGCCGCGGTGTCTGCTTCCAGCGTCCGGGCAACATCCTCTTCAAACTGATCCGAGGAAATCTGCTTGGCCGTTGGGATTGGCATATCGGCAAGCGCCAATGACTGTTTGCGGGAAAGGACCTTATCCAGATCAAGCAGGATTATCATCCTGTCCTTAAGCTTGGCAATGCCATTCAAATAATCGGAATCGACGGATTGTATGATCGATGAAGGAGGCTCCACCGCATCGGATGAAATGGTTAATACCTCCGTCACTGCATCCACCTGAACACCGAGCGGTTCCCCCCCGATATCCACCAACACAATGCGGGTTTCCCTGGTAATTTCCCCTTCGGGCAATAAAAAGAGCTTGCGCAGATGAATTACCGTAATAACCTTGCCTCTGAGGTTAATTACCCCTTCCACAAACACAGGAGTCCGGGGAACCCCTGTAATTTCCTGCATCCTTTCTATTCCTCTGACTTTGGCAATATCTACCCCATAGGATTCGCTCCCCAGGCTAAAAACGACCAGTTGCTGTTGCGAACTTAAGGAATCATCACTCATTCATAGACCTCCCGTTTGTTCAGTCGTCGGTTGACAATCGTCAATCCGCAGGACGGGCGTCTCGCCCGCTGAAAAAATTTATCAATCCTTTGCCCCTGCTTTTCCACATCATTTGCATCTAAGATCACCCGACCTTCAAATCCTTTCACTCCTCCTTATGTAAGAGGGGGAGGTTTAATCTGTCACTGCAAGTCCTTCCCCGGCGCAGCATTCAGGTACGCGTTACTCAAAAATGACACTTTCAGTTTTCCTCTCAATGTTATGTCACACTTGAAATGTCATCCCGGACTCGATCCGGAATCCACTATCCCCACTCATCTGGATTCCCGCCTTCGCGGGAATGACATAATTTCGCTTGGTTAAATCCGAGCAAAAAACAGGTTATACGTCATTTGACATGCGACATAGCACTCAGTTGCTGAGCTTGAATACCGCCACCACTTCCTGCAATTCGGCAGCCATTTCCTTGAGCGATGACGAAGAGGCGACGATCTGCTGCACCTGCGCACCCATCTCCTCGGCAGAGGCAGAGACCTCCTCGGTGGCCGCGCTGTTCTCTTCGGCTATGCCGGCTACGCTCTCAATCGACTTGCTGACCTCCTGACTGGTAGTGAACATCTCCTGTGCCGAAGCCGTAGTCTGCTCCGCGATGCTGCCCACGCCATCGACATTGGTCACCAGCTCGTTGGCCACGACGTTCAACTGTTCCCCGACCGCCGATATCTGCTCTATTTGATCACTCACGTCCGTGGTGGCTTTGAGGATATCTTCCAGGGCATCTCCAGCCTCGCTGGCCATCCGGTAACCATCCTTCACCTCATTCGACCCCTCCTGCATGGCCTTTACCGCCTCCGCAACACCCTTCTGGATGTTGGTGATCAGATCAGCGATCTCCTTGGTAGCCGAAGCCGTGCGTTCCGCCAGCTTCCTAACTTCATCAGATACCACCGCAAATCCCCGGCCATGTTCCCCGGCACGCGCCGCCTCGATAGCGGCATTCAACGCCAGCAGGTTTGTCTGGGCCGCAATATCATCGATGACCGCCACGATTTTGCCTATTTCCTCTGATTGCGAACCAAGAGCAGTCACTTTGACGGAAGCATCATCCACAGTAATCGTGATCTTCTCCATCCCTGTAACGGTCTGCCAGGTCTTCTCAGCGCCATTCTTAGCAGCCTCGGCAGCAATCCGGGAACCTTCCGCGGCAGCCCCCGCATTCTCCGCCATCTTCTCCATGGAAGCGGACATCTCATTAACCGCGGTGTTCGCCTTGCCAATCCCATCGGATTGTTCCTGAGAACCTTTGGCTACCCCATCAATCATCTCGGTCAGTTGCTGCATTGTGCCAGCCACTTCCTGGGCCGTGGAAGCCTGATCCCCGGCGCCACTGGCCATTTCCTGGCTGGTGCTGGCCACCTGCTGAGTCGCTTCGCCGGCCTGATCGGCTGCGGAAGACATTTGGCCACTGGCCTCGGCCAGCGCATCTGAGCTTCGCTGGACCTGGCCGACAACTCCCATCAGGCTCTCAACCATCCGGGACATGGCCTGCATCAGGATATCCTGTTCGGAGCGTGGAGTAACCGTCACTGTCAGATCGCCATCAGCAATCTTTCCGGCTACTTTCGCCACCTCATCCTGTCCCTCGATAAGCCCGTTGAGGGCATCTCTGATCTGATTGAAATCGCCGTTGTAGTCTTCGGTGATCTTCTCCATAGGCATACCTTTTGAGATAGGAGTAAGGATTTCGATAGCATTGGTAATCGTTCCCACAAAAACATCAATAAGCCCATTCACTCCCGAAATAATGTTCGCGTAGTTGCCTTCGTACTGATTTTCATCAGCCTGCGCGTTCAGATCGCCCCCAGCGGTGGCCCTCACCAGCTCCTGCACGCCTTCGGTGACTGCAACTTCTCTGGTGATATCGACAACATATTCCTGGGCCCCAACGACATTGCCGTTCTCATCCTTCAGCGGCGCACCGATGCAGCGACCGGGCAGCTCCACATCGCCCACCTGTGCCGTAATGTCCTGCGTGAACACATTGCCCTCATTCATAGCCCGGACGCAAGGACAGTCTTCCGTCCGGCAAACATTCGAATTGAAGAGTTCGTAACATTTCGCTCCCACGCATTCCTCCGCCGTCCTGCCGGAGGCAAAAGCCGCGGCCATATTGGCATATTGAACATTAAAATCAGTATCAATGGCATAACAGGGCATCGCAATATTATTGAGGTACTCCACCTTTCTCTGGGCATCCGTTATGGCATTATTGATTGCCGTAACATCTCGCACCATCACGACTACGCCGGTTAGCTTTCCTTCATCATCCACCAGGGGAGTGGCCGAAGAAGCTATCGGAACCACAGTCCCATCCCTATGGGGAAAGACAGTCTGAATATCATGCACGGCTTCGTACGTCTCTATAACCCGTATAACCCCTTCGCAAACCTTGCATACCCCATCCATGCCAAAGATATCGGAGCCGAGCTTGCCCAAAGCCTCCTCGCTAGACCAGCCGGTAAGGCTTTCAGCCTGGTCGCTCCACTCGATTACACGCTTGGTTTCGTCCACGATGAACAGGGCATCGGGCAACGCTTTCAGAACCGCTTCATTCTTGGCCCCTGCTGTTTGAGCTGCCGCTACCTGCTTTTCCGTTTCATCCATTAAGGCATCGAACTGGTTCAGGAGGGTCTCTTTTTCATCGTTGGCAGCTTGCAATTCCGCTTTGAGGGACTCCAGTTCTCCGTCCTCCTCTTCTTCGGGCATCAGTTCCACTTCTAATTGAGCCACCAGTTCTTCATCTTTGCTGGCGGCTGTTTTTTTCTTTACGGGAGTTGATTTCTTTGTTTGTGTCGCTGCCTGCGCTTTTTCAATTTTTGATGTTGCATTTTTCGCCATTGTTTTCTCCTAAAGTTTCCTGCTTTTTTAAATTTAAAGAAAAAGGGGGCCTTTATAGATAAACGCTCCATCGTTAAAGGCCTGCATTCATACGAAGCTACCTCCAGGTTTGCCAAATACTGCGGGGAATCAGCCTGTTTTCCACCGTGTTGATTTTCCTCATGTATTACTCCGCAATAAACGAATACACAATCCTCTGCCGACTATACTCCACAAATCGATACTAGCACCGACACAACAGATGAAAAATTAAGCAGCCACCAATCTTTGATAGTGGTAAACACCCAATATTGAGGAAGGGATTTCCACTAAGCAGAAATCAAGGATCAAGGAAAGCCACGTTGTATTGTGGCCGCAACCGGACGGGTTAGGAGAGAGTAATGGAACAGAGAGCTTCTCAGGTCAGGGTTCAGAGGGGAGGGGAGGGTGGATTGGAACCCCTCCCCTCTTGGCAAGGAGAGCAACTCCCGCAAAGGAGATTGCGGGTACATGGAAGATAGTTTAACAATAGCACGAAACTGCCGGGCGGCGAATCGGGAACACCCCTCAATTTCCGTGGGGGTTAGCCCTCAAAAAACGAGTCGGTTTTCAGTTCCTAGCAATGACAGGGAAAAGGGATAAAAAAAGGGCCTTCCGATCGGAAGGCCCTTTCTGTAGCTCTATTAACGCCAAAGTATCTAGGTTCCGGCACGCGAGTATCTGCCCTCAGCAAACACTTCATGCGAAGTATAATCAGCCGGGAAGTAAACATCGCTCTTCTTGTATCTCTCGGGGTCATAAGGTTCGAGCTTGAGCGCTGCGCGCTTGGCATCGATATGAGCAATAGCATCAGCGATTGCCTTATCAACATCAGGCTCGAAGTAGAACGAAGCGCCAACTTTTTCCCTGAAGCCTTTCTCCATCAGCTCAACAACCTCGGGGCTGTTGTTGTATGGATGGTGTCCGATCATCCAGGTAGTAACACCGGAGGCCACGACGTACGTTCCGATGGAGATAGCCTTTTCGCTCATCCACTCAGGCGCAAATCCGACAGTAGGCGCATCGCAAATATCTTCACCCAGACCACCCTCACTAGCAACCTGTCCTACAAGGGTAAGTATGCGGGAGTTATCAACACAGGATCCCATATGCAATACCGGAGGAATACCAATGGTCTGGCAAATTTCCCTCAGGCCCGGGCCACACATATCCATAACTTCAGGTGAGAGCAGGCCCCACTTGGCATCGGCAATCGCGTTGCAACCGGTAGTAACCACAATGATATCGTTCTTGATCATCTCCATGACAATCTTGGTCTGGTTATCATCATGAGTCAACCGGGCATTGTTACAGCCAACCACGCCGGCGGCTCCCCTGATTCGGCCATTGGCGATGTTATCGATCAGAGGACGCAAGGACTGGCGGAAACTTCCACCCAGCGCATAATTGATATATTCATGTGAGAAACCGGCTACCAGGTTATTCACATAATTGGGGATATTGGTCTTTTTCCGGTTCGGGTAGTTATCGATGGCTTTCCTCAGTATTTCCTTGGCTAACTCCAGCGCCCGGTGCTCATCGAACTCCATGTACGTGCTTCCGGTGATCTTGGCTTTGGGGGAGGTGCAGATGATCTCGGTATGATAATTGTCCGCTACAGCCACGATTCCCTGCATGATACACTGGATATCCACCACCATCGCTTCGACAGCACCGGTTACCATTGCCAGTTCCTGAGAAAGGAAATTGCCCAGCAACGGCACGCCTTCGCGCATAAGAATCTCATTGGCTGTGCAACACATGCCCGCCAGATTGATTCCCTTCGCCCCCTTGGATTTGGCATATTCCAAAAGCTCAGGGTCGCCAGCCGCCTCCACGATCATCATGGAAAGGGTAGGCTCATGTCCGTGAATAACCACATTCACTTCGTCTTCACTCAAGACCCCGAAATCGCACCTTGCTTTCACAGGACCAGGAGTTCCAAAAAGAATATCGCTGATATCGGTTCCAATCATTGAACCTCCCCAGCCATCACCCAGCGAACACCTGAGAGCATGATTCATGATATGTTCTGCGTCCTGATCAACCCCGATGTGAGTTCGATGCAAAACCTCCACGATTTCACGGTCAACGCCTCGCGGGAAGATGCCAATGTTCTTCCAGACTTCCTGGCGCTTTGCAGGCGCCCTCTTCGCGAAATCGCATTCTGTCTGGGTGCTGCTGAAATTACTCAGCGCGGCGAGAGCAACTTCTTTGCCGATCTCAACAGTTTCTTTGCCCTCTGTCTCAACACCAACGATCTTGGCAACTGCCATCAATTTGGAAACATCCTTGATTTCATAATCCGGCGCATGTCCTTCGCACGCTGCCAGCAGTGTCATTGCCATATCACGGCCATGATCCGAGTGAGCAGACGCACCACCAGCAACATCCCGCGCATAATTCCTGGCGGCAACAGTAGCCCTGGTTGCTCCGCAAAGGCCTACTTCATTTTTGCCGGTCAAGCGGCACGGTCCCTGAGAACAGTTTTTACAGCAAGCACCAGCACTGCCTATGGGACACGCTTTGAGTGCTGCTGCGCGGTCAAAAATAGTGTTTATTCCCTCAGCCTCAGCAATTTCGAGCAGCTCAAATGTAGATGGGTCAATGGTTTTGTTGAATTCCTTCTTTTCGTCGGACATAATCCCTCCTGCCTGGTAATTTATAGTTCAGCCAAAATAGACCATCTTAAATGTTATCACACCCTCTTTCAACTGTAAAGGCTCATATTTGGATTAGAAAAAAACTGGCTTTAGGCACCTTATCTTTACACCTCTTACCCGCATAATGTATGCTATACCCAAATTCCACCGGGGGTAGAAATGCGCTACCAGGCTCCGCGCGGCACATATGATATTCTGCCTGAAGAACAGGCTTACTGGCAATTCATCAAAACCAGAGCTGCCGGCATTTGCAGGCTATATGGTTATCAGCGCATCGACACCCCGATTTTTGAGGATGCCGGACTTTTTATGCGCAGTATCGGGGAAGAAACCGATATCGTACAGAAGGAAATGTATACCTTTGACGACCGTGGTGGCGATCAACTCACCCTTCGTCCCGAAGGGACAGCTTCGGTTTGCCGTGCCTACATGGAACACGGGATGCACAATCTAACTCAACCGGTCAGGCTTTTCTACATCACTCAGATTTTCCGATACGAAAGGCCACAGGCAGGGCGATTTCGCCAGCACTGGCAGTTCGGGGCCGAGGCCATCGGCAGTTCCGATCCTTCCTTGGATGCCGAGAGCATCGATATGGCATGGTCATTGTACCAGAGCCTCGGGCTGCAAGGACTGGTTTTGAAACTGAACAGCATCGGATGCCGCAACTGCCGACCGCCATACCTGAAAACGCTCAAGGATTACTACTCTCAGAAAATCGATCAGCTTTGCCCCGACTGCAAACGCCGGGTGGAAACCAATACTCTCCGGCTGCTGGACTGCAAAAACGAATCCTGCATCCCCCTGACAGCGCAGGCGCCAAAAAGCACCGATTACCTCTGCGAAGAATGCGGAGAGCACTTCGATTCACTGAAGAAATACCTGAACATCCTTGGCCGGGATTTTGAGGTTGACCACCGGCTGGTCCGGGGACTTGATTACTACACCAAAACGGTATTTGAAATCCAGCCGCCGGGAGCGAAAGGAGCACAGAGCACCATCGGCGGCGGCGGCAGATATGACGACCTCATCGAGGAACTGGGCGGCAAATCAACACCAGCAGTAGGATTCGGCACTGGCTTTGAAAGGATAATCCTTAACCTTAAAAATCAGGGGATTGAGATCCCATCTGAAGACAGCCCTTCCACTTTCGTGGCTTTCCTCGGGGAAGATGCAAAGGACAAAGCTATGGAATATGTTGCCCGGATTCGTCGGGAAGGGATGGGGGCCATTCTGGCTTCAGGGAACAGAAGCCTGAAAGCACAAATGAGGCAAGCCAACACACTGAAGGCAAATCATACGATCATCATCGGGGAGGATGAAATCAGGGATAACGTGGTGATGCTGCGTGATATGTCCGGAGGAGAGCAGCAGCGGTTGGGCTTCGATGAAGTTTTGAAACTGCTGAAAGGATAGGAGCATGTTCACTGTCGGCATATTGACTATCAGCGATAAAGGGTCCCGTGGCGAGCGTGAGGATGAAAGCGGTGCAGTTATCCGGGAAATTATTACCGGGATAGGCGCACAGGTGACTCACTATGAAATCGTTCCCGATGAGAAAGACGCTATCGCCGGCAAACTGATCGGGTGGACCGACACCATGAAAATCGATCTGATCCTCACCACCGGCGGCACCGGACTTTCCCCCCGGGACGTTACCCCCGAAGCGACTCTGGCAGTGGTACAAAAGCTCGTCCCCGGCATCTCCGAGGCCATGAGAGCCGAAAGCATCCGAAAGACTCCCCACGGGATGCTGAGTCGAGGCGTTTCCGGCGTTCTCGGCAAAACCCTTATCATCAACCTTCCCGGCAGCCCGAAGGCCGTCCGGGAGTGTCTGGAAGCCATTCTTCCCGCTATACCCCACGGCGTGGAAACGGTTCGGGGAGAAGCTTACGAATGCGCCGATAGCGGGAATCAGGAAGGGCAGTGAAAAGGGAGCCCTGATCGCTGAAGACTGATTACTAACAATGTTCGCCAAAGCATACAAACAGGCAAGCAGCTTCACCCTGCCGGTGATTATACCCACGCGCCGTTTCGATAAGACCGTCGATTGCGGATGCGGGGCTTTCGTAGTAATAAACGAGGAAGGCTGGATAGTAACCGCAGCGCATTTGTGGGATTCTTATTTTGCCTCACTGCAACACATTGAAGAATTGCACGAATACTATGCTCAGATTGACGTTATTAAACAGAACATTAGAATGAACGCCCGGCAAAAACGGGACAATATCGAGAGGCTGCATATCGATCCGCAATGGATCACCAACCACTCTTTCTGGTGGGGACACGACGGAGTTCAACTCAAAGACATCAAACCCTTCCCCGATGCCGATCTGGTGCTCGGCCGACTTGAACCCTTCGATCCGGACAGTATCGACTCCTATCCGGTCTTCAAGAACCCCCAGACACTGAATGCGGGCACCAGTTTGTGCAAGCTCGGGTACCCCTTTCACGAAATAGAGGCCGCTTTCGACGAAAAGACTGGCGCCTTCGAACTGGCGCCCAACGCAGTCCCGCTCCCCAGATTCCCGCTGGAGGGCATTTACACCAGAAACGTGAAAGCCGGGAAATCAAAAGATGGGAAGTACGATATTGAATTCCTGGAAACTTCGTCACCCGGACTCCGGGGACAAAGCGGCGGCCCGATATTCGATGTGAAGGGAACCGTCTGGGCCATACAGAGCAGGACGATGCATTTTCCGCTGGGATTCAGTCCGAAAATCACCCGAAACGGGCAGGATGTTGAAGAGAATCAGTTTTTGAATGTGGGATGGGGTGTTCACCCCAACCTGCTGGTAACAATATTGAAGGACAATGGAATCAAATTCAGGCTATCGAAATACTAACAGCTTCTCTCATAAAAACACCGCCCCCATATTAAGAGAGCGGTGATCCGTGCTGACTTGAGATGGGGATTATTAATTCTCGGAGCGAATTGAGTTAAGTTTTTTCGCCAGTTGCGACTTGTGGCGAGCCGCATTATTGCGATGCAAAATCCCTTTTTGCGCCGTCTTATCCAGAACGCTGATTGCCTGTTTTACCGCTTTTTCCGCTGCCTGAACATCACCGCCAGCGATCTCTTTCAGCGCCTTGCCGGTGTAGGTTTTATACTGGCTCCGGATCGACTTGTTGCGAATATTTCGCTTCAGGTTCCGGCGTATCCTCTTCTTTGCTGATAAACTGTGTGCCAAAGCTCTCGCCTCCTAAGACTCTATCTATATTACATCAGCTATAATGGTTTGTCCAGTTTTGCTTTCTTCGCAATACTGCTCTTTCTCCCAAAAATAGACTTTCCGGGATATTTGGTGTAATATGTCAAACGATGCAGGATCACAGGAGGAATCCGATGAATTTCAACCTGACCGATGAACAAATCATGTTCCAGCGAGTGGTTCGTAATTTTGTTGCCAGCGAGGTTGAACCTCTCGCCGCCGAGTGGGACGAGACTGAGGAGTTTCCCTGTGAGACCATCAGGAAAATGGCAGAGATAGAACTCTTCGGCATTCCTTTCCCGGAAGCATACGGGGGGAACGAAGATGAACTCTCATTCGTCATCGCCACTGAGGAAATCTCCAGAGGTTCTGCCGGGTTGGGAGTAATATATCTGGTCAACTCCGGGCTGGCGATGAATCCCATTACTTTGCATGGCAGCGATGCTCAAAAAAGCAAATACATGTCACGGGTCATCAATGGAGAGACATGCGCTTTTGGGTTGACGGAAACAACGGCCGGCAGCGATGTGGCCGCGCTGGAAACCAGTTGCAAAAAAGAAGGCGATCATTACATTCTCAATGGCAACAAGATATTCATAACCAACGGCGCCGAGGCCGGTTTTGTTACTACTTTTGCTACAGGCAACAAGTCACAGGGAGCCCGTGGTATAAATGCGTTTGTGGTAGAGAAAGGAACCCCCGGTTTCTCCGTGGGTAAATCGGAAAAGAAAACGGGATTGCACCCCGCTTCGGCGGCAGAGCTGATTTTTGATGATTGCAAAATACCGGCGGATAACCTGATTGGCGAAGAGGGACAGGGATTCAAGATAGCGCTGAAAGCTATCGATGCCAGCCGGGTCAGCATTGCCGCCCAGGCGCTCGGAATAGCGCAGGCAGCTTTCGATGTCGCGGTTGATTATTCAAAAGAACGCAAGCAGTTCGGGGCGGAACTGGCTCGCTTGCAGGCAATTCAGTGGATGGTTGCTGATATGGCCACCGATATCGATGCAGCCCGGCTCCTGACTTACCGGGCTGCTTCACTAATCCACGAGAAAAAACCATACCTCAAAGAAGCAGCTATGGCGAAATTATTTACTTCCGAGGCGGCCGGACGGGTCTGCCACAAGGCGCTTCAGATATTTGGCGGATACGGCTACATCAGGGATTTCCCCATAGAACGTTATGCCCGCGATCAGCGAATCACTGAAATTTATGAAGGCACTTCGGAGATGCAGCGATGGACAATCGCTCGTCAGGTGCTGAACATGAAATAGTCGCACCCAAAAAACTGACTCAACGCTTTGTCTGGATTCTCTACTAACGTATTGGGGGTGACAATGATGAAAGTGTCCAACATGTTGGGAATCTTTGTCATGGCAATCCCGTTGCTGGTATCCTCTTTGTGTGCAGCATGTTCTTCCGATGGAAATGAAACCCCTGCTTCTCTGGCCAGGCCGAACCTCTCGCCAGAGCCATCATCCACCCCGGAATTCACGGCAACCCCCGTTATAGACTTAAATGAATCATCGCCAACACCCGCTGATTCTTCGGTAACTGCGGTGGTCACCATCGGCAACCTGACCGACATCTCAGGCCCGGGAGCAAGTGCAATGAGCTACGCCAGTATGGCGCTGGAAGATATGGTCAGACTTTACAACGACGGGAACCTCATACCCGGAATCGAATTTGAAATCGTCACCTTCGATGAACAGCTCGATCCCTCCAAGGATATACCTGGCTATGAAAAGCTGAAACGAGAGGGCGCTGACCTGATATTCAGTCCCGTACCATCAGCGGCAATTATTCTGAAACCCCGCCTTGAAGAAGACAAAATCGTCATGTTCGCACTCGCCCCTACAGAACAATCACTCATCCCCCCCGGATATGTGTTCTCTCCGGGCAGTATCCTCTGCAAGCCACAGAGTTATACTCTCCTCAAATGGATTGCTGAAAACGATCCTGATTTCCCTGAAGGTCGACCGGCAAAGATCGGCGGGGCCTTCTGGGCGGAATCGTACGGGGCTTCAATGCTGTCCGGGGCAAAGGAATACGCCGGGGCCCACCCCGAGCAGTATGACTGGCAAGGAGGCCATCTGACGGATTTCGCTTTCAACTGGCTGGTTGAAGTGGAAGAATTGAAATACTGCGATTATGTGATTCCCCCGATCCCCATGACCCAGTTTGTCAAGCAGTATCGAGAGGCAGGATACACCGGCAAATTCATCGGGTTTGATGCTCATCTTGGTTTCATGGGAATGCTGAATGACGCCGGGCTATGGGACGAAGTTGATGGAATGCTGCTTATCAAGCCCGGCCGATGGTGGAATGAAGAGGGTAAAGTGATAGACCTGTGCAAAAAACTCCTGTACGACAACCATCAGGGGAAAGCTGAATCGATTATGGAGGCGGGCTGCGGGTATCAGGCAATTTACAATGTGTATGTAATATTTGAGCTTATAGCGGATGCGGTGGAGACTACCGGAGCCGGGAATTTCAGTTCGCAGGCTATCTATGATGCTGCCCAATCGTTCTCGATAGACATAGAGGGATGCCATCACAGCTTCAACGAAACTAAACGAGCTTCCAGTAATTGCCTCGGAATATACGAATTACGAGCTGACGAGCAGGATATTTTCAGAATCGATCCGGAGTGGATTCCCGCTGTTACGACCCCGTGAAATACGTGCGAAAGGGTGGTAAATGATGTTATTATAATAACATCAGATATTGATCAGGAGGATTGCATTGGCTGAACAACTGGATATCAGCACCAAAAACTGTACCATCGAGAAAGAAGGACACGTCGTGATCGTGACCCTCAATCGACCCGAGGCAAAGAATGCCCTGAACGGTCCGATGCTTCTGGGTATGTATAGGGCATGGCGAAGGCTGGATGAGGATGACGATCTGTATTGCGCTATTCTCACCGGCAAGGGTGATACCTTTTGTTCCGGCATGGACCTCAAGGTCGGGCCTGAAGGCGGTGAGGATGCGGAGGAATTCCAGCGCATCATGCAGGATGTGCCGAATATCCACTGGCAGGCATTGCTGAGAGAGAACCAGCCCAACAAACCGATAATCCTGGCAGTGGAAGGATATGCCCTGGCCGGGGGAACCGAAATACTGCAGGGCACCGATCTTCGCATCGGCGCCGAGGACGCCACTTTCGGGGTCACCGAGGTAACCAGAGGTCTTTATCCGCTGGGCGGCACCACGGTTCGGTTGCGGCGCCAGATTCCATATTGCCGGGCGGCTGAGATATTGCTTCTAGGTCGCCGAATCACCGCCCAGGAAGCCTTGGAATGGGGACTTATCAATCGAGTGGTTCCCAAGGGCAAGGTGCTGGAAGAGGCTCTGAAGATGGCCGGGGAACTTAGCGAGAATGCGCCCCTTTCCATCAAGGCCATCACGCGTTCCTTGCGTGAACTTGAGTTCTTACCGGAAGCGGAGGCTATGCCTAAGCAGGATGAACTCGGCTGGCCGGTTTTCGCCTCCGAAGATTCCAAAGAAGGAATGAAAGCTTTCAAGGAAAAACGGAAACCAGCTTACAAAGGACGCTAATGAAAACGAGACCGCGGGAAGCATCGTTTTCCATTAGGAAAGAGCGCCTATTGACGGATGGGCTTGCAGATGTCAGAATAACGACTAACAAAACGCCTGGCAGTTTTATCAGGCAGGGAGGGAGTGTATGGCTAAAATTACTGACAAATTAGTGATCCTTGTTTTGGCGGGTTTGCTGTTGATATTACCTTCGTTGGTAGCCTGCGGTGGCGGGGAGGATGAGGCTTCCGATATTACTATTACCATTGGGAATTTGACTGATCAGACGGGCGCTTCAGCGACTGCACTGGAGATCATAAATAAGGCACTGAATGATGCGGTTGAGTACTATAACGAGCAGGGGCTAATCCCCGGCGGAGCCCATTTGAAGGTAATCTCCTATGATACAGCCTACGAGCCTTCTAACGATATCCCCGGTTATGAATGGTTGAAAAGCAGGGGCGCAGATCTGATCATTACCAACGTGCCTTCTGCCCCCATTAACATGAAACCTCGCGTGGAAAGAGACCAAATGGTGCTTTTTGCAACGGCAGCAAACTATGATACCGTATATCCTCCCGGTCATATTTTCGTTCCCGCAACACTACCTGAAGAAAACGCATATACAATTCTGGGATGGATCGCCCAATACGATCCGGATTTTCCAACCGGAAGGCCGGCAAAAGTGGGGGCGGCTGGCTGGGCGACTTCTTACAATGAGACGCTTCATGAAGCCATGAAGGAATACATCGATGAACACCCCGATAAGTTTGAGTGGATGGGAAGCCATACTATGGAGATCAGTTTTGACTGGCAGACAGAGGTAGAAGCCCTGAAGGATTGTGATTATTTGATGCTTCCCGTTATGCCAGTTACTTTTGTCAAACAGTACCGGGAAGCGGGCTATCAGGGGAAATTCCTGGCATCGCCGGCCCAGGCAGCGTTCCTTGGCATGATAACCGATGGCCACTTGTGGGATGAGCTTGACGGGACATATTTCATTCTGCCTTCCGGGTGGTGGAATGATGAAAATGAAATCATCAAACTTACTAAAGAACTCCTGTTTGAAAAGCATCCAGATTCGGCTGAGGAAATTATGGAAGATGGAGCTTCATACATTGCAATTGACGGAATATATCAAATGCTCGACATCATCGCAGATGCGGTCGAAGCGGTAGGGCCGGAGAACTTCGATTCACAGGCCCTTTATGCAGCAGCACAGTCATATTCCCAAACCGTCGATGGAGTGACTCGCGTCAGCTTCAGCGAAACCAAGCGGTCTTCCATTGATCGCGTGGGAATCTATAAAGCCAGTGGCGCTGATGAAGATCTATTTTGTGTGCAAGATGAATGGTATCCGGTCATTCGGTCGGCTAAGGAATAAGAGTTAGATTTTAACATTCAAACAGATAAAGCAAAAAGGGGGGATTAAATAGAAAAATAAGTCGAAAGTTCGATGTTGCAAGTGAAAAGTATTGGCAAAACACAATTTTCCCAAGCGGAGGAGAGAAAGATGAAAAACAAATGGATAGCACTGATTGGCCTTTTGGCAATTCTGCTACTCGCCTTACCCATGCTGGTAGCCTGTGATGGTGATGATACTGGAGGAACCCCGTCAGGCACAGATACGCCATCCGAAGTAACTATCATTATTGGTGAAATCGTAGACCTTACCGGAGTGGCGGCAGAGGCAATGGACAAAATAGACAAGGCTCTAAAAGACCTTGCCGTATACTACAATGAAGAGAACCTCATTCCGGGTGTCACCCTTGAGGTAAAACACTACGATGATGAATATGATCCGGCCAGGGATATCCCCGGATACAATTACCTGAAATCCAAAGGGGCGGATGTGTTCTTCACTCCTGTGTCAGCCGCCGCTTCAGTTGTCAAGCCTTTCTGCAAACAGGATAAAAACGTGATGTTCACGGTGGCTCCTGACCCAGTGTCATTCGATCCGCCGGGATGGGTTTTCGCTGCCGGACAGACTGGTGTCAACTGGGAAATCCAGACCATGCTTAAATGGATTGCCGAAAATGACTGGGACTACGAAGCCAACGGTCCGGCCAAAATTGGTGGGGCGATGTGGGCTGAAGCCTTCGGGGAAGGCTGTATGGACGGGTTAACAACTTACTGCAATGCACACCCGGAGCAGTTTGAGATAGTGAAGACCTTACTCCCGGATATCAAATTTTCCTGGGCAACTGAAGTTGAGGAATTGAAAGATTGTGATTACATACTTCCCCCTGTCCCCATGAATAATTTTGCCAAACAGTTCAGGGATGCAGGCTATGAGACAACGTATATTGGCACCGATGCGCACATTGCTTTCCTGGAAATGATATCTCAACAGGGTCTCTGGGAATCTTTCGATGGAATGGTGCTTATCAAACCTGCTCTGTGGTGGACTGATGACGACCCGATAATCACTCTGACCGAAAACCTTCTGCAAAGATATCGTCCCCGTGAAACGGAAGAGATCAAAAAAGCCGGCATTGCCTATCTAGCGGTACAGCAGATAACTGTCATGTATGAACTGATAAAAGCCACGGTGGAAGAAGTAGGAGCCGAGAATTTTTCCTCCGAGGCCCTCTACAACACCGCGCAGAGCTTCACGATAGAAATAGGCGGCTGTCCGCACAGTTATGGGCCGAATAAGGTCACCTCCAGTGATGGTTTAGCGATATACAAGGTTGATGGTTCGGCTACCGACTTGATAGACAAAATTTACAGAGCCGACCCTAATTGGCTCCCTGTAGTCTATGAGCCATAATTTTACGATAATGAACTAAAAGAAATCAGCACTCCCAAAGGTAAAGGCCAAAAAGATGGGGCGAGCCGGTTGGCTCGCCCCATCTTTTTCGATTTGAAGGATGCCACCATCGTCTTGATTGCAACTCTCCCCGCACGATGCTAATATACCTGAGGGATACAAGCTATTTCCTGGAGGCAAATCAAATTGAATCAAGCAGAGATTGATCTTGAATGGAATGATGACCACGTACTGCCGGAGGTAATAAACCCTGATGTAGCATTCCTCTTTCAGAGGATGATTGAAGTTACTCATCGGAAGATCAACCCGAAACCGGGCGAAATAATACTGGATGTTGGCTGCGGCAAGGCCACTGACGGCGTGGAATTAACCAGAAAAGGCGCCAGGATAGTGGGACTGGAACCTTCAAATGTTATGGTCGCCTGCTCCAGAGAACACATTGCCGCAAACAACGCTGATATGGCAGTGGTCCATGCAATAGGAGAGTGCCTGCCATTTAAACCCGGAACTTTCGATAAGGTCTACTGCAAGGGATCGCTCGATCACTTTCCCGATCCGGCAGTGGCAATAGACCAGATGAGCAAAGCGGTTAAATCTGACGGAGAGGTCATAATTGCCATCGCTAATTTCGAAAGTCTTGGCTTCAAGTTAGGGAAAACCATTTGCTGGTTGAAGTGGAAACTCGGATTCGGGAAGGTTGAGGGTAAGATGGTATGGGATACGCCTGACGACCATACCTACAGATTCCATCATTCCAACTTGAAGAAGATGGCAGGCATGTACCTGGAGATCAAACAGGTCAGAGGGGTCTCATTACTCTTTGGGCTTCCGTGGTGGGGGTCATTCCTGGCCAAGTGTCCCGCTATTATTTCAAATGCCACCTTAAACACCCTGGATGCTATCGCCCGCTATATTCCTGCCATCAGTGATGTAGTCGTGATCAGAGGCAAACCCCGGAAAAAGTAGTTACCACCCAATAACGTCCTCCTTCATTTAACAGCTATCAAATCTTCACTTTCTGCTTCAGGTAAGCCCCCAGAGAAATAGCGCTAAATTCCGCGCTCAAGTTAATGGCTGGCCCCGTTTCCTCTCTCATGTTAAATCCCGTAATCTTATGATAAGTTGCGGGATTTCCGTGTCCGGTGACTCTCAACATGTTCGTATCCATCAGCATGAAATAAAAGGAAAGCTGAATGAAAATACATCTGAAAGTCCTCATAATAATCCTTCTGGTTATCACAGTAACAGGCATCAGCGCCATCCTGATTGGCAGAGAATACTCCAAGAACGCTCTCGAGGATCAAATACGCGATCATCTGGTGTCCGCCAGCAATGACAAAACCCAGCATCTGGCTACCTATCTTAACAGTCGAAAGGAATCCGTTGAAGCTCTGGCAACCCAGACAGAAGTATTCGAACTCATGGTTGAAGAAGTAGGCGGATTTTCCCGGGCTATGAGTGAATATATCATGGACATATCGGCTGACCGTGATCCGAATCACATTTTTATTATCAATGATGAGGGTAACCTGGTATGGGGAGCAGGCCGCTACGGACTTCAAACGGGCATGTATGACGAATCAAAAACAGATATGAATGACTGGGATATTTTCATAGAAGGCAAGAAGGGCACAATTGTAATGGACACCCGTGTGGGGGAATTCACTGAAAATGTTGTGGTGGGTGCAGCTTCCCCATTCTATTTAAATAAGGAGTTAACCGGAGTAGTGGTAATTATTGGCGGAGAGGAAGACGTGGCTGCAATTACCGACAGCGATTATGGGTTCGGCAAAACCGGTGAAGTCTACATCGTAAACAAAGACGGCCATATAGTAACACCATCAAGATTCATGGAAAACAGCGCCTCCCTCAAAGTTGATTTAACAGGCAAAACAACTGACCAGAATAATGGCTCGCTGAAAGCCATCTCATATAAAAACTATATGGGGACTGACGTCATTGGCGTTTATTCATCGATACCAGAGACGGGATGGACCATTGTATCCGAGATATCTCAGGAAGAAGCTTTCGCACCTATTTCCAAATTGACCACCACGATGATATGGGCCATGGCTATCCTTCTCGTAGTTGGGACGATAGCCTCTCTCATTATATCCCGCATAACAACCAGACCAATCATAAAGCTGCATCGGGGTGTTGACCAAATAATGCATGGGAATCTGGACTGTAGAATTGAAAATACCGGGAAAGATGAAATAGGGCAATTATCGCAAGCATTTAACAAGATGTCTGACAATCTTGAAAAATCCCAAATAGAACTTGAGTCTTATGCAAAATTCCTCGAAGTAAGGGTGAATGAAAGAACCGCGGAACTGGAAGAGGAGATTACTGAAAGAAAAAATGCGCAGGACAGTCTCAGTGAAAAAAACCAGGAACTGATGGCGATAGAGCAGGAACTACGTGCCGTAAACCAGCAACTTGAAGATAATGCTTTGCAACTGAAAAAGGAGGTCACTGAAAGAAAAACTGCACAGGACAGCCTCAGCGAAAAAAACGAGGAACTGACCGCAGTTGAGGAAGAGCTCCGTGCCGTAAACCAGCAGCTTGAAGAAAGAGTTTACCAACGCACTGTTGAACTTGCGGATACCAACAGGTTACTTCGTAAAGAGATAGACGAACGCAAGCAGGCGGAGAAAAAAATTGTGGCATCGCTAAAGGAAAAAGAAGTGCTCCTAAAAGAAATTCACCATCGAGTTAAAAATAATCTGCAGGTAATTTCCAGCTTGCTGTATCTCCAGTCCAGCAATACCTCGAATGAAGAAGTGCTCACAATGTTCAACGACAGCCGGAACCGTGTTGGGTCAATGGCTCTCGTCCATGAGAAGTTATACCAGTCCAAAGACCTGGCAAAGGTGAACTTCCCTGATTACATCCAGAGCCTGACAGATCAACTGATACAGTCCTGCAGCAAGCCGTCCGGAGTAGAACTCATCATAGACGCAGAAGACATTTCGCTGGATATCGATTCCGCAATCCCCTGCGGGTTGATCATCAATGAACTCCTGATAAATGCGTTCAAGCACGCTTTCCCCGCCGTTGATCCTGCTTGCGATGAAGATCAGCACGAAGACAAAATCCGCATTGAGTTCTCTGCTAACGATGAACATAGATACACTCTGAAAGTAAGTGATAATGGTATCGGCATACCGGAGGATATGGACCTTCGCAATACAGAATCGCTGGGTATGCAACTGGTCAGCACACTAACAGAACAGCTTGAAGGTATCCTGGAAATCAATGGAAAAGAGGGGACGGAATTCAAGATCGAGTTTACAGATCAGAATGTCGGGCAGGAGGTATCACAAAATGGATAAGTCACGCATACTGGTTGTCGAAGACGAAGCTGTTACTGCCAAAGCTATACAGATGATGCTGATAAACATGGGATATGACGTCACTGCTGTAGCTCATACAGGGGAAAGCGCAATTCAAAAGGAGGCAGAGACCTCTCCGAACCTCGTGCTTATGGATATCAACCTGCGGGGTAAGATGGATGGTATTCAGGCAGCCGAATATATCCTTGCTCAATCTGATATCCCGATAATCTATCTCACCGCGTATTCGGACCCCGAAACTCTTCAAAGAGCCAAAATAACTTCACCATTGGGATACATAGTTAAACCATTTCAAGAAAGAACCCTGAACGTCACCATCGAGATGGCGCTCTATCGGCATTCCATGGAGAAAAAGCTTTATGAGAGTGAACAGAAGTATCGATCTATTGCTGAGAATGTAGAAGACCTGATTGCCATGCTGGACACTGAAGGCAGATATACCTATGTTAACCAAACACACGAAGAAGTGCTGGGCTATCAAACAACAGAATTAATGGGAATGGAATTAATGGAATTCCTGCATCCGGATGATAGAGAAGATGCAGTCAAATCATTCGCCGCAACCACAGGGAAAAGAGAAAAGGCGGAGTTTCGGTTCAAGTGTAAAGATGGATCGTACAAATGGATCGACTGGCGCAACCAGGTTCTAAACATCAGTAATGGCAAGGAACTGCAAATCCTTATGGCCGGAAATGATACCAGCGAGCGCAAGCAGGCAGAACAAACCATTGCCAGGAAAACCGAGGAATTACTGGCGACTGAAGAGGAACTCCAGTACCTTAACCAGAATCTGGATAATGAAGTAAATGAACGGACTTCGGAATATGCAGACCTCATTAAACAGAAGGATGAATTCATTTCCCAGTTGAGTCACGATCTAAAAAACCCGCTGACACCACTGGTTTGCCTGGGTCCCATACTGCGGGATACCCAATCTGATCCTAAATCTAGAGACCTCATGGACGTAATAGTCAATAACATCGACTATATGAAGGATCTGGTCAACAAGACAA
>CAZJQZ010000015.1:0-28189 GCA_964548045.1 uncultured Dehalococcoidia bacterium | reverse complement strand
ATCTTATTGGTCATAACGAATTGCCCGTTATGCAAATTGGTCTCCATGCTCTGTCCACTGACTTCATAATTGTATGCTACCGTCTGAATCCCCATGAAAATAACCAGGGCCAGCAGAACGGTAATGATAACTTCTCTCGCCACGTTTTTCATCTTTCCAACCAGTAAATCAGTCTCACTTTCAGCCTGCAAAATATGTTAGAATAAGAGCTAACTTGAAAACAAATTTAGTATAGAGTAAGAAACAAGGCCCAGTCAATTAGCAGCATTTCGGGTAATATGGGCAGTTTGTATTCATCTTCAGGGAGCATACTGATAAAAGCATGACAACGCACGAAGATGAGTTGATCCTCCACAGTAAAGATGGCAATCTCGATGCGTATAACCAGCTAGTTGAAAAGTATCAACAGCAAGTGTATAACATCGCCCTGCGAATGCTGGGAACCCCACAGGATGCGGAAGATGCCACTCAGGAAATATTCGTCCAGGCATGGAAATCGCTGGGCGGTTTTCGGGGACAGAACTTCAAAGCATGGCTGTTCCGGATTGCTTCCAACTCCTGCACCGATGTCCTGAGGAGTAAACGCGGGCGAAAAGCCGATTCTCTGGATGCTATTTTCCCCGAGTACAATCCGCTTCCGAGTGCTGCCATATCCCCGGAAGAGCACGCTTTGAATGAGGAAGTAAGCCGGCTGATCGCTCGACAATTGCTCTATCTTTCCGAAGAGCAACGTTTGGTAGTCACCCTCGCTGATCTCCAGGGTTTGAGTTACGAAGAAATTGCCGAAATAACCAACACCTCCCTTGGCACAGTGAAATCCAGGTTGAATCGGGGGCGAGCCAATCTCCGGGACCTGTTACTGAAGTACCAGGAACTTTTGCCCCCTGAATTTCGTCCATAATAGTGACAGGAAAGAGAGATAATTATGTTTGGGCATCAGCGAAAGAGCGATTGTGCGAAAATGAGAGATTTGTTTTCGCCATATTTGGATGACCGGCTGGAGCCGGTCGATCGAGATAAGGTGAGATATCATGCTGAAATATGCCAGGAATGTCAGCGTGAGTTGAAGTCCCTTAGATTAATGCGCGAGTTGCTTCGTCTCATGCCTGTCGAGGCTGTGCCACGATCGTTCACACTGGCAGAGGCGCCTGCACGGCGATCATGGTTCCGCTTCGATCTGCCTATCATTTCACTTGAAAGCTCAATGCGGCTGGCAGGTGCGGTGGCCGTTATCGCATTTGCCCTGTTGGTATCGATTGATTTCACCGGTGTTCTTTCTGAACAGTCAACTCAACCGGAAGGAATAGTGAGCCAACCGCCTGAAGCAACTGCTGATGTTGTAGCAATAACTCCAACTCCAGAGGTTGAACCAACGCCAGTGGCAACTATCAATGAAGGCAGTGGCATGCCTGAAGCCTTACCCCCTGATCCAAATTCAGACTCAGAGTTTGGAATAGCCAATAAAGGTGTTCCGGAAACACAAGCAGATGATTCGGGGAGTGATATTCTCGATAATTCTGAATTAGCGGATCCCAATGGAGAGAGCGGGGTGTCTTCCCCCACACCCCGCTCTACAACTCCATTTTGGTTGCTACCGCTTGAGATAGCAGCCGGAATTATGGCCTTTATTTTTGGAAGCACAAACCTTCTGATCTGGCAAAGGAAACGAGCGAATCGTTAGTCATGCCGGTTCAGAGAGGCTAAATAAATAACAATACTGATATTTCAATCTCTATTTGTTACTTAATTAACAAAGGGGGTGTATTATTATGGGGGAAAAAGCATCGAAAGTCCGGAGAAAAGTGTCTCGCAAGTCCTTGGGAACGCTAATAGGTTTGGGCATTGCGACGATTCTAGGCTTGGTTTTCTGGCACAGAAAGAGGGCATACTAGCAGGATAGCATTAGGAGCGTTGAACAAAAAGGCGGGCTTTTGCCCGCCTTTTCTATTGCAAAAGAAGTCCTTTTAATTTTTCCGGTACCATATCCAGAGCCACCAGTTCCGCCTCATTCTGGGCACGTCTCTTGACTTCCGCACTGCCCTGTTTCAAATTCCGTGGGCTCATTACCACTCTGACAGGTATCCCCATAAGATCGGCATCATTGAACTTGACGCCCGCCGATTCTTCCCGATCATCGAATAGAACTTCAATGCCAGCGCTTTCAAGTTCGGCAAGGAGCTTTTCTGCTGCTGTTGCCACCTCAGGCTTATCCGCATTCAAAACGCAAACATACACCTGATACGGGGCGATCGAAAGCGGCCAGACTATCCCCTTCTCATCGTGATTTTGCTCTATTGATGCAGCCAGAAGTCGTCCCACTCCTATGCCGTAGCAACCCATCACAATAGGCTGCTGTATCCCATCCCGATCAAGGTAAACCGCTCCCAGCTTTTCACTGAATACGGTACCCAGCTTGAATGTGTGTCCCACCTCGATACCCCTCTGAGTGAGCAACTCTCCATCGCACTTTGGGCACTGGCAACCTGCCCTGGCAAGGGAAATATCAATCATCATATCCACATTGAAATCACGGGGGTAGTTGGCATTCTTGAAATGGGCATCCTGCTTATTGGCTCCAACCACAAAATTAGCGCCCAGCGTTATCGAGTCGTCGGCCACCACTTTCACACCGGAGACGCCCACTGGCGAAGCATAACCAGCCACCAGACCACTGGCTGCCAGTTCTTCCTCAGTAGCCAGACGAAGCTCAGTGCACTTCAGGGCATTTCTGAGCTTGATCTCATTAACCTCCAGATCACCCCGGATAAGAGCAAAAACGACCTCTTCATCGGCAGCGTAGAAAACAACCTTGAGCGTCTGGCTCGTCGGCACGCCGATGAATTCTGCTACCGCTTCAATGGTTTTTGTGCCGGGGGTGTCCACTTTTTCCAAAGGCAAAAGTTCCTCTTCTCTATCTGGTTTTGGCTTGGAGAAAGCAGCCCGTTCGGTATTGGCAGCATAACCACATTTCGAGCAAAGAATAATCTCATCCTCGCCCGTTTCGGTCACAACCATGAACTCATGGGAATCCTTGCCTCCGATGGCGCCGCTATCAGCTTCGACCATCACAGTGGACAATCCGCAACGTTCGCAAAGCCGGTTATAAACACGAGTCATCCTTTCATAAGTCTGGCCCAGCGCCTCTGCGTCCGTATCCATGCTGTACATATCTTTCATGATGAATTCGCGCACGCGCAGCAGCCCGCCACGAGAGCGTGGTTCATCGCGGAACTTGGTCTGTATCTGATAAGGTATCGCCGGCAGATCCCGGTAACTGCGGATGTTGAAACGGGCAAGATGGGTAACGATCTCCTCGTGAGTAGGGCCGAGACAGAGCTTGCGGCCCCGGCGGTCTTTCAAAGTGAACAGGGAATCTCCGAACGCCAGGTCCCTCCCGGTTTCCTCCCATGTTTCAAACGGCTGGAGCGTTGGCATCAGTATCTCCTGTCCACCGGCAGCATCCATTTCCTCCCTGATGATCTGCTCGATCTTCCGGATTGCCCGCCACCCCAGCGGCAAATATGAATAGACCCCTGCTGCCACCTGATGGATCATTCCTGCTTTGAGCAAAAGCTGATGGCTAATGGTATCAGCTTCCGCCGGAAGCTCGCGCAGGGTCTTACCAAAAAGCTTGGATACATGCATAGTTTCAGACTCCTTCACTCATACCCAAAAGTGTAGCACGCTCAAGCCGGATTCTCCACCCCTTCAATCATAAAAGCGGGTAAATCCACTTTACAATAAATTCGCTCTGTGCTACAATTCAAGCAATCGTCGCCCTGTAGAGTTTCCACAAATCAAACCATTTACGGAAGGAGACAACCCTATGAGCCAGGCAATCGAGAATTTTCTTGATTTCATATCGGTAGAAAAAGGTTTTTCCCCCAATACCCTTGCAGCTTACAAGAATGACCTTACCCAATTTGCCGGTTATTTTGGGAAGGAATTGCCTGAAAAAGGCCTGGCTCCGGATAACTGGGCAGCCATCGACCGGGACATGCTGCTGGGTTACATCGTGGAACTCAAGGAGCGGAAATATGCCCCATCTACGATCGCACGGAAGACCGCAGCCGTTAAGTCTTTTTTCGATTTCCTGGTTAAGGACAATATTATCAAAGATGACCCGGCCGAAAACCTCGGCGGAGCCAAGACTGGCCAGTCTCTACCTAAAACGCTTTCGATATCCCAGATAGAAGAACTCCTCTCACAGCCCGATGCCCGGAATACTCCGGAAGCTAATAGAGACAAAGCCATGCTGGAGATGCTCTATGCCACCGGCATGCGTGTAACCGAACTGATATCTCTGAATATTGAAAATTTGAACCTTGATGACGGCTTTGTGCGCTGCTTTGGCAAGGGTTCCAAAGAGAGGATAATCCCCTTCCACGAACAGGCTCTCAGAGACCTCATCAGGTATATTGAAAAAGCCCGGCCACTGCTGACAAGCAAACAGGAGACAGCGCTGTTCGTGAATCGACGGGGACAGAGACTCACCCGACAGGGAGTCTGGCTCATCCTCAAGAATTACGCCAGCGCCATTGGGATCGAAAAGGAGATTACTCCGCACACATTGCGCCACAGTGTGGCTACACACTTGCTCCAGAGTGGCAAAATGAATCTGCGCGAACTCCAGGAATTCCTGGGGCATGCTAACATTAGCACCACCCAGATTTATACCCACCTCACCAGCGAGCATGTTCGCAGGGTTTACGAGGGTTCCCATCCTCGAGCCAAATAAGCGCCAAAAGTCCAAACATGCAATTTCAAAGCAACTGGATCAGGGTTGGCGAAATCAATACTCATTACCTGACAGTGGGTGAGGGGCCGCCACTGGTTCTGATCCACGGTGCCGGTGCACTGGCAGCCGATGCTGAATGGAAAGCCAACCTCGAACCGCTGGCTCGTTATCACCGAGTCTACGTGCCGGACTTGGTGGGATATGGTAAAAGCGACAAACCAAAGATCAATTACTCTTTAAGGCTTTTCAACACCTTTTTTGAAGATTTGCTGGCAGCGCTGGAATTGAAGCGGGCCAGTTTCATAGGCCATTCTCTGGGAGGGGGGATTGCTCTGGACTTTGTGCTGAAACACCCGGAGAGTGTGGAAAAACTCGTTCTCGTGGATGCCGCCGGACTTAGTGATGAATTAGGGCTTCCCGGCAAATTACTCTTCCCAATTTTTACCGCCATAGCCCGGTTGAGACGGGATCATGTATTCCTCTCATTCATGACAGGTGGAAATGATGGCGAACCGGTGGAAATCTACATGGACAGGCTACATGAAATCAAAGCCCCGACTCTGCTATTATGGGGAGGGTGGGATGGATACGTGCCGGTCAGGCTGGCTCATCAGGCCCACGAGCGAATTGAGAGCTCTCAACTGCACGTTTTCAAAAGGTGCTGGCATGCACCGCAAAAACAGAGACCTGAAGAGTTCAACAGGGTGGTAACGGATTTCTTACAGCAATAGGGAATAGCAATGATTATCGCAGTGATTGGTGGGGGAAAGTGTTCAAAAAAAGTAGCCCGACTTGCCGAAGAAGTTGGCCGGGAACTGGCGAATCGCAATGCCACCCTGATTTGCGGAGGACTCGGAGGTATAATGGAGGCAGCCTGCAAAGGATCTCGTGAAGCAGGGGGCCAGACAATAGGTATTCTGCCGGGGAACAGGGTTGCGGATGCCAATCAATATGTGGGAGTTCCCATCGTTACCGGGATGGGCGCGATGCGCAATGTCATAATCGTCAAGTCGGCCCAGGCTGTGATCGCTGTTGATGGTGAATTCGGCACGCTTTCTGAAATCGGTCATGCGCTGAAAAATAGTATCCCGGTGATCGGATTGAATACTTGGGAACTGTCGAAACAGGGCAAGTTGCAGAACGCAATTATTATCGCCGAAAATGCCAGAGACGCTGTAGAAAAAGCAGTTGCAGCCGCAGCCAAACGATGAAGCCAAAGGGAGGGAAAATGAAAATCGAAAAGATCAAAGCCAGAGAAATTCTTGATTCTAGAGGAAACCCGACTGTAGAGGTCGATGTCCTGCTTGATGACGGAACCCTGGGGAGAGCAGCCGTTCCCTCCGGGGCCAGCACCGGTAGCCACGAGGCTCTCGAACTTCGCGATGGTGACAAAAACCGATTTTGGGGAAAGGGTGTCCTGAACGCAGTGGCTAATGTCAACACGAAGATTGCCCCGGTACTGATCGGTATGGACGCTTCGGAACAGGGCGAAATAGACCGCACCATGCTGGTGATCGACAGCACCCCTACCAAATCGAACCTTGGAGCCAATGCAATCCTGGGGGTTTCGCTGGCTGCAGCCTATGCCTCAGCCGCTTCTCAAAAACTGCCTCTGTACCGCTATCTTGGCGGGGAGAATGCTAATTTGTTACCGGTGCCTCAGATGAACATTCTCAACGGGGGCAAACATGCCGCAGATTCTGTGGACCTTCAGGAATTCATGATAGTGCCGGCCGGGGCGGTTAGTTTCTCGGCAGCCCTGCGAATGGGAGCGGAAGTCTATCAATCACTCAAAAAATTGCTCAAGAGCAAAGGGCTGGCAACAGCGGTCGGAGACGAAGGCGGGTTTGCTCCATCGTTGCCTGCAAACCGGGAGGCAGTTCAGGTGATCGTAGATGCCATCGAAGCAGCCGGATACCAGCCCGGCAAGGATTGCTTCATTGCTCTCGACCCGGCCTCAAGCGAGTTCTTCATCGATGGCAAATACGATCTGGCCAAGGAAGGCAGAAAGCTCACCAGCGCTGAAATGGTCGATTATTACGTTGAGCTGGTTTCCAGTTTCCCTATCATCAGCATCGAAGATGGTCTGGCTGAAGATGACTGGGAAGGCTGGCGAATGATAACTGAAAAGATAGGTCAGAAAGTGCAGTTAGTCGGCGATGACCTTTATGTTACCAATATAGAAAGGATTTCTAAGGGAATCGAACAGAAAGCCAGCAACTCAGTTTTAATAAAATTGAATCAGATAGGGACACTGACCGAGACACGTTCCGCTATCGACATGGCCCACAATGCAGGCTGGACTTCAGTGGTCAGCCACCGTTCCGGTGAAACTGAGGATACCACCATCAGCGATTTGTGTGTGGGATTGAACACCGGACAGATCAAAACCGGCGCTCCCTGCCGTTCCGAGCGGGTAGCCAAGTATAATCGGCTGCTGCGCATTGAAGAGGAACTGGGCGATAGAGCCAAGTATGCCGGGATGAGCGCATACAGCAGCTTGAGCCGGTAGTGGGTTAGAATCCGGGAATCCATAAAGGTGGTGGTCTGGATAGATTCCGGCTCGGAGCCGTGCTTGCCATAGTACTCATGTATGGCGGACGGGGCCGGAATGATATAAACGATAAAACATGTCATTCCCATGCAAATGGGAATCTCGAATGGAACTTAATAATGGAAATAATACCGGGAATTCATCAACTCAAACTCCCGTTGAAAGATAATCCGCTGGAATACATCAATGCCTACCTTGTCAAAGGCACCGAGGGATGGGTGTTGATTGATACCGGCTGGTATGATCAGGAATCTTTCGACGCTTTTACCGAACATCTGAAAAACATCGGTGTGGGTTTCAAGGAAATCAACCTGATCATCTGCACGCACATTCACCCCGACCACTTCGGTCTGGCCGGCAGATTGAAAGAAGCCTGTGAAGCAGAGCTGGCGATAGGTGAGGTGGAAAGGGAAATCATCGATCTCATCGCCGACCAGGGTTCAGGATTGTTTGAAAATTTGAACCAGTGGATGCTTGCAAATGGAGTTCCCGGCGATCATCTGTTCCATTTCAATGAAGCATCCTCTGAAGCGCTGAATCTGATAATTCCCGCTGTTCCGGAAAGAGGTCTCAAGGATGGCGAGGTGATCTCCACCGGGCTTTTCGATCTGGAGGTTATCTGGACTCCCGGCCACTCTCCGGGGCATATCTGCCTCTATGAGGCAAACAAACGAATCCTGTTCTCTGGCGACCATATCCTGCCAGTAACCACGCCAAACATCAGCATTCATGTAGAGGAACACGGCGATCCGCTTGGCAGCTATCTCGACTCGATTCAAAAGATTCGGCATCTGAATATGTCGCTGGGGCTCCCGGCTCATGAAAACATCTACACTGATCTTCCCAAACGGCTTGATGAATTACTCAACCATCACGAGGCAAGAAAGGCGGAAATTATCGAAGCTCTGAACTCCAGGCCGAAGACAGCTTTTGAAGTTTCTGCAGAGATAACCTGGATGGAAGGGATGATAACCTGGGATGAATTGCTGCCTATTGACAGACGAATTGCAGTAACCGAGGCCCTGGCACACCTTGAATCATTGAGAGTGGAAAATCGGGTTTCCAGATTCGAGGAGTCTGACTTTTTCTATTATCAATTATCATCTTGTATTGCATAATGGCACAGCAAAAGACGCCAACGGAAATTGTCCCCGGCATTTATCAGATCAAACTTCCGCTTGTGGATAACCCGGCTGGTCACATCAACACCTATCTGATTAAGGGAAACAACGAATGGGTAATGATCGATACCGGGTGGAATGATCCGCAAGCACTTGAAGATTTCCTTTGCCAGTTGAACGAACTGGCACTGGGTTTGGAGGATATCAACCGGATAATCTACACTCACATCCATCCCGACCATTTCGGACTGGCCGGAACGATCAAGCAGAAATACGGAACCGAACTGATCGTGCATAAAGAGGGGGAAAAGCTGATCGATTACCGGTATTACGGCCGGGAAGCTTATATCAAAGAACTGGGGGACTGGCATCTCATTAACGGTGGAACCAGCCAGAACGCCGATGCGGTAATAGAAATGTCCACAAATTACACGAATCAGGTGGCCCCTGTATTTCCTGATATTCTTCTTCAGGGTGGAGAAACTATCAAAATCGATCCTTTCCAGCTTGAGGTAATCTGGAGTCCGGGGCATGATAACGACCACATCTGCCTTTACGAAAAAGGAAAGGGTATTTTGTTCTCCGGCGATCACATTCTGCCGGATACCATTACCCACATTGGCGCACATTCGGAAATCCCGTTCAATCCCCATTTCAATTATGTGCAGTCATTGCAAGCAATGCGGAACATTCGGGCAAGCATTATTTTGCCTGGCCATGAACGTGTATTCAATGACCTGCCGCAAAGAATAGATGAATTGCTATCCTATCACACAAAGTTAAAAGAAGATGTTTTCGAAACGATACGCCACGAGCCAAAAACAGCCTATCAGATATCGTCTGAGATAAGATGGGTGGAGGGCCCGGTGAAATGGGAAGCCCTGGCTGACATAACTCAAGCTGGACTGGTGACCAAGGCCCTGGCCTATCTTGAGGCATTACGGGAAGAAAAAAAGGTGGAAAAGGTCGACAAAAACGGTCTGAGGATTTACAATGCCACTTGAGAGACTATAATGGTAATGAACATGGGAAAAGAGCATAAGGCGGCTTTCCAGAGACCCCAGATTTTTCGCCCGCCCAGCGAGGCCAGAAGCTATTTCCTCCCCCTCACAAGTGGGTGCTCAAACAATACCTGCACCTTCTGTCGATACAATAGCTTCAGCCTTCAAATAAGAGATGTGGAAGACGTCAAGGCAGAGATCGACGCGCTCGATCTGTATCTTCGCAGCGGAGTCTGCCGCCCCGATATTCATCCAGCCGTGTATGAGCTCGCGCCTCAGGTCGTTTCGAAAAAAGTATTCCTCCAAGATGGAGATGCTCTGGTATATCCATATCCGAAACTGGTGGAAGCTTTAGAATACCTCAACGAAAGATTTCCGTGGCTGGAAAGGATCGCTTCCTATTCCACCCCGCAGGATTTATTGCGAAGATCTGTAGAAGAACTCAAAACGCTGAAAAAGCACAAACTGGATATCGTCTATGTTGGCCCGGAAAGCGGCGATGATGAAGTGCTCAAGCGGGTGAACAAAGGGGTTACCCGCGACGAGATCATCGAGGGTTGCCTGAAGGCCAAGGAGGCGGGGATTGTTCTCTCACTGACAGTTCTGCTGGGACTGGGGGGGATCGACGGGAGTGAAAAACACGCCCTGAAAACAGCCAGCCTTCTCACAGAAATCGACCCGGAATTTGCCGGAGCGCTGACATTGACTCCGGTGCCGGGGACGCCTTTATTCGAAGATATCGAAAAAGGCAAGTTCGAATTGATCACCCCCTTCCAATCTCTGGAAGAATTGAGGATAATGATAGCAAATGCCAGGTTTACTAATTGTTTCTTCAGTTCCATGCACGCGTCAAACTATCTCTCTGTGCGCGGAAATTTACCAAAAGAGAAAGATCGAATGTTGAAGCAACTGGATACGGTTTTAAGCAAACAGGATGAATCCCTGCTGCGGCCGGAGTTTTTGAGGGGTCTTTGATCACCCGGTAACGAAAAGGGGGAAAATGAAAGCATGAGAAAAATAGCGGTTTCCCTGTCAAAAGGGGGAGTGGGCAAGACAACCACCTCTATCAACCTCGCTCATGGGCTGGCGCTGGCCGGAGAAAGAGTTCTCCTGATAGATTGCGATACGCAGGGGCAGTCGGCCAGAGCGCTGGGAGTGGAGCCGGAAGTGGGGCTGGCGGACCTGATTACCGGAAGTGTCAAACCCGAAGAGGCTCTATTTGAGGCTCGTGAAAGGTTGATGATTCTGGCGGGCGGAAGAGATCTGGCAGGAGCCAAGAGGGAAATCGACCGCAGAACCTTTGGTGGAGAAATGGCTCTATCCGAAACCCTGGAACCGTTTGAAGACAAATTTGATTTTGTCATCATCGATACGGCGCCCAGCCTCGATATCTTAAGTATCAATGTTCTTTTCTATTGCAAAGAAATCCTCACCCCGGTTTCCCCGGATATACTAACTCTCCACGGTGTGATCGATTTCCTTCACCAGAGTGTCATGGGCGTTCAGAAGTACCATAAAGATCTGGTGGTGAAATACATCGTTCCCACTTTCTATGATCTGCGGGTCAAAAAAAGCAATGAAATACTGAATCAACTTAAGGAATATTTTCCCGATCAATTGTGTGATCCTATCCGATACAACGTCAGGCTTTCTGAAGCGCCGGGATTCGGGCAGAGCATCTTCGAGTTTGACCCCAGATCAACCGGGGCTCAGAGCTACCGTGCATTAACGGAAAAGGTGTTGAGAGATGGCAGATAGAAGAAACACACCGGATATTCTTGGTGATCTGTTGGGAGGAAGTCCGCCGCTATCTCAGCCGAAGGAAAGGGAAGCGAACAGACCACCGACGAGGCAATCTGGCGATATCCCGGAGATTCCCAGTGCAACAGGTGCGCAGCAAAATGACCCGGAATACTTTGAAAACCTGCTCGAACACGCTGCCAGCGCACTGGTGCTGGTATCCGAGGTGCTGGGCCAGCAGAGGCTGGTGGATTGGTTAGAGGAAATGCATCACGTCTTCGCTTCGGACGATACCGTTGCCAGCCGGGAAGCTCCCACAGTCACTTTCAAAGAAAACTCAGCTTCATGGGCAGAAAAACATCTCGGCGCCAAAACGACGGATATACATTATCGTGCCAATGGATCGGTAGTTACGAACCCCTACGAAGTGGACGTATGGGCACATTTCAAGGGGGAGGGAGCCCAGAGTGATCTTGATGTGTGGATCGAGTGCAGGGATGCTGAAGAATCTGTGCGGAAGAGAGACATCATGAAGTTTGTGCAAAAAGCAACCGATGTCTTTCATGCTGCCCACACCGATAAACAGGATTTCTGGTTTGACCGATTAATCCTCATAGCCACAACCTCATTTGATATTCTGTCGCTTGAGTTGGCCGATCAGGTGGGAGTCACTTGTGTGACCTATGACGGCACAAATTATGTATTTAAATCAAATCCCAACTGGAAACTCAAGCCAAACTGGCTCAGAGATGCCGAGGCCAGTGAGGGAATTACCTGGCACAAAAAGCGTCGCTGAGTCTTTACTGACCCTTTACCTAACTGGCAACCTGTCAGTGTATCAGCACAATCAGCTGGAAGCTTTAGCAGCAGGAGTTCGGTTTGCCATATTGCGATCAGTGTGGGAAGTTTAATTGGGATGCCCAAATAAATTGCGTTTCATGTGGTGCGGTATTGAACCCCCTTGCAACCAGTAAGCGAAATGTTGAATCAGTAATCCCCAACGAAGAACCTCATTATTCGCTATCGTCTGCCAATGAGGAAATGGTCATACCCCGGAGAGGCGGAAAGGAACTGCTTCTCGGAATTCTAAGCTGTTGGCCTATAGTGTATCTCTTCCTCTCCCTGTTTTTGTTGTTCACACTGTTAGATGCCGTCTTCGATAACGAAGAAGATTTATCCGGTTTCGCCAAAGCGCTTGGGACAGTACTAATCTATCTTTTTTACCCAACAGCCATTTTGATGCTCAGCCTCATTTTCAATTTCATTTTCTACTATATATTCCGTGGCAATCGGGTGCCCCAAGACAGCAAAATACTATGGACGGTTCTTCTTATAACAATCAATATCTTTGCCCTGCCTGTATTCTGGTATTCGTATATATGGGACAATAAAAATATTGGAGGCGGATAATATGCGTGCGCCGCCAGGATAGAACAGTCTCTGGTAGACACTCTGCAAATCACACTCAAATACGGAAGGAGTAAATATGATTGACCTTGGCGGAAGTATTGCCCTAATTATGGTAGTTTTTGCCATACAGATTGTCCTCTCTGCAGGGCTTCTATGGTTTGCTATGAAGTTGTTGGGGGAGGAAGGCCGATTTGTAGCATTGATTATTGCCTGCGTCATAGCATCTGTAATTTCACTTATTCCATATATAGGGTGGCTCTTGGGTTTGATTGCCTTAATAGTCCTAATTACCAAGTTCACCTCAGCTGGAGGCTTCACCGCAATTTTGATGGTCATTATCTCGTGGGCTATTACTGTGGCTATTGTTTTTGCATTGGGGCTTGTGTTCTTTGCAGAGTCAACTTAACAACTAAACAAAAGGTATCGCAAGTTTTATAAATTCGAGATGGCTGCCTATCTCTTGACTTGCCAGCTACTACCTGCCCGGTTATAATTATTAACTGTCACTAGATGGGGATTGGTGTAGCGGTAACACAGCTGACTCTGGATCAGCAACCACAGGTTCGACTCCTGTATCCCCAGCCAGCCTTTGCTTTACCAACTATTCCACACAGCTTTCATGATATTTCCTGCCGAATTGATGCCAAAATCTGTTCTTTCTCAGGGAATTTCAATGATTGTCTTTTGGTCACACATTTTCCATCGACCCACACAGTGAATTCCCCTATACGTCCATGCGGATCTTTTTCGGCTTCAATCCCAGCTTCACTCTTCAAGTAATCCGCTACACGAGCGGTATGCTTCCTATTCTGAGGTCAGACTCTGCAGAATCGAATTACTACTTTGCTCATGTGGCACCTGCTTGTAATGATTACCCATCTAGGGCTTTCGATACCACTTCTATGGTAGTTTCGATATCTTCGTCTTTGTGTGCCAGAGAGATGAAAACTGCCTCATACTGTGATGGTGGCCAGTAGATGCCCTGTTCCAGTAATTGACCATGGAATTCCCCGAATTTTCGCGTATCGGCACGAATGGTCGATTCATAATCGGTGACTGGTTCTGAGGTGAAAAAGGCAGTCATGATAGATCCAACCCGTGAAAGCTGCACCGGGGTATTTGATTTTTCCGCTGCTTCGGCAAAACCCCTCTCCAGCAGCGATGCCTTTCGCTCCAGTTCCGGATAAGTATCACTCTGATTCAAAGCCCGAAGTGTCTCGATCCCCGCTATCATGGCCAGCGGATTGCCCGATAGCGTCCCTGCCTGATAAACCGGCCCGGAAGGGGCCATCATTCCCATGATATCAGCTTGACCGCCATAAGCTCCCACCGGCAGTCCCCCTCCGATGATCTTGCCCAGGCAGGTTAAATCGGGGGTGACTCCATAAAATTCCTGCGCCCCGCCATAAGCCAGACGAAATCCGGTGATCACCTCGTCAAATATCAGGAGTGAACCGGCTTTACGGGTAATCTCTCGCAAGCCTTCAAGGAATCCAAATTGCGGAGGAACTACCCCCATGTTGGCCCCCACCGGCTCGACAATCACAGCGGCGATATCATCGTGGCTGGCGAAAAGTTCCCTGACAGATTCCAGATCATTATACCGGGCAATCAGTGTATTCTGAGCATATCCCTGCGGGACACCGGGGCTATCCGGCACACCCAGCGTTGTGGCGCCGGAACCTGCTTTGGCCAGCAGCCCATCCGAATGACCATGATAGCACCCGGCAAATTTGACGATTTTCTCCCGTTTAGTGAAAGCACGGGCCAGCCGGAGGGCGCTCATGGTGGCTTCCGTGCCGGAACTTACAAACCGGATCATCTCAATCGAAGGGACGGCCTCGCAGACCATTTTAGCCAGTCTGGTCTCAAGCTCAATCGGCGCTCCGAAGCTGGTGCCGGATTCCGCCATTCGCTGCACGGATTTGACCACCTGCAAAGGGGCATGCCCCAAGATCAAAGGACCCCAGGAACAGACGTAATCGATAAACTCATTCCCGTCTTCATCGTAGATTTTTGAACCCTTGCCTCTTTTGACGAAAAGAGGAGTACCTCCAACTGCCTTGAAGGCACGGACAGGGCTATCCACCCCGCCGGGTAAATACTTTTGAGCTTCGGAGAACAGCTCTTCGGAACGATTTCTGTTCATATGGATTTCCTCATGTTTGTCTTTTCGCGATTACACGATCCACCGCGCAGCATCCTTCGCATGATAGGTAATAATGATATCAGCACCGGCGCGTTTGATAGAAGTCAGTATTTCCATAACTATTTGTTGCTCATCGATCCATCCCTGCTGTGCAGCAGCCTTCACCATTGAGTATTCCCCGCTGACATTGTAGGCCGCCAGCGGATAATTGAATGTATCTCTTGCCCTGCGGATCACATCCAGATACGCCAGCGCCGGTTTGACCATTACCATGTCAGCACCCTCATCAATATCCGTTCCGATTTCCCGCATCGCTTCCCTGATATTCGGAGGGTCCATCTGGTACGAACGCCTGTCCCCGAACTGCGGGGCAGACTCGGCGGCATCCCTGAAAGGCCCGTAGAAAGCCGAGGCATACTTGGCCGCATAGGAAAGTATCGGGGTCTGCTCGAACCCGGCCCCATCCAGCGCCTGCCGGACGGCTTTGACTCGCCCGTCCATCATGTCCGAAGGGGCCACGATATCCGCTCCCGCTTTGGCGTGGGAGACAGCCATCCTGGCAAGGAAATCGAGGGTAGCATCGTTATCGACTTCACCGTCCTTTATTACCCCGCAATGCCCGTGACTGGTATATTCACACAAACAGACATCGGTGATTACCAGCAACTCGGGGGCCGTTTTCTTAATCGACTTTATGGCCTGCTGGATAATGCTATCGGGATCATATCCGGAGGATCCGGTTTCATCCTTGGTTTCGGGGATACCGAACAGAATCACCGCTGGAATGCCAAGTCCGGCAATCTCTTTAATCTCTCCGGGCAGCAAGTCAACCGATAACTGAAAAATTCCCGGCATTGAAACAATCTCGTTTCTGGCATTCTTGCCGTGAGTGACAAAAAGGGGATAGACGAGATCACTTACGCTGAGAGTGGTCTCTCGAACTAGCTTGCGCAAAGGTTCGGTGCGGCGCAATCGGCGCAGTCTTTTTTGAGGGAAATCAGCCATTTGAACAAGCCTCCTCAATAGCACTTACCATGCCGGGGATAGTCTGTTCACCCGCCACAATATCTACTTTAAGTCCTGCCTTTTCAGCAGTGGCAGCCGTAACCGGGCCGATGCAGGCAATCTGTGCATTCTGCACTGGTTGCAGGTCTCTTCCCAATGCTTCGAGTAGATTGGTCACCGTGGAAGAACTGGCAAAGGTGATGATGTCGATCTTACCGTCAAACAGCATCTGTCTGGCCTTTTCGGCAACTTTAGCAGGAGGCCTGGTCAGATATGCAGTTACCTCGGTGGGCTCTGCGCCCAATCCGGCAAGTCCTTCAACCAGGTCTTTTGGAGCGATATCCGCCCGCGGCAGCAGAATACGGCATCCTTTGATATCACGTTCCGAAAGGCCATCTAAAATACCTTTGCTGGTGTACTCGGCCGGCATGAAATCAGGATACAGCCCCCGTTCCTCCAGAGCTAGGGCAGTGGCGGGCCCGATGGCCCCAATCTTGACCGATCCGAATTGCCGGGCATCCTTGCCTAAAGCTACCAGCCTGTTCCAGACTGCTTCCACCCCGTTGGCGCTGGTGAAGATTACCCAGTCAAAATCGGGGATACCCCGAATCGACCGATCCAGTTCAGTCATGTCTGGCAAGTCCTGAATTTCTATTGCCGGTAGTTCGATGGGCTGTGCGCCGTGTTCGGCCAGGAGTTTGCTTAAGCTGCTGGCCTGCGTACGCGCCCGTGTCACCAGCACACTCTTGCCAAAGAGCGGGCGACTTTCGAACCATTTGAGTTTCTCTCGAAGATTAACAACCTCCCCCACCACGATGGCAACCGGCGGCTCGAAACCGGCTTCTGCTGCTTTTTCTACGATGGTCGACAGGGTTGCCGTAAGTGTTTGCTGCTCCAGTGTTGTCCCATGGCGAATCAGCGCCACCGGCGAATCAGGGCTTCTGCCGCATTCGATCAGTTTTTCCACAATCGAAGGAAGATTGCCCATTCCCATCAGGAAAATCAGGGTATCGACCCCGGCAGCGAGGTTCTCCCAGTTAATGCTCGATAGCTCTTTGGAGGGATCTTCATGCCCGGTGACCACGGCAAAAGAAGAGGCTACCTGCCGGTGCGTTACCGGGATACCGGCATAAGCAGGCGATGCTATTGCGGAAGAAATACCCGGCACCACTTCGTAAGGTATGCCATTGGCGGCGAGTTCTTCACATTCCTCCCCGCCCCGCCCCAGCACAAAAGGATCACCCCCTTTGAGGCGAACCACCGTTTTGCCCTCGCCAGCTTTATCGACCAAAATCTGGTTGATCTCGTGCTGCTCTCTGGCATGCACTTTAGCTGATTTGCCAACATAGATCATCTCTGCCTCGGCAGGGGCCGCATCAAGAAAGCTGTCATCGATCAACCTGTCGTAGACGACCACCTCGGCCTGCTTGAGGCATTCCATCCCCTTAACCGTAATCAGGCCGGGGTCTCCCGGTCCGGCTCCGACTATGTAAACTTTTCCTTTCATTTTTCCAACTTACTCAATCAGTTCATTTGCTCCCATGCCGATCATCTTTGAAGCCAGATCTTCTCCTATCTTTTCCGAAACCGAGGCGTTGCCCTCAACGCCGGAGCGCAGTATTTTGCTGCCATCGGCGTTGGCAACGATTCCGTTGAGACAAAGATTGCCATTTTCAATAGTTCCCAGTGCCGCAATCGGAGATCGACAGCCTCCGCCCATCGCTCTCAGGAAAGCCCGCTCCGCAGTCACGCTCAGCCAGCTGAGTTCGTGATTCAGAGGAATCACGGTTTCGTATGTGTGAGCATCATCGGCCCGAATTTCGATCCCCAGAGCCCCCTGTCCCACCGCCGGCACAAAGTCTTCAACCGATAGATATTCAGTGATTTTATCGCGCATATCCAGCCGAATCAGCGCAGCCGCGGCCATGACAACCCCATCGAGTTCGCTCGAAAATGCCTTTCTGATTCGGGTATCAATGTTCCCGCGCAGACCGCAAACCTCCAGATCGGAGCGCAGGGCCATAAGCTGAACGGCACGCCGCTGGCTTCCGGTGCCAATGCGTGCTTTCGGTGGGAGCTCAGATAGTCTGCCGGATGAGGAGAGCAAGACATCTCTCGGATCAACCCTCTGAGGAACAGCGGCCAGGCGAAGTCCATCGGGAATAGTAGTGAGCATATCCTTCAAACTGTGTACAGCCAGGTCGATCTCCCCGCGTAAGAGAGAATCTTCCAGTTCTTTGACGAAAACACCCTCACCCCCCAGTTGCTCAAGCGAAATACCGGTGTTCTGATCTCCGGTAGTGCTTACCTTCACAATTTCAAATTCAAGTTCGGGATTCAGCGAAGCAAGCCGATCCCTCACAGCCTCTGCCTGAACCACTGCCAGTTTGCTCCCGCGCGTGCCAATCCTTAAATGTTTTTTCATTTCCGTTCTTTTTGTTCATCCAGAGCAAAGAGTTCACGGAGCACCCGAACGACCTCCTCGTTGGTATGTCCGTTCTTCTTCATATACTGGATGGGATTGTGAAGTATCTTTTTGACGATGGCCTTGGTCATGGCATCCAGATTCTCCTGCTGTTCGGCGTTAAGTGGAGGCAGTTTTTTAAGAGTCATGTTCAGTTGCCGCTGGCGAACATCTTCCGCCATTTGCATCAGCCGCCCGATTGTGGGTTTAACTTCCAGTGTCTGCCACCACTCGAGAAGGTGCTCCAACTCGCTATCGATGATGGCTTCCGCCTTTTCGACTTCACTTTCCCGCTCTTCCTGATTCGTTCCCAGAGCACGGTCCAAATCGTCGATATCATACAGGAAAACGTTATCTATCTCTCTTATTTCGGGTTCAACATCTCGCGGAACGGCGATATCAACGATGACCAGCGGGCGTCCTGAACGCCAGGACATCGCCTTTTCTACAAGTTCACGGTGAATTACAAAATGCGGCGAGCCGGTACAACTGATGACGATATCGGAATTGGCCATCTCCATTCCCATCTCTTTGATGTCGATGGCATCAGCGCCCAGGCTTGAAGCCAGTTCCTGAGCCCTACGTAAGGATCGGCTGGTCACTGAAACCGATGATGCTCCCCTCTGAGCAAAAGCCCTTGCTACCAGTTTACCCGCTTCCCCGGCACCCAGAAGGAGCACTTTGCATTTGTGGATATCCATGCTGGTGACCCGAGTGGACAAATCAACTGCCACCGAGCCAACCGAAAGAGCATTTTTGCTGATATCCGTATCGGACCTCACCTTTCGTCCGGTGCTGATAGCATGCTGGAAGAGCCGCCGTAGAGGAGGATCGATCATCTTTGCTTCTTCCGCTTCCTCGAGAGCCTGAGCTACCTGTCCCAGTATCTCGTGCTCTCCCAGGATCATCGAATAAAGTCCCGATGTTATCCTGCACAGCCGTTTCATGGCTCTGTAATTATGATGGGTGTAGAGATGAGGCGAAAGCTCCTCCTCCGAAACACCTGACCAGTCCTCGAGGAATTGACGCAGAGCCCGTTCTGAGTAATGGCTATCGTTGCTAAGGGCATAGAGTTCAGATCGATTGCAGGTATCCAGAATGATGCCCCGAGGGACATAATCACGCAGGGAAGCCAGGGCCTCCTGAATTTCCGCCTTCGGTATGCTGAGTTTTTCCCGCACTGCCACAGGGGTCGTGCTGTAGTTCACCCCAACGGCGCAGAATTGCGGACCCCTTAGTTTACGTTCCTCAATCATCTAATCTGCCGCTTCCAGTAGATTCTGATACAATTTCTTTTTAGCCTGGTCTTTCTGCCCGGACCGGATGATTGCCAGTAGATCATCAAGTTCCAGCGCTTGTTGCCAGGTATCCGGCGAAACCCTGATTTCCTGTTCCTTTAGTTCGGAACGCACCTCTTCGGCCACTGCAATTAACCCGGCATATTCCGGGCCGAATTCAGTCTCCAGTTCCGTGCGGAGTTTGCGCGCCATTGCCGGACTCTTGCCGCCGGTAGAAACAGCAACGGTCAGGCCCCCTCTTCTCAAGTATGAGGGAACGATAAAATTGGAAAGGGCGGGAACATCGACTACGTTAATCAAAATCCCTCTTTCCTCAGCATCTCTGGCAACTCGCTCGTTAATTGCTGGATCATCCGTAGCAGCCACTACTACGAAGGCCCCTTCGATATCGCCGCTTTGGTACTCGCGTCGTGCTATTTCAACCTTCTTTTCCAGCTTTTCAAGTTCGTCACAAAGATGGGGGCTGATAACTGTCACCTTTGCCTCATGATCGAGCAGCATTTCCACCTTGCGCAGGGCCACAGTTCCCCCGCCGACGACCACGCAGCGTTTGCCTTTGATATCTAAAAAGACCGGATAGTATGACATTCTATCTTCTCACTCTAGCTCCAGCAAACCCAGCAAAGCGTTCCTGTTTTCGCTAAATTCATCCCCGAAAATATGCGGGCACTCGGATAGATTCGTTTTGCTCTGGGATATCGCCGCGGCAAAAGCCATGCAGGTGGCATACCCGCAATCCTTGCAGTTCGTTCCGGGCAGGAGTTTTAGAATTTCGAGCACGTTTGGTGGTGCGGCTTTCCCCCGGAAGTCGGGGGTGATTTCGTCTCTCCTCGCCCAGATATCATTCACCCTGGCAACAATATCATCGCACAACTTGACGGCCGTTTCCCTGTCCTCGGCCGGGGCGATATCGATTTCATACGATCTGAAAGCATATCTCGTGCCGTGATCGCTGTTCCACAACAGGGTTTTGGCAACATGATTGTAATTGGTATTTCCAAGCTCGGCATTCAAATACGGGAGCACCTGGCTGATATCAGCTTTGAAAGTTACCTCGGCTCTCCATATTGCTGCACCCGGAAAGCAGGCGGGAGTAACCATCTCCAAACTATGTTCCCTTATTAATCGATCTGTTTTGAGATGCATTTTTTACACCCGGTATTTCACCCGTTCCTTTTTGAACTCCCTCACCGTAGGAAGGATCTCGCATTCATCGATGCCCGTTTCGGCGGACATACGTGACAAGATTGCTTCAATATTTTCCCGTGAATCACCGTGGATCATAGTGAATATATTGTACCGCGGCCATTGTGGGCAGGTCTGGCGTTCGTAACAATGAGTGACCTCTTTAAAATCAGCCATTGTCCGTCCCGCATCATCCACTCGCCCTTCAGGAACGGCCCAGCACACCAGCGCATTGGCTACAAATCCAGCATTCCGTTGCTCGATGGAAGCGCCAAAACGTCGTAGTAGGCCACGTTCTTTCAACTCGCGACACCCGGCAAGGAAATCTCCCACACTCATCCCGGCATTTTCTGCCATGCTATCGAAAGGTCGCCCGACCAATGGCAGTTGCTGTTGCACTTCGTTGACTACGGCTCGTTCCGTATCGGACAGACTTGGAGAATCAACAGGCTGCGTCTCTACCGGAATTTCATCGTTGGAATGATTGCCATTGCCTTCCAGATCGAAGAAAAGCCTGATCTTAAAAAGTTTTGTGGCCGGCAAGTCAAACATGGCCTCCGGTGCGATTTGCTCATCAAATTCCCGGAGCGCCTCTTCGAGATCGGCATTTCCCCGGACTGCCAGGGTGAACCACAGGTTATAATAGTGATCGCGTTGATAGTTATGCCCCACGCCGGGATGATTATTTATGATCTCTGCTGCCGCCTCAATTCTGTTTTCAGGAATTCGCATCGCCACCAGTGTGCTCTGGTAACCAAGTGTTCGGGAATTGAAAACCGGGCCGATAATGCGGATAATCTGATTTTCCTTCAACTGCTCCGTACGTTTGAGCAATTCTTGTTCATCCAAACCGAGTCGGGTTGCCAGATCGGCAAACGGCTCCCGGGTCAGCGGGAAATCCGACTGCAGCAGGTTCACCAGGCTTCGGTCAATATGATCCAGTTCGATGTTCATTTTCGAGCCTCGGACTGTAACGCCACCGGTTGATAAACACAATAAGGTTCTTCTGCCAGGTAATCACCAGTTGATTCGTAAGCCCTGGCGCGGCAACCGCCACAGATCCGCTTGTATTCACAAGCCCCACACTTGCCGCTCAAATTGGAAAGGTCGCGCAGCTGCCCGAAAAACGGTGATTCATTCCAGATTTGAGCAAAGCTGTTTTCCTTCACATTTCCGGCTTCAACATCGAGGTAGCCGCAACCCTGCACCCGTCCGACATGAGAGATGAAACAGAAGCCCACTCCGGCCAGACATCCCCGCGTGATGGAATTCATCGAAGGATGCCCGCCATGACCTTTCATCTCTCTGGCTCCCCGCTGTTTTAATATCCGCATATAGTGAGGGGCATCGGTGGGTTTGAAGAAAATCCGGTCTCCCAGTTCCTGTTGTTTATCGTAAACCCAGTTCAGTATTCGTTCGTATTCCTCCGGGGGAAGCTCCACATCAGCGAGGCCTTTTCCCCGGCCGGTCGGCACCAGCATAAACGGATGAAAAGCAGCAGCGCCCAGCTTGATAGCCAGTTGCAGAAGATCATCCAGATAATGAGCATTCATACTGGTGATAGTGCTGTTGATTTGTATCCCGATACCGGCTTTTTGCGCTTCTTTGATACCCGATACCGCATCTTCGAAGGCTCCGGACTTGCCCCTGAATTCGTCCTGAAGTTCAGGCACAGGGAAATCTATGCTCACTCCCACTCGTGAGATCGGAACTTTAGCCATACTTTCGGCGATCTCTTTAGTGATTACTGTGCCGTTGGTACCGACAACTACCCTGAGCCCCCTTTCACTGGCATACCGGCCGATTTCAAAAATATCTGGCCTCATCAGTGGCTCACCGCCGGTAAGTATTAAAATCGGGTTGCCCACTTCCAGAATGCTGTCGATAACTGCAAAACACTCCTCAGTGGTAAGCTCCCCCTCGTAAGCCGTATCCTCAGCCGAAGCCCGGCAGTGCTTACAGAACAGGTTGCATCTGCGGGTGATCTCCCAGGCAACCAGTTGCAGTTTCGGTTCGAGTTTGTCTTTTTCGTCTTTCATCTTAATCTACCGCAGAGAGCGCTGGGACCGCCGAGAATTTTAATAACCAGGGAACCCAACAAAAAACTACTCCGAGTTCTCTGCGACCTCTGCGGTTCAACTTAAAATCCCGATCTCCTCATCGGTCAGATAGCAGGCCGGGTCCTCGGCCCACATATCGTCGAAAACAGCTTCGGCCCGCTCCCGCAAATTGCCGTTGCAGATTTCCCGATACCGGCAACCGGCACACCGGCCTCCAAGCAGGTTCTTTCGATCTTTTAGTCCGCTCATCACCGCATTAGAGGTATCCATCCAAATATCACCAAACTGGCGTTCCCGAACGTTTCCCAGATTGATCGTTCTCCAGAACTGGTCAGGATGAACGTTGCCTACCTCATCCACCGCCCCTATGCGAATTCCGGAGTTATTACCACCATTGATCTGCAAAAGCCCCATGATCTTCGCAGCCCGTTCAGGGTTTCTCTCCTTCTCCCGCAAATAGAGATGGACGCCATCAGCATGGTTGCCCACCAGCAGGATCTCCTTTTTCAATCCGCGCCGGTAGAAATCAAGGGTGCGTTCGCAGATCAGATCAACAACCTCTCTCGTTTGGGTGTGATCGAGATCGATATCCCGAAGGTCATTTCCCCTGCCTGCGTAGGCCAGATGATAGAAGCAGACCCGGTCAATATTCTCCCGCTCCGCCAGATCAAGGATAGCGAGAACCTCGCCCTGGTTTGCCTGCGTGATAGTCATTCTCAGCGAAACCCTTTGCCCTTCCGCAATGCAGTTACGAATACCCTGCAGGGCAGCATCGTAAGCGCCTGTTTTGCCGCGGAATTTGTCATTCTTTTCCCCGATGCCATCGAGACTGATGCCCACTTCCCGGAAACCGATACCCTTCATTTCTCGTGCGATTTCAGGGGTTATCAGTGTCCCATTGGTGGAAACCACCACCCCGACGCCGCTTTTAACAGCGAAGGAAGCCAGTTCGAGAAAATCCTTCCGCATCAGGGGTTCGCCCCCGGAGAACAGAAGAACCGGGACACCGAAATCGGCAAGCTGACGAATAAATAATTTCCCTTCTTCGGTATTCATTTCGTTATTGGAATCACCGGAAACAGCATCAGCATAGCAGTGAATGCACTTGAGGTTACATCGACGGGTGTAATTCCACACCACAATGGGCCTTGCCTCTGCCGCCGGCGAGAATTGCCCGTTATGCCCGTAACGAAGCTCATCGCCCGGGCCAATTTCATCACAAAGTAGTCTCGAAATCGAAATCATATAGCATCGTCTCCATCTTTGACATCTTGATTTTGGTAGGCTGCCACCAGCGCCAGTAGAACCTCGTCAGTGAGCTGTGTTACCAGCGGTATAGCCTCGGCGGCACGCTCATTTAAGGCTTTACGTTTTTTCATGAGATCAGTGGCTGCTGTGATCAGCGGTGATCGGTGCATCATAAAAGCTTCCATAGCATCGGTCAGGGGAAGTCCTATTGCGAGCAGGTATTGGCCAAATTCCTTTCCTGCCTCTCTGGCGAGCTCCAGTGTTTCCTCCCGTCTGGCCGGTTTGGATATATAAGTGATTACAAGGCCGTATATCTTTTTCCCCAGTTCTCGCATCCGGGATAACGAATTCGCATCGAGTTCGTTGTACCAAAGCATCGAAGGGAATTGGGTTTTAGCGATTTCATGCTCCTGTTCCGGCGTAAGCTCCATTCGGGCAACCAGGTCTTTGATTCCATGTATGCGATTTTTGGAGCCCATGAAACGGCGAAGCTCGGCTTCGGAATAGCGGCGGTGTCCGCCGGGAGTGATAAACGCTTCGATTCGCTCCTCGTCCGTCCACTGGCGCAAAGTCACTTCACTGACGCCAAGAATCCGGCTGGCCTGGCCGATAGTTAAAAGGGATGATTGACTGCTTGTCATAATCTTATGAAAACCGCAAAAATCTATAAGAATCTATAACCAACTTCACAAGAATATCACACTGACGGAATGAAGGCAAGGGGGAATTTTTACTTCTTTTCAGCTTCGTATTGTGCTATTCTAAGCTAAATCCACCCAAAAGGGTTTTGAATCAGTGGAAGATTATTTTGTTATAGGGATAGATATTGGGGGAACGAATTACCGAGTTGCCCTGGCTGATGTGGGTGGGAATCTTATTAGCAGAAATGCAGAACCAACGCGTGCTCATGAGGGCCCTGAAATCGGGCTGGAGCGCATCAAAGAAACGGTTAAAGAGACCACGGCCGCAATCGATTTTGATAAAGTAAGAGCAATCGCTGTCAGCACCGGAGGCCCGCTTAATCCGCAGACCGGAGTGCTGCTTACTCCTCCCAGTCTCCCCTCTTGGAGAAATGTCCCCATCAAAGCAAGCCTTGAAGAAACATTTAAAATACCAGTGTGGGTAGAAAACGATGCCGATCTGGCTGCCCTGGGCGAACAGAGGTTCGGGGCAGGGCGGGGGTGCGATCGAGTAATCTATATTACTGTGAGCACTGGCATTGGAGGAGGAATAATCCTTGATGGGAATTTGCTAACCGGCTCAGACCTCTCCGTTGCCGAGATCGGTCATATGGTTGTTGACCCGAACGGCCCGCAGTGCAATTGTGGCGGAAAAGGCCACCTTGAGCCCTTGGCATCAGGAACCGCTATTGCCCGGATTGCACGAGAACGAATTTCCGCTGGACAAAGCAGCAACCTTTCTCAGATATGCGGTGATGACCTGTCCAGGCTCACTGCCGAAATGGTAGTGGAAGCAGCCCGCGATAGCGATCCGCTGGCCAGCGAAATAGTAGAAGAAGCGGGAATGTATCTGGGCATGGCCATTGCCTCGCTGATTCATATTTTCGATCCGCAAGTAGTGATAATTGGCGGGGGCGTATCAAACGCGGGGGGATTGATTCTGGGGCCCATCCGCAAGTCGATCACCGAACGCATCATGCCGGATTTCAGAGGCCGCGCCAGAGTGGTTCAGTCTGAGTTGGGGGATGATTCAGGAATCATGGGAGCGGTAGCTTTGGGGCTGGATAATCTTGGGTAAATAGACCGATTTTGGTCAACCTGCCCGCTAGAGAATTCTAATCTGTGGCAGCCACCGCCACAGCAGGGCAGAAAATAGAAGGGGTTTTCATCGATCCCCCCAGCCATCGCGAATCGCTGCCGATCGCAATCCCTTCTTTCAGTAGCTCGTAAACATTGCCAGATACCATGGTGTTCTTCACCCTCCCCACAATCTGGCCATTTTCAACCTTGTAGCCCAGCAGCACATTGCCGCTGAAATCACCACCAAGGATATTGCCCTGAGTTGCTCCCATTAATTGTTCCACTACCAGACCCTCTTTGATATCGGCCAGCAGATCAGCAAAGCTCGTAGTTCCTTCTTCGATAACCAGCGCGTTCATGGATGGTCCGGGCAGGCTGGCCAGGGAACGGCTGGCATTCCCGGTGCTCTGCGTTCCAGCTTCACCGGCAGTTTGCAAATCATAGACAAAACTCTCCACAACTCCATTCCGAATCAAAGGAGTACGTCGGGCGGGAATTCCTTCGTCATCACAAATAGAACTGGCGGGACAGAAATCGATAGTGGAATCATCGTGAAGTGAAAACTGAGGAGCGAACACCGGCTCGCCTTTGCGGTGTTCCAGAGGCGAAGCCCCTCTTAACACCGTTTTCCCGTTGAAGGCAACTGCCAGTGGGGAGATCAAAGCGCTGGCTACTCCGTGGGGAGTGAAAATGACCGGCAGGTTACCCGAAGGCGAAGGAACCGTCTCTCTGGCGCGTTCCAGTTGCTGGAGGGTGGATTTAGCCACATTGTCAGGGGTAAGGATCGGATGGCAGGATTTCTCAAAATCCCCGACGAAAAGCATATCGGTGCCCCGAATGAGCACACCTTCAATCATGATACTGCAAGTGCTTTTTTGATAGGCGGCTCTTCCACCTCGGGAATTGCTTATCTCAATTTGGGTGATGCGCCGACTCACCGAGCCTTCGCAGACGATCTCCGGCTCGGTTCCTTTTAATTTGTCGATCAATGACTGGCCCAGTTCGACCATCGTTTCTTCGGAAATCTTTTCGACGTCTCGATCAAACACTTGCACCGAAGGGTAGGTCTGAGCGCCGGGGAACTCGAATTTGGCTTCAGCGCCGAAGGGAGCCATCTCCAGGGCCATATCGAGAAGCTCTTGCTTGCCATCGGATCTGGTGGTGGCGGCAAAACCAATCCGGCCTTCGTTGATCAGGCGAAGGGCAGCACCCGCGGATTCTCTGGTCTGTACCTGCTTGAGTCGGTTGGCTTCAAAAATAGCCTCTGTTTCCTGACTGGAGACTGAGAAAGCCTCGGCTTCCTGAGCGGCTTTTTCTGCTTTGTGCAATAGTTCTTCCAAAATTCAACCTCCCCTTCTTTAAGCAATTTAAATTGTACTCCAGAGTGATGACCTTTCACAAGGATACTGGCATTCCCGCGCTTCAATGATTATACTATAGTGAAAGTCACGCCAAGGAGGCTATTCATGATATGGGGCAGACGAGTATTAGCAATCTTGCTGGCGATCCTGTTCGTTATTTTACTTCCTGTTTCACTGTTCGTTTCTCAGGTGAACAGTACCGTGGGCGATCCCGATTTCTACAACCAGCAAATGGATAAGGCCGATATCTACAATTTCGTATATGATGAAGCCCTGCCCGCCGCGCTGGACGAAGCGGAGTCCGACGACCCTTCGGAGAATCCCATAGACACCGATGATATTGAAGCAGAGATTATTGCCACGGCCCGGAAGATAGCCCCGCCGCAATGGCTTCAGGACAACTTCGAGGTAGCCACAAAAGAGATCATCCCTTATTTGCGGGGAAGCGCCGATGAATTCAGTTATACCATTGAGTTCAAGGATAAGGTCCAGTCAGCTCCCGGGACGATAAAGGAAGAAATCCTTCACGGGGAATCTTTCGAGAATATCTACGATGACCTGATTTCCTACGCAGCCGAAAAAACAGTTGAAAATCTGGATAAGGTTCCCTATCCGTTGACGCTTTCAGAGGAAGAAATAGAGGATTCCCTGCGAAGCGTAATTGATAGGGCATGGCTGGCCGAGAGGATAGAGGAAGTTATGGACGACATGGTTCCATACATGACGCTTGACTCGAATCACTTCACTATCAGTGTGCCTGTCGATGACCGCGTTGATGCTATCGCCGAGGCCACCCTGGACCTTCTCAGCCGGCAGGAAACCTACGATTATGTAGTGGAAGAAATAGTTACACCTATTGTGTGTGAGAAGCTCGCACCGCAAGTCATGCTGCCATTCTCCGTCAGTCTTAGCCGACAGGAAGTGATCGAGGGTATCAAAGATTCCCTGCCACCTGCATGGTTTGAAGAGCAACTTGGCGAGACCATCAATTCGATTACCAGTTACGTGAAGCGAGAATCCAGCAGCACTGACATGACCGTTGACCTGACTGACAAAAAATCGGCAATTCTTGAAACTCTCATTGGAATCGGTGAC
>CAZJQZ010000014.1:0-28418 GCA_964548045.1 uncultured Dehalococcoidia bacterium | reverse complement strand
TCTTTTTCCGGCAGGTCACGGACGTGTCCCATGGTTGCCTTCACCACATAGGAGGCAGGCAAAATGCGCCCTATAGTTCGTGCCTTGGCCGGTGATTCTACAATTACCAGGTTTTTTGCCATTATTTCGCTCTTACTCCTCGTGCCGCAATGTAATTCATGTTACCCAATTGATTAACCATACCTTTAAGCTCCATCATTGTCAAGGTGCTGCTTACGATTGATATCGATAGCCCGGAAGCCCGACATAGCTCATCTATATGCATTGCTTCATCAGAGGAAAGGAGCTCCAGTAATAACGATTCGGTTTCACTTGCGGGAAGCGGTTCAAATAACTCCATTTGCTGGGGAATGGTACTGAGATTCAATTCCTCCAGTATGTCTTCAACTGTAAGCACCAATTTTGCTCCATCGCGGATCAGTGAGTTGCTGCCTTTGCTCGAGTCCGCCATAATGTTCCCCGGCACAGCAAAAACCTCCCGATCCTGTTCCAGTGCCATTCGGGCGGTGATCAGAGCACCGCTTCTCTCTGCTGCCTCAACTACCAGTGTACCCAGGCTCAATCCGCTCATGATACGATTGCGCCGCGGGAAATTATCCGCTCTGGGCTTGATCCCCAGAGGATACTCGCTAACCAGCGCCCCGTTTTCCACGATTTCCTGGGCCAGTTTTTGATTTTCCGGCGGGTAGACTATATCCAGTCCGCATGCCATAACTGCAACGGTTCGCCCTCCAGCAGCCAGTGCCGCCCGGTGAGCCACGGTATCAATTCCACGGGCGAGGCCACTAATCACGATCACCTTATTTCGCACCAGATCGCCCACCAGCCATTCAGCAACCTCTCGCCCATAGTGCGACGCTCGCCGGGTGCCAACTACTGCCAGAGAGCAATCCTCATCTGACATAAGCTTTCCTCGGACGTAAAGAACGGGAGGGGGATCATAGATTTCCTTCAATCGGAGGGGATATGAGGAATCGTCCATAATCAGCGCTTTGACTTCGTACCGTTCCAGCTTCTCCATCTCAGCATCGAGATCGATTTTGGAGCGCCGTTCCACGATGGCTTGAACTGCACGATGATCAAGTCCGGCTGCCTTGAGTTCCGAGGCTCCGGCATTCCAGGCCTGTTCCAGATTCCCGAAATAATCCCGCAATCGGCTGAACTTAACCCGGCCAATGCCGGATATCAAATTGAAACCAATCCAATATGCTACTTCAGACATTTAGTTATTCTCTTACAAAGGGATAAAGGGGGAAAGCTGGATCGGAAGGAATCATTCTTCGCTGGCTTCACGCAAAGCTGTCTTCAGCTTTTTGAAAAACCGGGCAAGCTCGTCTGTTTCCATTGCTGCTATTTCTGGCGTCAGCGCCAACATAAGAGGGAAGCTGCCGGAAGGCCCTTGCACTTGGATGAATTGCCCCGCATTTTTGCGATGACCGTTGGAACCATTGTTTGAAGTTGCGGGCGATTTGCCCTTAACGCTCAATCCCAGATCGATTTCAGCAAGCTGGCATAATTGCAGGAAGAAACGTGTTGTCTTGGCCGCCATCTCTGTACCGAGGCCAGTCACCGTGATAAAATGGTTGTAAATATCTTCTTGAGTACACTTGTTCCCATTAATCTGCTGAAACACGTCTTTATAGGCACCGCGGACAATCCCCTGCAAAGCTGAAGTAAAAGCCGGCCCTTTCGTTTTCAGGAGACGGCTTTTATCAGTTGGCTTACCTTCATCATCTATTACACCCAGAAACTTTAGCGCACCGATTACCTTGTATTCATTTCCGGGAGCTACTTTATTGAGACGCAAAAAATTACCATCTATTCTCGGCGGGGTACTTTTGCGCATTAACTGCAAAGCCTGCATCATTCCTTTGGTCGGGCCATACGGCAAGGTTGCGTTTTGCCCCCCGGTTTTCGGTGCTTCAGCCATCCATTACCCCCCCTCGGAATTCCATGCAGTCCGTATCGACGGAAGTATAGCATTCGGTTTTCGGACTGTCAACCAGTCCGGGTGACGTTTTGTGACGCCGGACTGTCATAAACGAGTGGTTTTTATAGCTAAAAACAACGTTTCCCTTTTATCTCAGTCCACCACAAATATCGGGTTGGGCAGTCCGATGTGACGTCAGGGCGGGGTTTAACCGGGCAGATTTTGAGGGGCCTGCCGGACTGTAAATGTTATGGCAAGAAGCACGCGTAATCCAGTATCAAATTATCTCTGATACCAGCTTCGCCACGTGTTTGGCTATAGCTGGTGAAGCGGCAAGACCGGGTGATTCTATGCCGACCAAATTGACCAGCCCTGCGAAGCCCTTTTGTCCATTGTGTTCAATAATAAAATCCCGAAAAGGCTCGCCGAGCCCCTGCAATTTGGGGCGTATTCCAGCAAAATCGGGGTGCAAGTCATCCTGATCGATAAAGGGAAGATAGCGGCTGGCGAATTGATAGAAGGCGTCTTTGTGGCTATCATCGACTCTGTAGTCGATTTCATCAACGTAGTGCGCATTGGGGCCGAGCTTCATCATGCCATCAAGCGCCAGAGTAACATGAACTCCCAGCCCGGCATGTTCAGGCGTGGGATAGATCAGCCTGCTGACACTGCCTCGCAGCCTTGAGCTCAGGCCAAAATACTCGCCTTTGCAATAGTGAAGCCTGTAATCCTCGCTATCGATTCCGGCAAGCCCAGCGACTCTATCAGAATCTAGCCCGGCACAGTTTATCACCACCTGAGCAAATAGTTCGGAAATTCCTTCCCAATCACGGACACTGACCTTCCATCCCTCCCCTACCCTACCGAGCCCCACCACCTCTGTTTCAAAAAGAAATTCTGCTCCGTGCACAACAGCTTTCTGGTGAAAAAACTGCATCAGTGAATGGGAATCGATGATCCCGGTGGAAGGGGAAAGAATCCCCGCCTGACCCTTGACATTGGGCTCCAGACGCTTGATATCGGCCTGCGAGAGAAGCTCCAGATCAATGACACCGTTTTTTGTCGCCTGAGCATGAATTTCTTCCAGCCTGGGGATTTGCTCCTCGCTGATTGCCAGTATAATCTTCCCCAGCTTTTTGTGAGGAATATTATTTTGTTCACATATCTCGTAGAGCAGCCGATTTCCTTCGACGCAGAGTTTAGCCTTCAGAGAATTCTCCGGATAATAGATGCCAGCATGAATGATCTCGCTGTTCCGGCTGCTGATCTCCTGCCCGAAAGTACGGTTGCGTTCGAAAACGAATACTCTCCTGCCCTGTTCCGCTATCTCAGAGGCAATGGCTAGCCCGACAACACCGGCTCCAATGATTGCTACATCAGTTTCAATTGTCATTGTATTTTGTTCAGGGGGTTCGCTTAACTCCACGCATCCTGCTTATACTATTATAGCAAACGGGCCCCGGTTTCCCGGAGCCCGTAGACGGTACTAAACTCAGCTCACACCGTGATTATCCCAGAATCTTTGCCGCTTCTTCTTTATCCGTATCCATCACATACTGGATGCCGGAGATATCCGCTGCCTCATGCGTGAGGGCTGCGATATCATTTCGATCAATGTACTCAAGCCCAAACTTGCGATTCCCGGCCATAAACTGCCTCAGACCCTGAGCAAGCCGCTCGTAATAAGTATAAACTCCAATAGCACCAGTAGGAATATCATCATATCTGCTGCCATACTCTCTTTGCAGTCCCTCAGCAGTAACAAAGACAGACTCTCTGGTATTTCCAAAGCGCTGTAAATAGATTGGAAGCTGACCGCTATCTATAGATCGTCCAATAGTCTTGCCAACCATAGCTGCAGCCAGAGGCGCTCTTGCCATGCCTATTGCCTTGACAAATGGAGAACACAAAGCAAACCCTTTGAATATCTGATCTTCCAGGGTAAACCCGCTGGCCAGAATGATATCCGGCACATACTCACCCTTTTCAGCTATTCGACTACAATACTGGTGAAGCAGCGACCACATCTCAACATTGGGCACGCCCCATTCATTCATCATGCGCCAGGGACTCATCCCTGTGCCACCACCTGCGGCGTCCACAGTAAGATAATCGACTTTTGCCAGCGAACAGAACTTAACCGCTCGGGCAAGATCGGCAGGCCGATAAGCCCCGGTTTTCAATGAAATATAATTGGCCCCGGCCTTGCGCAGATTTTCAATTGCCTCCAGAAAACCCTCTTCAGTTACCATCCCGACTCGGGAATGTCTTTCGAATTCCGTAAAAGCGCCGTTATTGAAATCATGCACGACATCAGGGTCGAGCGGATCGGGGAGAACGATATATCCCCGATTTTTAAGCATCTGGGCCTTTTCAAGGCTTTTGATCTTAACTTCGCCACCGATATCTTTGGCTCCCTGCCCCCATTTAAGTTCCACCACATCAACTCCGAGTTCCTGTATGGCATATTCCAGCACGCCAAGCCGACCATCCTCAACGTTCGCCTGAGCGACAATGGCTCCGTATCCATCTTGCTGCCAGTCCTTGAAAAGTTTTACCCTGCGCGCCATATCCACCGAATGCATCACTTTCCCATTCTCTATCTTAGATTCCGCATCCATACCGCAAACATTCTCGCCAATGGTAAGAACCGTGCCGGTAAGCGCTGCTCCGATAGCCAATCCATCCCAGTTTTCTTTGGCCACATTAGTAGACCCCAGTCCCGGTATGACGAAAGGCAGACGCAACTTGAGTCCCTTATCCTGACCCAGCCTCGTTTCCAGATCAACATTGGAGAAGATAGCCTTATCGGAATCGGCTTCTATACCGAAAGCCCCGACGGCAGTTCCCATTACGTTGAAATGGGAAAGATCGACGGGGTAAGCCTTCTGCGACGCGGTAGTGATAATGCCGAACGGCTGCGGATATATAACTTCATGTCCGCGATATGCGCTCTTGCCGATTTCGCACATGCCAGTACAGCCTTCCACACATGTTACACACATTCCGCTCGAAGGACACCAGTCACCACCCGTCCTGTTTTTGGTCAATGTAGCTGCTGTTGCGTTGTACCTTGTTAATGTCATTTCTGATTTCCTCCCGCTTTTTTAAATGATATTTGATTTATTTAACAAACTAGTAAACCCTGTGCCCGGATGGTGTCACACTCTCTGAACATCCAATACATATAGGGCAAGTCTCCACAGGCACCAAATTCTGGCATCCGCCGCAAAGCCCATTTACCAGATTACCCGCGGTGCAAGCTCGCTCACAAACCGGGCAAATCCATTCACAACCGCCACAGCCGCGGCACTCTTCCGGAGTAACCCCAAAGGCAGTGGCCACCCGGCGCGATGTGCCCCGGCCCACAAATCCAATGCCCCCGGATTGCATTTGCTCTTTGCAATAGCGCACACAGAGTCCGCAGAGAATGCACTCCCTGTCCTTTATCGTAAAGCGAACCTCGTTAACCCCCATATTGGCGGCCATATCCTGCAGCGTTTTGGAGTTCGGGCAAGAAGAGAGTAACAATTCCATAATCACCTTTCGCCGTTTTTTCACTCGCTCCGAATCCGTAAGAATTACTTGCCCTTCTTCCACCGGAAGTGTACATGAAGCTTCCAGTGAAGATCGATCACCTTTGACCACCTCGACAATGCATATCCGGCAAGCGCCGTAAGGGGTCAGACCTTCATGATGGCAGAGAGTCGGGATGATAGTACCCATCTCTTGTGCTGCCTCAAGAACCGTAGTTCCTTCGAATACCCGTGTCTTAATTCCGTTAATCGTCAGTTCAACCATAATTCTTCCTCTTTTCAGGACACTATAACTGCATCGAATTTGCAGTTGTCACGGCAAAGTCCACACTTAATACATTTAGTCTGATCAATCACATGAGGCTCTTTCTTCTCGCCCGATATTGCCCCCTGCGGGCATTCCTTAGCGCAGACCGTGCAACCGGTGCATTTCTCTTCATCAATGGTAAAAGTAATGAGAGATTTGCAGACACCGGCCGGACAGCGTTTCTTTTGTATGTGAGCTTCATATTCATCCCGGAAATACCGGATGGTGGAAAGAACCGGATTGGGAGCGCTAGTGCCCAGCGCGCAAAGAGCCGTATCTTTAATGGTTTCTCCAAGCTCTTCCATCAATTCTATATCGCCATCTTTACCTCTTCCTTCGGTGATAGCGGTAAGAATATCGAGCATCCGATCCAGTCCCTCGCGGCATGGGACGCATTTGCCGCAGGATTCCTCGGTCAGGAAATTGACAAAGTATCTGGCTACGTCCACCATGCAGGTGTCCTCGTCCATGACAATCATGCCGCCAGATCCCATTATAGAACCGGCTTCGGCGAGCCGATCGAAATCTACCGGCAGGTCGATCAGGCTTTCCGGGATACAACCGCCGGAAGGCCCTCCCGTCTGAACGGCCTTGAACTTCTTGCCATTGGGAATTCCGCCACCGATATCAAAAACAATCTCTTTAAGAGGCATGCCCATCGGCACCTCAACCAGTCCGGTATTATTTATCTTGCCCACCAGAGAGAAAATCTTGGTGCCCTTGCTTCCCTCAGTTCCGATCTGAGAGTACCGGTCGGCTCCCCGATTAATGATAAGCGGCACATTGGCCCATGTTTCCACGTTGTTGAGATCGCTCGGGCGGCCATACAATCCGCTTTCGGAGGTGTGAATATGCTTGGCTCGCGGCTCGCCGATCTTTCCTTCCAGCGAGGCCATCAGCGCAGTCGATTCCCCGCAAATGAAAGCTCCTCCGCCTCGAGATATTTTGATATCGAAATCGAACCCGGAACCCAGAATATCTTCACCCAGAAGACCGTGTTCCCTCGCCTGCTCCAGCGCGATGGTAACGTTCTGTACCGCCAGCGGATACTCATGCCGAACATAAACATATCCGTCATGCGCACCAATGGCATAGGCTCCAATGATCATACCTTCGATGACGCTATGGGGATTCCCTTCCAGAAGGCTCCTATCCATATAGGCACCGGGGTCACCTTCATCGGCGTTGCAAATAACGTAGCGGACACCATCATATGAATGAGCATTGCGGACCGATTCCCATTTCCTGCCAGTGGGGAACCCACCCCCACCACGACCGCGCAACCCGGATTTCTTAATCTCCTCAATGATCTGCTCCGGTTGGCTCTTGAACAATGCTTTAGCCAGAGCCGAGTACCCACCGAGGGCTATGTAATCATCAATGTTTGTGGGATCAATAAGCCTGTTGTTATCGAGCGAGAGTCTTTTCTGTTTCTGGTAGAAAGGTATATCCTGCTCATGGGTAATGCTTTCCCCCGTCGATGGGTCCCGGTAAAGAAGCCTTTCAATGACACGCTTGTTAACCACTGATTCCGATACGATCTCTGGAACGTCCTCAGGAGTCACATGCTGATAGAGAATCCTTTCTGGATATATGACAACTACTGGTTCTATTTCACAGAAACCGTGGCACCCGGTGGTTCTGATATCAACAGAATCATTGATGCCAAAATCGGCCAGTGCCTTTGAAAGGGCATCTGCGACCTCTCCTGCACCACAGGCAAGACCGCATGTCCCAACACTAGTTACAACGCAAAGACGATCAGGATCGTGCCCAGCCACAATTCTGGACCGTAATTGCTCCAGTTCAGCAGCACTTGCTATTTTTATACTTACTACCATCTATAATTCCTTCTTCTATTTCCCCAAGATTTTCTTGACTTTCCTGGAACTCATTTGGCTGTTGTATTTGTCATCCACCACTACTATCGGTCCTAACGCACATGCCCCAAGACAATTGACAGTTTCCAGCGTATACTCCATATCTTGGGTGGTCTCGCCAACCCCGATGCCCAGTTTTCTTTCAACTTCATCTAGAACACTTTGGGCATTTCGCACATGGCAGGCGGTTCCCATGCATACGCTTACAATATGCTTGCCGCGCGGCTCAAGGCTGAACGCCTTAAAGAAAGTTGCCACACCGTAAACCTGGATCAAGGGAAGACCCAGCAATCCAGCCACTTCCCGCACAGCGTCCTCCGACAGATAATGGTACTCGGATTGAACGTCCTGGAGGATTGATATCAGGCTGTCGCAGTTGCCATCGTATTTTTCAACGATAGCCGCCACTTTCTCATTTGTTCCGATCATTTCGCAACAGCTCCTCAAATTTAATCAAATCAGCATAATCGATGATGGTGCTCATAGCCTGATTATCGGCCTCAAATCCAGACTCTTCGGCGGCAGCTATCGGGTTCATACCGCCAACTAAGATCATCCCGATCTTGTTAAGCTCCACCGGAATCTGGCAGATCGGCTCGCTGGTATTGCCTATCAAAAACAATCCACCCAGACCAGCTTCCTTGAGCCCTTCAACCGTTTCTTCCACTATGGGACGGCAAATAGCCGGAACCTCTCGGAAATTGGAAAGAACCTTGCCGTTTCCCAGCTTGGCTGCTTTCAGAACCGAGGTCATCTTACCCCTGATAAATACCTCCGACGGATCAAGAGAAGAGCCGGAATAATAGATCAGTTCCACGAACCGCAATGGCCGCTTGTTTTTGATCTGTAGAATGCCTCCAAAACGGGAATCCATGGGGATTCCTGCCTTGAGCAATACTCCGTTGATCAAAACACTGCAAATGGTAGCCAGTCCTATTTTCCCTTCAGGAACAATCAATTCCCCAAGTTGCTCGTCTTCACCCGCTGTTGCCACCATCTGTCCGGCACAGAGCCCTGCATTGAAAGCCGGGGCCATCGCCGCCGCCGCCTTGCTGAATTTTTCTTTGGGGAAGAATGAGACATTAACCGGAACCGTACCCGTTTTAGTTTTCCAGTTGAAGGTCGTCCGGAAAGCCTGCATCTCAATCCGTGAAAGCATCAACCCGACTTTATCCTGAACCAGAGCACTCTTGAGTTCTTCGATTCCCAGTTCGGTGATCTGCCTGCCGTCTCGCCCTTCGAGAGTGGTCAGCCCGCGTTCGTCCATCAATTTGAGATGATACCGAACCGCCCGTTCAGTCAATTCGATGCCGAAATCCTGCAAGCGTCTGGCCACAATCCGGGCGCCCACCGGCTCATGCGATTCACTGACAGTCCTCAGTATAGCAAGAACTTTTCTTTCGACATCATGGGATTCAGTTTCAATCATCTCTGTTTGCCTTTTACGAGAGGTAGGTAGTAGGCAACTGTTTACCGACCATAACGAATAATTATAATATCTTCTGGAAAACAGTTTGTCAAGGGGAATAAACACCTGCTTCTAAGGAACCTCTGAATAAGTGGTGACGGCGGGGGTCCGGGGGTGTCCCCCCAGATACAAAAGCCCCCAAGATTGGGGGCTACAGGGGGTTGATCAGAGGTTCCCTAACTTATGAACAGAAGCATAAGCCGTTTATGAAAGACTTCTCGTTTTCGAGTAGCTTTTAGATTTCAGACCGAACTATACAGTGACTACGCTACAAAAAGCTTGTCCGAAGCGAAGGCAGGATCACTGGTCAGGTTGATTCCGAGCCGACGCAGCCCCTTCTCATCTCCGGATGGAGGTATATGCGTCATGTGAGCTTCGCAATTCCGAAGGCTCGGTAATTGATCCAAAGCCAGGCGGGCAGTGGGATTGGTAACGGCGCTTATACTCAATGCCACCAGCAACTCACGCACATCAAGGCTAATAGCTTCGCGCCTGAGGATGTCCTTCTTTAGATTCGCCACAGAATTAAGGATGTTGTCTCCAAGTAATTCAAAATCCACGGGAATTCCCGCGAGTTGCTTGATGCCGTTCAACACGAGGCTGGAAGCAGCGTGCATGATTGGTGAATTCTGCCCAGTGGCAATTGTTCCATCGGGAAGCTGAAGGGCAGCACCAACGAACACCCCCCAACGCCCTTTATCGACGGCTGCTTCCGCTTCGTTGGCAACATTGCGAGCCGGTATTACAGGAGGACGGTTTTCCGGCTTGATCTGGTATTCCTCCATCAGAACCTCAACCCTATGGACCGATTCCGCATCGGTCTGTCCGGTTACATATTCGCAAGAGTAACGGAAGAAGCGCCGGATAATCTCTTGACGGGCTGCCTCGGCGGCAACATCATCGTTGATTATGGCGAACCCAGCCCGGTTCACACCCATATCAGTTGGAGACTGATAAGTAGCCTCAGCCCCGGTTATCTTCTCAAGAACCCGTTTCAGCAATGGAAATGACTCCACATCCCGGTTGTAATTGACCGCTTTTACACCGTGTGCTTCAAGGTGAAACGGATCGATCAGGTTCACATCGCGAAGGTCAGCCGTGGCAGCCTCATAGGCTGCGTTCACCGGGTGCTTCAGGGGCAAGTTCCAGATCGGGAACGTCTCAAATTTGGCATATCCCGCTTTCACACCTCGCCGGTGCTCGTGGTAAATTTGAGTGAGGCAGGTAGCCATCTTGCCGCTGTTGGGACCGGGTGCATTGACCACCACCAGAGGGCGATCCGTTTCAATATAGGGAGCAGCTCCGTACCCAGCATCACTGACTGTACGGTCAATGTCGATAGGGTAGCCCTCTATGGGAGGATGCGTATAAACCTGGATCCCGCGCCGTTCCAATTTGTTTTTGAATGCTTCCGCTGCCAGTTGGCCTGTGAAGCGAGTTATCACCACGGCCCTTACTTCCAGCCCCCAGCCACGCAGATCATCGATCAACTTGAACGTATCCGCATCATACGAGATGCCGAAATCAGCCCGCATTTTCTTACGTTCTATATCACCGGCAAAGATGCAAATAATGATCTCCGCCTTGTCCTTGAGCCTGTTCAAAAGACGCATCTTCACATTCGGATCAAATCCCGGCAGAACACGGGATGCGTGATAGTCGAAAAGCAACTTCCCTCCAAACTCCAGATACAACTTATTGTCAAAGCGTTCTATGCGTTCAACGATAGCCTTAGTCTGTTCGGCAAGGTACTTTTCATTATCAAAGGCAACACCATTTAATTCCATTAGACCCTCTCGTTTTTCTGATTACTCCTGCACACAAGATGCAGGCCCATTGATAAACACATCACAATTTTAAAATCAATATCGTCTGCCCTATGATATCAGGACACACAACATTAGAAGCTATGCTCACAAAAGAAGTGAAATTCCGGGGGGTGAAAATGCAATCCCGACTTCTGAGGATTTTGATTATCGGGCTATGAGAATCATGATTGACAAAGCTAAACTCTGTCATAATGCCACTATTTGCATGATATTAGACAACCCGTCTAATGTCAAGTAAAGAGCCGGAAAGAACGCAATTGCTGATCGTTACTTCAGAACAATCTGATATTGTGCTCGCTGCAAGTTCGAACCATCTCCTCCGGCCACAAGCTCGACTGAACTTCGCCAATATGAGCTTTGCGAAGATAGAACGTACACAGCCGTGATTGCCCGATACCGCCACCGATAGTCTGCGGCAACTCGCCTGCCAGCAATCGCCGATGAAACAACAGTGTTTTACGATCCTGACTACCCATGATCTCCAACTGCCGCTCCAGAGCCGTTTTATCAACCCTGATTCCCATGGATGACAGCTCATACGCGCAATCCAACAAAGGGTAATACACTATGATATCACCGTTCAAACCCTCGTAACCGTTGTCTGCCGGCGTAGACCAGTCATCATAATCCGGCGCTCGGCCATCGTGAGGAAGCCCATTGCGTAATGCCCCGCCGATTCCAATCACAAACACGGCCCCATACTCGCGGCAGGCCGCCAGTTCACGCTCACCGGGTTCAAGGTCAGGATATTGTTTTTCCAGTTCATAGCTGTGAATAAATGTGATTTTCTCCGGCAGCATCGGTTTGATGGCAGGAAAGAGATAACCGACATATCTTTCAGTGCGCTGGATTACATCATAAATGCGGCCAACAATGTTTTTGAGGAACTCAAGATTGCGCTCTTCAGGAGACATCACCCGTTCCCAGTCCCACTGATCCACATACAGTGAATGGATATTATCCAGAGTCTCATCAGGACGGATTGCATTCATATCAGTATATATGCCTGAACCCGGCTGATAATCGAAGTCGGCTAAGTGCAGTCGCTTCCACTTGGCAAGTGATTGCACAATTTCAGCGTTGGTATCCAGATCTTTGGGTCTAAACGAAACTGGAAGCTCCACGCCATTCAGGTTATCGTTGATGCCAGTATCATCGCGAACAAAAAGCGGCGCAGTGACCCGCATCAGATTTAGTTCAAAAGCGAGATTCTCCTGAAAATAGGTTTTAATACGATGGATGGCACGCTCCGTTTCGCTACCATTCAACAATGGCTGATAGTTCAGTGGAATAATCAAACTTGAAACCAATGCTTTTCCCTTAGCTCAATTAAGCTATACGGGTGAAGAGCAACACAACCTAATCATCAATCAGGGCGTTGAATTTCACCTATCTTACGCTTTACAGAATCGGCAAATATTTGCTCAATTCGTAATCGGTGACCTGTGTGCGATACAGGTCCCATTCGATTTTTTTGTTAGCGATGAAATTCTCAAAAACATGATCGCCCAGGGTTTTTTTCAACAGTTCGCTCCGTTCGGCATGATGAATCGCCTCGGAAAGATTCCCGGGTAGCAAACCAATCCCCCTGCGTTTGCGTTCTTCGGCAGACATCTCAAAAACATTTTCCTCCACCGGGCCAGGCAATTCATATTTTTGCTCGATCCCTTCAAGTCCGGCAGCCAGCATCACGCTGAAGACCAGATAAGGGTTGCAGGCCGGATCCGGCGAGCGGTATTCTATCCTGGTGGCATTTTCTTTTCCGGGTTTGTATTCGGGGATACGAATCAGATCGGAGCGATTTCGGCGAGCCCACGAGATGTAGACAGGCGCTTCATAACCCGGCACCAGCCGTTTGTAGGAATTGACCCACTGACTTGTAACCAGGGTAATCTCCTGCGCATGCCTGAGCAGTCCTGCCATATAATGCCGGGCCAGATCGGAGATGCTGTATTCATCATTCTCATCGAAGAAAGCATTGCGCCCATCTTTGAACAATGATTGATGCACATGCATGCCGCTGCCGTTGACGGTGGCTATCGGCTTGGGCATGAACGTTGCATAGCAACCGTATTGCCGGGCTATCAGCTTGACTGCCAGACGATAGGTCATGACTATATCGGCCATCTTCATGGCCTCTTCGTATCTGAGGTCAATCTCATGCTGACTGGGGGCAACTTCATGATGAGCAAACTCCACCGTGATACCGAACTCCTGAAGAGCCAGGATTGTATCGCGACGCATTTCGGTAGCGGCATCCAAAGGGGTCATGTCAAAATAACCGCCCAGATCCAGGGGCTCTGCATGCTTATCATCTTTGAAATAGAAAAACTCCAGCTCCGGCCCCACATAGAAGCCGTATCCCATATCAGCCGCGCGCTTGAGATTTCGTTTGAGCACAAACCTCGGATCGCCCTCGAACGGTTCCCCGCCGGGGTGCAGAATATCACAAAACATCCGAGCTATGGCATGATCCTTGTGCCAGGGAATCAGGGAAAAGGTATCCGGATCAGGCATGACTATCATATCGCTCTCATCAATGCGGGCAAAACCCTCAACCGACGAACCATCAAATCCCATTCCATCTTCCATCGCCCGCTCCAGTTCATCTACAGTGATGGCCATGCTTTTTAGAAAACCGAGGATATCAGTGAACCACAGGCGTATGAATTTCACATCCTGCTCCCGGGCCATCTGGAGCACCCTGTCTTTTGCTGCGTGGTTATCGGTCATTTCCCCTCCTTTTTGCCAGCTAACCGTTAATGCTGATATATTAGCATCTTTGCGGCTTGCAATGCCAGCCTCCAAAAAACCGGTAAATTTTAACGGTTGAAAAAAGGATTTTGGGCCGCTATAATAAATTTAAGTAAGTGCCTTTAAGCTGGTCCCGAGAGGCTGGCAAGGGAAAACGAAAATGTATTGGATTGGGTTACTTTTTGGTAATCACAAATGGCGCAAGATTCCTCCTGCCTTTTTCGGGCAGGAGGTTTTTTTGAATCAATCATCAAAAGGAGCATCGAAATGAGTAATGTAATAAAGGTCATTCCCTGCCTGGATATGCTGAGAGGAAGAGTAGTCAAAGGGGTCCACTTCGTCGATATCAAAGATGCGGCTGATCCCGTAGAAGCGGCAAAGGCTTATTCCGATAGTGGCGCCGACGAAATCGGATTCCTTGATATAACCGCCACGATTGAAGGACGACAGACAATGTTCGATGTGCTGGAAAAGGTGACAGCCTCAATCAAAACCCCGGTAACTGTGGGAGGCGGAATCAAATCCATCGACGATATCGAACAGGCGATCAAGTCAGGAGCGGCGCATGTCTCTATTTCAAGCGCAGCTTACCGGGATACTGCCCTGGTCAAAGAGGCGATAAGTCGGTTCGGTGCTGAAAAAATCGTGATTGCCATTGATGCTGATGAGAACAAATCGCTGCCCTCCGAACGGGAGGTGTACATCGATGGCGGGCGCACCGCTACGGGAAAGGACGCCGTTGAATTCGCCCGAGAAATGGCAGCTATCGGCGTGGGGCAAATCCTGCCTACCAGCAAGGCTGCCGACGGCACCAAAGCTGGATTCGACTTGAAACTCACCCGGTCCATCGCTGATGCTACGGGCCTGCCGGTGATCGCCAGCGGAGGGGCCGGCACACTGGAACACTTCTACGAAGCTGTTGCCGAAGGGCACGCCAGTTCCGTTCTGGGAGCCTCTGTCTTCCATTTCGGAACATTCACGGTCAAAGAAGTGAAAGAATACCTGAAATCACGTGGCATTGAGGTCAGTTTGTAATCGATCACAAGAGGGGGTATTTAATGCCAAGACGGGATGACATCAAAAAGGTAATGATAATTGGGTCCGGACCAATAGTGATCGGGCAGGCCTGTGAGTTTGACTATTCCGGAACGCAGGCATGCAAGGCGCTCAGAGGGCTGGGGTATGAAATCGTTCTGGTGAACTCCAACCCGGCTACCATCATGACCGATCCCGGAATAGCGGATGTCACCTATATCGAACCTCTCAATCTGGAAACACTCACCCGGATCATCGAAAAAGAACGTCCTGATGCACTGCTGCCTAATCTGGGAGGCCAATCCGGACTCAACCTCAGTTCGGAACTGGCGAAAGCCGGAGTGCTCGAAAAATATGATGTCAAAGTCATCGGAGTGGAGATTGATGCCATTGAACGAGGCGAAGACCGAATCGAATTCAAGCAAGCCATGGATAAACTGGGCATTGAAATGCCAAAAAGCACAGCGGTATTCAGTGTGGAAGATGCCGAGAAAATCGCCGCTGATCTTGGCTATCCGGTGGTCATTCGGCCCGCATATACCATGGGCGGAACCGGCGGAGGTCTGGTTTATAACGTCGAAGAACTGCGCACCGTTGCCAGTCGGGGAATTGCAGCCAGCCTCATCGGGCAGATTCTGGTTGAGGAATCCGTTCTGGGCTGGGAGGAACTGGAACTGGAGGTTGTTCGCGATGCCAGGAATCAACTGATTACCGTATGCTTCATCGAAAATGTAGATGCGATGGGCGTGCATACCGGAGATTCTTACTGCACAGCTCCCATGCTTACCATCTCACCCGAACTGCAAAAACGCCTCCAGGACTATTCTTACCAGGTTGTGGAATCCATCGGGGTCACTGGCGGCACCAATATTCAGTTCGCCCACGATCCCAAAACCGGGCGGGTGGTGATCATTGAGATAAACCCCCGAACCTCACGTTCCTCCGCCCTGGCCTCCAAAGCCACCGGCTTCCCCATTGCACTGATTTCTGCCAAGCTGGCCAGTGGCCTGACCCTGGACGAGATACCCTACTGGCGAGACGGAACCCTTGAGAAATACACACCGTCCGGCGATTACGTAGTGGTCAAGTTCGCACGCTGGGCTTTCGAGAAATTCAAGAATGCCGAGGATAAACTGGGCACCCAGATGCGGGCCGTCGGCGAGGTCATGAGCATTGGGAAGAACTACAAGGAAGCCTTCCAGAAGGCCATCCGTTCGCTGGAAAGAGGCCGCTTCGGCTTGGGATTTGCCAGTGATTTCAACGAGAAATCACTGGATGAACTTATGGGAATGCTCAACGAGCCATCCAGTGAACGGCAATTCATCATGTACGAAGCCCTGCGCAAGGGTGCTGATGTGCAGGAACTCTACGAGAAAACTTTCATCAAGCCCTGGTTCATTAACCAGATGAAAGAACTGGTAGAACTGGAAGAGAAGATTCTGCAGTTCAAAGGAAAGAATCTTCCCGATGAGTTGCTCATTGAATCCAAAAAGGATGGTTTTGCCGATGGTTACCTGGCAAAGCTCCTCGATATATCGGAGGAAGAAATCCGCTCCAAACGTATTTCGCTGGGCATGGTGGAAGGATGGGAACCCGTCCCCGTGAGCGGAGTGGAGGATGCCTCCTATTATTTTTCCACCTACAACGCCCCGGACAAAACCACTGCCACCAGCAACCGCAAAGTCATGGTGCTCGGCGGAGGGCCCAACCGGATCGGGCAGGGAATCGAATTCGATTACTGCTGCGTTCATGCCGCCTTCGCATTGAGAGATGCTGGCTACGAAACAATCATGGTCAACTGCAATCCGGAAACGGTTTCCACCGATTATGACACCTCCGATAAACTCTACTTCGAGCCGTTGACAGTCGAGGATGTCCTGAGCATCTATGAAAAAGAAAAACCTGAAGGAATTGTGGTTCAATTCGGCGGGCAGACACCGCTCAACATTGCCAGAGAACTGGAGGAGGCAGGGGTTAAAATTCTGGGGACTTCACCCGATGCCATTGATCTGGCCGAAGACAGGGATCGCTTTCAGGCAATGATGGATAAACTCGGCATTCCCATGTCAGAATCAGGCATGGCCAGCAATCTGGACGATGCGCTGAACATCGCGAAGCGGATCGGGTACCCCCTGATGGTGCGGCCCTCGTATGTGCTGGGCGGACGCGGCATGGAAGTAGTTCACGATGAAGAAATGCTCGAGGAATACGTTACTGCGGCGGTGGGTGTGACACCTGATCGTCCCATCCTGATCGACAGATTCCTCGATAATGCCATCGAGGCAGAAGCGGATGCTATTGCTGATGGAACCGATGCCTTTGTACCTGCCATTATGCAGCATATTGAACTGGCCGGAGTGCACTCGGGAGATTCCGCTTGCGTGATCCCACCGGTAAGTATACCGCAAAAACACCTCGATACTATCAACGACTATACGCGGAAAATCGCCCGGGAATTAAGCGTAGTCGGATTGATGAATATGCAATATGCCATTTGCAACGATAAAGTTTATGTGCTCGAGGCAAATCCCAGGGCTTCGCGAACTGTGCCCATTGTCTCCAAAGTCTGCGGCCTTTCCATGGCCCGAATTGCGACGCAAATTATGATGGGCAAAAAGCTGGCCGATCTTGATCTCAAGCCGCAATCAATCCCTCATTTCGGGGTAAAACAGGCAGTATTTCCTTTCCCAATGTTCCCCGAAGTCGACCCTGTTCTGGGCCCGGAAATGCGCTCCACCGGCGAAGTGCTCGGGATGGCCGATTCATTCGGGATGGCACTTTTCAAATCAGAGGAAGCCACACAACAGGTGCTTCCCACTAAAGGCGCAGTCCTGATAACCACCGTGGATAAAGATGAGGCTATCTTACCTGACATGGCCAGCCAATTTGCCGAACTTGGATTCAAGATAAAAGCAACCGAGGGTACGCGTGAGTTTCTGGCCAAACACGGCATTAAATCGGAACGCATTCTCAAAATGCACGAGGGCCGCCCCAATATTGTGGATGGAATAACAAACGGAGAAATTCAACTGGTTATCAATACGCCGGCCGGCAAAAAAAGCCAGTATGATGATTCCTACATCCGCAAGACGTCAATCAAGTATAAGGTGCCATATATTACCACCCTGGCTGGGGCAGCCGCAGCCGTAAGAGGGATTGCAGCTTACAGGCGGGGCAAGGCGGGAGTAAAATCTCTACAGGCTTATCATGCAGACATAAAGTAGCCGCAACACTTAAATCTTGAGAGGAATATCATGGAAGCAGAATCAAGCCTTGATTTTAGTACTCTAATAGAAGGAACCGAACTCCTGGAATTGAAAAAAGAGATCATTCAGGAGAGTATCAACCTTTACGCCGAAGCCAGCAAGGATTTCAACCCCATTCACATCAATGAAGAATTCGCCAAATCGACACCTCTCGGAGGAACTATCGCTCACGGGATGCTTATTCTGGCTTATGTTTCCCAAATGTTGACCGCCAATTTCGGGCAGGATTGGCTCAACAGCGGCAAGCTCAACGTGAGATTCAAAACCCCGGCCAGACCGGGTGACACCGTAACTATCAGCGGCAAGGTGAGGACGATTGAAACCAACGAAATCGGAATGTCAATCAAGTGTGACGTGATCTGCCAGAATCAAGCGGGGGAAACCATCATAAGCGGGGACGCAAGTCTGAATAACTGATTCCCCAAATCTGCTCCAATCACTTCCCAACATTCGTAAAATGTGATACCATGTTTGCCATCCGCAGATATTCCTGGAGGTAAAGCATGGCACCATTGGAGATCAAAGAATCATTACAAAACTGCGAAATATTCAGTTTGCTGGATGACGAAACCATCGATAAAATAGCCCGGCTATCCAGCGTGCAAAGCTACGAGGCCGGTGATACAGTGATCACCCAGGGTGAATATGGAACCAGAATATATCTAATCGCTGAAGGACAGGTTGCTTTAACCCGAACAATAAATCTCGGGGAACGCGAAGGAGAAATAACCATCGACATTCTGGGCAAAGGCAGGGGCATGGGATGGGCTTCCTTCCTTTGCGAACCTTGCAGCGTATCAGCTACGGCCAAGTGCCAAAAACCCACCACACTCGTTGTTGTGGAAGGGACGGAATTGAGAGCCATGCTGGAAGCAAATCCACAAACAGGTTTTGCGGTTATGGACCGTCTGGCTCAAGTTATTGCCAATCGATTGCGGGCTGCCTACGGAGCAATGGATACTTTCAAGTAAATTAAACCGCCACCCGCCTATGACCGCAGAAAAACCGAAAGTCCCCGAAAGCCTGCTGGCCCACATCTGGAAGGGTCAGTGGATTCAGAAAGGGCCGCTTCCCTCGAGCGATGGCCGGATGATACAGGTCCGATATCAGGGAATCGAGAACAAAGACAGCGGCCCCGATTTCCTCGGCGCGACAATCCTCCTCGATGATGAGATCCTCACCGGGGATATCGAACTGCATGTGAAATCCAGCGACTGGCGATCGCATGGGCATCAGCACGATCCTCATTTTAACAGTACCATTTTGCAGGTTGTTCTCTGGGATGACGCCAGATCATCGGCCCGTTTACAAAACGGTAATTCAATCCCGACACTTTCGCTTCATGGTTATCTCAACGGTTCAATGGATGAAATGTCCATCCGGGCCGAAGAGCAACAAGCGCCATCACTGCCCTGCCGGGGTATCGGAGAGCGATTGAGTAGCACCAGCCTGCGAGAAATACTGGATCGATACGGTACGGAACGATTTTATGTCAAGTCGGCCTACTTCGAGGTTGAACTGATTCTGGAAGAACCGGTCCAAGTATTGTACCAGGGTATCATGGGAGCACTGGGCTACACCAAGAACAAAAAAGCATTTCAGGAATTGGCCCGCCGTTTACCCTTTCGCGTAGTGGAAAGCATCACCAGCGAGCAACAATCCAGAGATCGGATTCTCACTCTGAAAGCGCTATTGCTTGGAGCCGCAGGGCTTTTGCCATCGCAATGTGAAGGGAAAGCAAAATCCGAGAATTTCAAAGAAATTTCACAACTTGAGAATATCTGGCAATCTCTCAAAGTTGAAAACAACATGAACTATGCCGACTGGCATTTCTTCCGCATGCACCCCAGAAACTTCCCCACCTCACGCCTGATGGCTACAGCTCACTTGCTTGATCGATATTTCGATGATGGCTTGCTGGGAGGAGTATTAAACCTTATCAATGAGGCAATCCCCGGCAAGAGAGCAATTTCCATTGAAAAGGGTTTCATAATTCCCGACCTGCTCGGGCAGGGACGAGCCCGGGAAATCGTCATCAATATAGTTCTGCCATTTGCCCTTGCCTGGGCAGAGACAAACGCTCAAAAAGAAACAAAGCAACACGTTTTTCAACTATACCGGAATTATCCGAAATCGAGCGAAAATCAGATTACGCGCTACCTCAGCAGGCTTTTCTGGAATGAAGGCAAATCCAGATCCATCAATTCGGCGCAGCGCCAGCAGGGGATGATTCACCTGTACAAGACATTCTGTCAGGTTCAAAGGTGTCGGGATTGCCCGGTAGTATCAATATGACACCAAAACTTTGACTGATTCAGAGAAAACGTTTATATTACAAAAGAGCGAGGTATTGTCTACATCAATACATGGGGAATCGTGCCTATCATTTCATTCTTAATTTGCCTCAGGAGGGCGAAGAATCTCAATTTCAGCAAAAACATATTCGTTGGGCACTTTGAACTTCTTTAATGATAACCATGTCAATATTTTATATTCCTCGTAATAATGAATTCACCATGGGCACGGCAATGATAAAAATCGCATCTGTTGCACTGATTTTAATGCTTGTGACGGCAATCATTTTGACCGGATGTTCTTCATCAAGCAACTCTGATGAAAAAGAGCCAGAAACCAAAGAATGGGAAGAGGTAAAACAGGCAGTAGAAACCATGTTCGCTGAGGCAAACCCGCCAATCACCGATCTCAAGAATGACGAGCGAATTGATTGGAAGAATTCAGCTATATGCCCGGCAAGTGAGACACGCAATATGACAGGAACAATTTCAAGTGAAGGGGAAATGCCTCTGCTGGCCATTTCCGTTTCCGGCAGCGGCATCATGTCCGTAAACCACTATTTAGGCAAAGACTCGACGCAATATTATTACTGGATCGACCACAGAGAAGCTGTCCATCTGTCCAGATAACTCAGCTCCCACCATCAAATCAGCTTCAAATTCGGATCAACATCCAAATCCCAGCCAGTAGTTTTTCCGGCCACAAACCTGAAATAACCGCAAGCTGCAATCATGGCCGCATTATCAGTGCACAGTATCGTGCCGGGAATAAGAACGGGCACCGGCGCACGTTGTAACATCATTGCACGAAGTGCGGTATTGGCTGCTACTCCACCGGCAAGGAGAATCTGCTTTACGCCACATCTTTTGGCGACATCGCAGGTCTTGGTAACCAGCACATCCACCACCGATTCCTGAAATCCGGCGGCTACCTCGGCGACTAATTGGCTGGTTTCAGGTGATGGTTCATCCTCCACAATTCCCAGATCACGCGCCATGTGCAGACAGGCCGTTTTCAGTCCGCTGAAACTGAAATCATCGGTTCCTTTAAGCCAGGCTCGCGGTAGTTTGCGAGGGTTCTCCACACCTCCGACAACCTTTTCGATTACCGGCCCGCCGGGATAGCCCAGTCCCAGTAGCCGGGCCACCTTATCGAAAGCCTCGCCAGCCGCATCATCACGGGTTCGGCCCAGTTGCTCATACCTGCCGTGATCGGCCATCAAAACCAGATCGGTATGGCCTCCGGAGACGATCAGGCACAGCAGCGGAAATTCCGGCAAATCTTCCCCCAGCCAGTTGGCATAGATATGTCCTTCCAGATGATTCACCGGAACAAGCGGCAGATTAGAGGCCAGAGCCAGCGACTTGGCCAGGTTCACTCCCACCACCAGCGAACCGGCAAGTCCGGGCCCGTTGGTGACGGCAATAGCGTCTACTTCCCGAAGACTCACCTTTGCTTCCTCCAGCGACTTTTCCAACGTCGGGTTCATCGCGAGCAGATGCTGCCGCGAAGCAACTTCAGGAACTATGCCCCCATAGCGAGAGTGAATTTCCACCTGGGAGGCAATCACATTGGAGAGAATTCTGGTGCCATCCTCAACCACCGCCACAGCGGTCTCATCACAGGAGGTCTCGATTCCGATGATTTTCATAGGAAGGTAACGATCTCCTCCAGAGGCTTCCGCTTCACTCCTGATGGCTCTCTGGCCGGAACTCCGATAGAAAGCAGGGCTACCGCAAACCAGGGACTTTTAACCCCCAGCATAGCCTCAATTTCCATCCGGCCCAGTTCCAGTGGCAGCACAACCCAGCATCCACCGTATCCCAGCGCCGTAGCCGCCAGATGGAGGTTTTCTATGGCAGCGGAAACGCCCTGCAAACCCTGATTGAATACCGGCTGACTGGCAGGATCACGATTAGGATAAGGTCTGCCAAGAGCCACAATAACCACCGGGGCCTCGAATACATTCACCGCCCCGAACCTTCTGTTCTTCAGCACCTTTTTTCTGGCCTTGGTCTCGGCCGACTGAATATGCGCATCGAGCAGAGCATTGACCATATCACGAAGATTTTCAATCGTCTGCCTGTCCCGGATAACAATGAAATGCCAGGGCTGTTCATTTTCAGGACTCGGTGCCCGTTGCGCCGCTCCGAGCATGGCCATCAGGTCATCTTCCTTCACCGGATCATTGGTAAAGTGGCGGACACTGCCGCGTTTTCTGATAACCTCAAAAAAGTCCATGAGCAAACACATTATAACATTTTCGCTTTACCTGATATAATCAGGGAAAATCCGTTTCTACAGGAGGAAGCATGATTACTACTGAGAGAACCCGAATTCAAACCCGGGGCAACTGCGATATTATCGATATCACCGGGCACGTAGCCGAAGCGGTGCGAAACAGCGGCGCCAGAGAGGGGACAGTAACGGTATTTGTGGCTCACTCCACCTGCGGGATCAGCACAGTGGAATACGAACCGGGGCTGATCTCCGACCTGCGTGACCTCTTTGAAAGGATAGCCCCACGTGGAATACCCTACGGGCACGACAAGCGCTGGGGAGACGGAAACGGACATTCTCACGTGCGATCCACCCTGCTGGGAGCTTCTCTGGTTGTGCCGTTCACTGGTGGTCAACCCATCCTCGGTACCTGGCAGCAGGTGATCCTGATAGATTTCGATAACCGGGCCCGGACCAGAGAAATTATCTTCCAGATCATGGGCGAGTGACGTTGACTCACAGGGCACTATAATCTATACTATCCCGTGAATGGCAATGATATCCTATGCCAAAAATGCGTTCAAATCAGGGAGGCCCACAATGAGAAGAAACATGACACGGTTATTAGCAGCGATACTGATGGCGGGAACGTTATCGGGTTTGCTGGTGCCATTGGCCTTCGCTGAAGTAGCAGATCATGTGGTGATTGGTGAAATATATGTTGATGAACAGGGTGCGGGGAGTGAATGGATCGAACTGTATAATCCCGGAACAATAATGATAAATATCGAGAATTGGGTAATTGATACCAAATCTGATACTGATGCAGACATAACATTACCTTCTGGAGCACAAATTCCCGCACACGGTTTTTATTTCATCGGGGACCAAAGCGGGGGCAGTTGGAACCCAGATAAGGGCACATGGTTATCACCTGATTATACAGAAACAATGACTTTGACTGATGCGGATGGATGGGTTCGCCTCAGAAGCAGTTCAGGGGGACCCATCATAGATACCGTAGGCTGGGGAACATCAACCACTTATGAAACCTCGCCTGCCAACGGCCCATCGGAAGGGGAAAGCCTTCAAAGGAAAGTCGATGCCAGCACAAATGAGGACGGTGCTCATGGCCCTGCTTGGGATACAAATAACAACGGTTCCGATTTCTTCACTCAAACTTCCCCCGACCCTCAGAATTCCAGTCAAGCTCTACCTCCGGTACCCGAACTACCTGCTATCCTTTTATTATCGCTCGGCTTGGTAATTGCAGGAGGGTATGTTTGGTTCAGGGGCCGCTCAGTCATGAGCTATAAACCAGGGTAACTCACGCCTGCACCGGATTTATGTTACAATGAAGCATGGATAAAGTTGAGATCAAGAATACTCTCAAAAATATCGAATATAAGAAGCTCATCGGGCCAGCCATAGTTGCTGCGCTTTTTATCCTCATCTACTATCCAACCCTTGAATGGATGGGCAATGCATGGCTCCATTCGGATAATTATTCCCACGGCTTTATTCTTCTCCCGGTAGTCGCCCTCATAATCTGGACCCGCCGGCACGATCTGCAGGGAAAAAATTCCCAATATCATGGCACCCTGCTTCTCGTCATCGGACTGGGGATACATATCGCCGGATTCCTCCGGCTGGATAATTTCCTCAGCGCCCTCTCGCTGTTCCTGACATTACCGGGGCTTATACTCCTCTTTCGAGGAACACGAGCCCTCAGAGCCCTTGCGTTTCCCATCTTCATGCTTGTCTTCCTGATTCCCTTCCCCTGGCTGTTGGAAAAAGTAGGAGTCTGGTTACAGTCTTTTGCTGCCCGTGCCGCGGCAGGTATCGTCGACCTGCTTGGTGTGGATGTGGTCAGGACAGGATCTAAGATCACGCTCAAGGACGCTGCTTTCGATGTGGATATGGCCTGCAGCGGGATGCACAGCCTCATAGCCCTGCTGGCACTGGCAGCCATATTTGCCTATGTTCTAAAGGGCTCTTCCACTCGAAAGTCGATCCTCTTCCTCCTGGCCATCCCGGTAGCTATTTTAGCCAACCTGATTCGGCTGGTATCTATTCTTCTAATCGGTAACACGTGGGGCGAAGATGTAGCAACTGGTTTCTATCACGATGCTGCCAGCCCCTTCCTTTTCCTAGTAGCCATCGTGGTCATGGTGCTTATCGCCAAATTGATTGGATTCAATCTCCGCGAAACCCCGGAGTAAGCGTCTTGCTTCCCTAAAAACCCACTACCATTTATAATAATCACGTGTTGCTATTTGCTCATACCGGAATCACTCTGGGGCTGGCACTGGCATGGGACAAAGGTCTCGGCAGGCCGACTCCATTCCTGCCAACAAAACTCAATCCTGAAAAACTTGCCGGCGTCGCCCGGGAAATAGATTATCGGCTGGTTCTGCTGGGCTCGATACTACCGGATATCATCGATAAACCAATAGGTCATATTTTCTTCGCTGAAACATTCGAAAACAATGGCCGGCTGTTTGCCCATACCCTGTTGTTCTTTTTGCTGCTTCTCAGCTATGGGTTGTTTCGATTCTACAGATACGGGAAAATCGGGTTTCTCGTGCTGGCACTGTGTTCCGGATTTCATCTCATACTGGACGAGATGTGGCATGCTGCCGCAACCCTGTTATGGCCGCTGATGGGATGGGATTTCCCGGAGACTGACCTGATTGATCTGGAAGACTGGTTACGAACGATGGGGAAAGCGGCACAAACAGAACCCCTGATCTACATATCAGAAACGATCGGACTGGTGATCCTTTTGGTATTTGCTTTAAAGCTATGGAAGAATGAAAATCTGCTGCACTTTATCAGGCAGGGCACATTGAGATGAGCTACGATGTGCTTATAATCGGAGCCGGGCCCACTGGAAGCAGGGCTGCTTTCAATCTGGCCAATCTGGGTTACAAAGTAGCTGTTCTCGAAAAGCAGGCGCAGACAGGCCACAAGCTCTGCTGCACCGGGATAATCGGCAGAGAATGTTTCGAGGCATACGAGATCGACAGGACCTGCGTTTTGCAGGAAGCCAAATCGGCAAAGCTTTTCGCTCCATCAGGAGAATTCATCAGGGTCAACCGCGATGAAACGCAGGCTTATATTCTCGACCGTCTCGCTTTTGACCGCTCGCTGGCCAAAAAAGCATTGACCGCCGGCGCAGAGTACCATCTCTCCAGTCAGGTAAACGACATCTCTGTTTCCGCCAATGGAGTTGATCTGGCTGTCGACCAGCAGGGGGCCGAGCACAAATTCACAGGCAAAGTAGCCATCATCGCCAGTGGATTCGCTTCCAAATTGCCACTGAGATTGGGATTAGGCAAACCCAAATATTCGATCGCCGGGGCGCAGGCTGAGGTAGAATCAAACAGGATCGGTGAAACGGAAGTCTATTTCTCTCACAAAACCGCTCCCGGATTCTTCGCCTGGCTCGTCCCGATATCAGAAAACCGGGCACGGGCAGGATTATTTGCCAGTGAGAAGCCAGGGGCATATCTGCAAACTCTCCTTGCACAGCTTGCATCGGAGGGGAAAATAGCCGATACCAACCCTCACATTTCGTACGGTGGAATTTCTCTCAAACCACTTTCCCGAACTTACGGGGAAAGGGCTCTGATAATCGGTGATGCTGCCGGACAGGTCAAACCAACAACCGGCGGAGGCATTTACTATGGCCTCCTCTGTGCCGACTTCGCCACAGAGGCAATCGGTCAGGCATTCCAGCGAAACGACTTTTCGGCCAGACAGCTTTCTCATTATGAAAAATTATGGAAAGCGAAACTGGGGAAGGAACTCAGGATAGACTACTTCGCCCGCAAACTGTACAACAGTCTATCCGATAGACGAATCAACAACATATTCAATATCGTTCGAGATAACAACATCCACGAGAAGATGCTCGAATCGTCTTACAAATCCTTCGACTGGCACGGCGAACTTGTACTGGACGGTCTGAAACAAATGGGTCCCTGGCAACGACTGTTCGGCAAATACCTCCCCAACTACATTTTGAATTCTTTAAGAAAAAAGCCCTGACCTTCTCACAAGACAGACTACGCTTGAAACCATCTTCGTAAACCCCTATAATTCAGTAGGAGCCCCCAACAAAAAACTCCGGGAATCTACCCAAAATGAGTTTAGTTGACGAACTGTCTGCCGTAAAACCTTCAAAAGAGATGGCTCTGACGATCGGGGTGTTCGACGGCGTGCACCCGGGTCACCAGCACCTTATCCGCAGTATGAAAGAAAAAGCGGATGAAAAAGGGCTCCTCAGCGGGGTGATTACGTTTGGATGGCACCCCAAGGCGCTACTCGCCCCCCAGACAGAGCTACCATATCTGACAAGTCTGGAGGAGAGAATCGAACTGATCAAGGACCTGGGAATAGACCACGTTATCGTTCTCTCTTTCACCGAGGAACTGGCCCAATATTCTGCTCATGATTTCCTGAGCCTTCTGACTGAGCACCTTAAACTGAAAGCGCTGGTGATCGGTCCCGACTTTGCTTTAGGCAAGGGCAGGGAAGGTGATGCTGGTTTAATCAAGTCCCTGGGTGATGAAATGGGATTTTCCGTCGACGTTGTCTCACCGATCCAGGTTGGCAACCAGGTAGTGAGCAGCACAGCCATCCGCCGTTCCCTGAAGGAAGGAATCGTACGAAACATCACGGCGTTGCTGGGCAGGCGATTCATGCTGCACGGCACAGTAGTACATGGAGACCATCGCGGAGGGAAACTCCTCGGCTTCCCAACCACCAATTTAAGTGTACTCAAAAACCATGCTCTTCCGGCCGACGGCTCCTACATCACACTGGCCCACGTCGGCGATAAAGTCTACCGGGCGGTAACCAATATCGGGCTTCGGCCCACGTTCGGACCCGGCGAGCGGACTGTTGAAACGCACATACTGGATTTTGATGGTGAACTTTATGACCAGAAATTCAGTATTGAATTTGTAAAAAGACTGCGAGGCGAAGTGAAATTCGATTCGCTGGAACAACTGATTGAGCAGATCAATAGTGATGTCGCGATGGCAAGGGAACTCGATATTCCAGAAGTCATCAACCCTTTATCCGCATGAATGAAAATTTTGAACGTCTACTCAAACGTGGCGTAACCGAAGTCATCGTCGAAGACGATCTCAGGCGTATGCTGGAAGCAGGAAAACCCCTGCGCTTGAAGGAAGGATTTGATCCCACTCGGCCTGATATTCACTTGGGTCATGTCGTGGGCTTGCGCAAACTGCGCCAGTTTCAGGAGTTGGGACACAAAGTTATCCTCATTGTTGGCGACTGGACAGCCCAGATCGGTGATCCCAGCGGGCAATCCCAGATGCGTACCATGCTCAGCGCCGAAGAGGTCAAAGCCAATGCCGAAACTTACATGAAGCAGTTCTTTAAAATCGTTGATCGAGAGAAGACAGAGGTGTGCTGGCAGAGTGAGTGGTTCGGCGATTTCAGCCTGTCTGACGTCATCAGCCTGACCAGCAAATTCACCGTGGCCCAGATGCTGGCGCGCGAGGATTTCTCCAAACGATATGCCGCCGGGCAACCCATCGGGATTACTGAACTTCTGTACCCCTTGCTTCAGGCCTACGATTCGGTGATGATCGAATCGGATGTTGAGTTCGGCGGGATCGATCAGAAATTCAACTGCCTCATGGGACGCGAGTTGCAGGAGATGATGGGGCAGAAACCGCAACATGTTTTTTTCACCCCGCTGCTGGTGGGAACCGACGGCAAAATGAAGATGTCCAAAAGCCTGGATAACTACATCTCTGTGGATGACATTCCCAATGAGATGTACGGCAAGGTGATGTCACTGCCGGACGAACTCATCATGGATTATTTTGAACTTATAACCGATGTTCCCGATAAAGAGTT
>CAZJQZ010000013.1:0-29039 GCA_964548045.1 uncultured Dehalococcoidia bacterium | reverse complement strand
TATCGGTGATCTCGGGCGGGATATCGCCCTTGGAGATGCGGTCGACGTATTCGGCAGCCACATTGAGCGGACCGATTACTGCGTCGAGCGTGTTGTTGACGCCCTGGACGATGCTGGCAGCTTCGCCACTAAATTTACCGGGGTCACCTCTTGTATCGAGTTTGCCTTCTATCGCTGCCTGAACAAGTATGCCGACCTCTGATGCTAATTCGCTCATCTCAGTCTTGAGAGCTGCCAGTTCCTCCTGACATTTAGTATCAGACATTGTTTCCTCCATTGTTGTTTGAGTTGGTTCGGATGCGGTTTTCTTCTTTTTAGTTGTGGCCACTTTCCCCTCCTTTTATTTTTATTGGTAAGCCGGAAATCGTAAGGTAAACACTTCACGTTGTTTATTCAGAGCTACCCGCTCATCGCCACCTCCGCCGGTTTGTCTGCTCTCTGATCTGATTCGGTAACCTCTTTGTTTGAAGGTATGTCCATTTCCTCGATTGCTGTGATGGTTCCCTTCAGGGCCAGCGCTTTTTCCAGGTCCAGCAGGATGATCATCCGGCCTTCCAGCTTGGCGATGCCCAGCAGGTAATCGGACCCGGAGGAGGCCACCAGCGATGATGGGGGTTCCACGGAATCCGAAGAGATGCGCAGTACTTCCGTGACGGCATCCACCAGGCAGCCGACCTGTTGCCCGGAGATATCCACCACCACGATGCGGGTATCCTTGGTTTCGTCGGTGACTGGCAGCATGAATATTTTCCGCAGATCCACCACCGGGATGACCCGACCGCGCAGGTTGATCACACCTTGCACCGAATCATCGGTCCGGGGAACTTTGGTGATTGACTGCATCCGCTCGATGCCGTTGACCTTGCCGATATCCACCCCGTAGGCTTCCTCGGCCAGGCTGAAGACGACCAGTTGTTCCAGTTCTGTTGCTAGTACACCCATTTGTTCCTCCTTTTGTTTTGTAAAGGCACATGATGTGCTCTGAATTCCTCGCGCTCAGGCTCCTTAAGAATGACATTTTTGAAATTTGTATTTCTTACTCTTCCCATCCTTTCCTCGACTTTTTCTTTCCCCTCTGTTTAAGGGATCTTCTACGATTATGTTTGGAGCCTGTTGAGAGAAGCCTGCCGGCCTCCATCACAAACCTCCTGTCCTCATCGCTTGTCCCTATGATGTGTCGATGTAGCGACATGCCATCTTCCACCCCCAGTCGAGTTTCATTTCCAAATGCTTTTTCTGGCATTTAATCAGCCCACAGTTTTTGGCGATCAGTCCTTGCTATCCGTCCGGGCACACCGCAAAGTGCCCCTACTGTCCCTGGTTCCTCCTGAAACCCTGAAGGGTGAATTCCGTAGATCATAACGGAATCAAGGCTTCAGCCTTTTATAAACCCTACATGTGCCTCCACATCACAATCGGTAATACTCCTGTTCAGGAGAATGCTTGTAGTCGTAATCGTTCCATTCGCGGTTCAGGCATTCTTGGAAGGTGAAATTCATTTTCACCCGTTTCCAGTTGAAGTAGGCCCGGGTTGCTTTTGCCCATATCAAAGGGGTTGCCATACGTCTTACTGTGTTTTTCCAGGCAGCCTTGCACTTCTCCGGGTGGGATACGATCCAGCGGATTATCAGCCCTGCTATGACCATGGCTGTTACCAGGATTATTAACTGGATGAGTATCTGGATAGCAAAATTCATAATCTCTCCTTGTGCGCTCATAGTTAGAATTCAAGAGGCCCTCCATCCTCACTGCTCCTTTGACTCTCGTCAGGGCAAAAAGTACCGTTCCCGGATAACACTTTGGTACTTTAGCTATAAAAGAATCTATAGAATCCGGTGGATTAACGAAACGGGAGTTGCCCTCAATTCAGGTGGGGGTATACTCCCAAAAATGATAGAGGGGATTTCCGTAGATGGATGAGTGGTTAATCAGGGGTTACGAATAGGGGGATGAGGTAATGATAGCTGGTAGCTATCAGCTGATAATATCCCGGTACTTTAGTTGAATGGTTCATTTACTGCGTACTTTCCGGCGATGCCGTCCATGTTCCGTTGAATAGACTTGGTTTTGAGCTTTTTGTTCCTCTCCTGCGTTGAGTCCTGCTGAGCTCGGATTGTTGGGAATTTGATTGTACAGCCTGGCGCTTTTGGATGTATTCCAGTATTCGGCTGTCGTACTTCATAATTCTCCTCCCTTCTTTCCCTGCTGCTGTGTTTACTGTGATGAAGTTGACTTTGTGTTCGATAGCTGCGACACTGCCTGTACTTTACCGGGGAAAAACTATATAACGCTACCGGGCATACCCTTAATTTGGTTGCGTGTTTCCCTCAATTTGAGGGGCTGACCTCCCCCTTTCCCAAAGGGGATTGAGGGGGGGATTCGAATGACATTTTCTACCCTTACCCCAATCCTCTCCCTTCGAGGGAGAGGGGGAAGAAAGTCCTCTGTGCCTCTGTGGCAAGTCGGGGGGGGCTGATAAAATGAAAACCGATAGCCTCCACTGTGTTTGGTATTGTGCCAAATTCAAAGCTGAATTTGCACGTGGGTGTTGACAAGTGGCTACGAAATGGTTTATCCTTCATGCAAACACATTCGAAGGAGGTATCCTGATGGAAGCCTATTGCATGAAGTGCCGAGCCAAGAGAGAAATGAAGGACCCCAAGAAGATCACTATGAAGAATGGTCGGCCGGCAACCCAGGGTGTATGCCCGAAATGCGGCACCAAGATGTTCCGAATTGGCAAGAGCTAAAGAAGCGTAAATACTTTTGAGTGTATTGGAAGAGGCAGGTTGAGCTTCTGCGAAGCAGGGCTCAACCTGCTTTTTCCCTGATTGAAAGAGTCCTCAGCCGGTTGATGGCAGCTGCAAGTTCCAGTCCCCGGAATGCTGCATATGTTCCCTGGGGGACGGTGTTTAATACATCCAGTCCCCGTTCCGTTATGTTTCCTATCACAGATTCGACTATTTCCCCGAGCGTTTTGTTCCCGTCCATGTATCTGGTGGAGTAGTGGATGGCATCCCCGATAGCACCTGTCTGGCTGGTGTTGACCAGTTGCTCCACAGCACCGAGGTCGATTTGATGTGTTCCGAAAATGATGGATTGCAATCCCCTGGAGGAAATCTTGACTTCTTTTTTGCCTTTACTGGGGTCGAAGCTGTGAGCCATGGGGATTCGTTCGATTGTTTTCCCGAAACCGGTTCCCCCTTCCGGACTGCGCTCCAGCTGGTATTTCTGAGCGATTTCATGTGCCTGCCCGGTCAGGTCATGGGGCTGGTAGTCTGTCATGCAGATTACCCTGTCTGCCACGTCAAAGTAGTCGCCTGATCCGCCCAGTACCAGAACTGTCGAAACCCCGAAATCCTGATAGAGTTGCCGGACTTTATCGATAAAAGGCGTAATCGGCTCCTTTTCTTTGGCCACCAGTTCCTGCATACGATGATCCCGGATCATGAAATTGGTGGCCGAGGTGTCTTCATCGATGAGCAGAACCTGTGTCCCTACTTCCAGCGCTTCGATGATGTTGGCTGCCTGCGAGGTGCTCCCGCTGGCATCATCGCTGGAAAAAGCGGTAGTATCTTGCCCGAAAGGGAGATTAGTGATGAACGGCGAGATATCCACCTTTTCGATCCTTCGGCCATCTTCGGAACGGATTTTCATTGCCTGCGGATTAGTTGCCACCAGTTCGCGTCCATCGCCGGGTATGTGATTATATATTCCCAGTTCGAGGGCTTTGAGCAGGGTGGACTTGCCATGGTATCCGCCTCCCACAATGAGTGTGATGCCCTTCGGGATTCCCATTCCGGTGATCGTTCCCCGGTTGTACAGTTCTATTTCCACCCGCAGTGATTCCGGCGATTGAAACGGTATCGCCTTTTCACTATCAAGCGGACGCGGATCGATTCCGCTGTTGCGGGGGAGGATGGCTTTGTCAGCGATGAAAGCTATCAACCCAAGTTCTTCCAGTTGACCACGGAGAGAGTCGGTATCCTCTGCGGTTCTGATGAAACGGTAGAGCTTCTTTTCATCAAGGTGCCTGTGGAAAAGAGAGCTTTTTATAATTTGGGGAAGCTCTTCGAAAAACATCGCTTCGGCCTGCCTCCCGGCGATGCTTCTGCCGGAAGCGGGAAGCCCCATCACAAATCTGGCTTCCACCTCTTGCTCTGTGATGAAGACTGAAGTGCGTTCCAGTATTTCCTGCCCTGGTCTGTCGATGGAGATTGTCCCGCTGTTTCCCGTACCGCGTGATCCTGCAGCAAACCGTTTGGTAGCGGAAAAGAACATTCTTGTCAGGTAGTCACGCAGGGCGATCTGGCGGCTTTTGTTGCGGAAAGTATCCGGGGGAAATCCGGCAGCTTTTTGAGGGATCATTACTCTGACCCGGCTGGGGGGCGCAAACGGATCGCGCTGGGTGTGTTCGACCGAGAGAACATAGTTGCCAAAGTCGTATTGCCCTTCGATATCTCGATAGGCTTTGTATCCCTTGCCATCGATGTGGCGCAATGTTTTTCTCAAGTCGTCGACGGTTCGCATGGATATATCCTATCCTGAACTTACGAGCCAGTCAATTTTGACTAAGTTTCCAATGCCTGCTACACTATGTGATACCATACACATGTGACCTCATAACAGACGTAAGATGACAGACGATCCAGTCCCCGATTCCAGCATATCCCCCAAGTCCACTGTTGCTTTTCAGACCGTAGGCTGCAAGCTCAATCAGGCGGAGAGCGAGGCGCTGGCACGCAGATTTGTTGATGCAGGATTTGAATTGGTGGATTCACGCGAAGGCCCGGATGTTTACATTCTCAACACCTGCACGGTAACGCACGTCGCTGATCGCAAATGCCGTCAGTATTTGCGTTCAGCTCACCGGAAGAACCCCCGTGCGCTCGTCGTGGCTGCGGGCTGTTATGTTGAGCGGGATGCCGGAGAAGCGAAGGTGGAAGGGGTTGACCTTGCTGTGGGAAATGCGGAAAAAATGCATCTGGTGGAACTGGTGAAAAACAAGATGGCCGTGAAGGAGTTTACTAGTGTGAACAATGGGCACACTCCGGTTTCCAGTCCGTTTCGCACCAGATCAATGGTCATGGTTCAGGAGGGATGCTCGCGTGGTTGTTCTTACTGCATCGTTCCTCACGTGCGTGGGTTGGAGAGAAGCGTACCTGCTCAAACGATTCTTTCCGAAATAAAGGCCCGGGCGCATGAGGGTTACCGTGAGGTGGTTCTTACTGGCACCCGGATCGGGGTGTATGGGGATGAGGGGGGACTCGAAGGGTTGCTGAAGCGCATTCTGGCGGAGACTGATATTAACCGGATTCGGCTCTCCTCGCTTCAACCTCGGGAGATATCTGATTCGCTTGTGGAGCTGTGGTGTGGAGACGAGCGGTTGTGTCGTCATCTGCATCTGGCACTTCAAAGCGGTTGCGGAGCGACCCTCGAACGGATGCGGCGGAACTACTCCATCGATGAATACGCAAGTACGGTGAACATGGTTCGTCAGGCCATGCCTGATATTGCCATCACCTCCGATATCATTGTCGGCTTCCCCGGCGAAACGGACGAGGAATTCGAGGAATGCTATAGTTTTTGTGCTGGAATCGGTTTTGCCGATATGCACATCTTCCCTTATTCGGTGCGCACAGGAACTCCGGCGGCGAATCTGCCCGGCAGGGTTCCCGATAAAACCAAAAAGGCCAGAAGTCTGCGGATGATCGAACTGGCGAAACAAAGCGCTGCTGACTTTCGTCGGAAGTTTCGGGGGCAGGTTATGCCGGTATTGTGGGAAGAGCGGAAAGAGAACAACCTCTGGATCGGGCATACGGGCAATTACCTTAAGGTCTTTACGATGAGTGATGAATCTCTTCACAATTGTTTGACGGATACAAAACTGGGCGGCGAATATCGGCAGAGTATTTGGGGAGATGTTTGCGGCTCGTCTGAATTGGCCGAAATGGCGGCCAAAGGAGTGTGATCGACGATGATTGAAGTATACATAATCCTTTTTATCCTCTGTCTGATTATCTCTGCCTTCTTTTCCAGTTCGGAGACCGCTTTTATCTCGTTACAGAGAGTGCGGATAAGGCATATGGTGGATAGCGGAGTTTCCGGTGCGGAAGCTATGGCCAAGCTGGCGGAGCATCCGGAGAAGCTGTTGACAACGGTGCTAATCGGGAATAATTTTGTGAATACCGCTGCCGCTGCCCTGGGGACATTGATCGTAGTGGATATTATGGAAAACGAAAACTGGGGTGCATTGGTATCCACTATCAGTGTTACTATCCTGCTGTTAATCTTCTGTGACATCATTCCCAAAACGCTGGCAACGCAATTGGGCGAACGGATGGCCTTGTTTTATACCCGCCCCATCAAAATCATATCCCTTGTCCTTTCACCGCTTGCAGCTACCCTATCTTGGATCGGGATTGCTGCAGCAAAGCTGTTCGGTGGTACACCCGCTTCACAAAATCTCATAACTGAGGACGAAATTCGGGTCATGATTTCGATGGGACTCGAAGATGGCGCTGTAGAAGAAGGGGAAGCGGACATGGCGGAAAAGGTACTCATTTTCGGGGACCGCCACGTGAGCGAAATCATGACCCCGCGTACCGATGTCGTGTGGCTGGAGAAAGGCACAACTCTCAACGAGTTCATGGCTATTTATGGAGAGATGCCCCATTCTCGTTTTCCGGTGTTCGAGGAGACAATGGATAGCGTGATAGGTGCTCTCTGGATTAAGGATGTGCTGCTGGCACAGGCCAGAGGTGAACTTCAGCCGGAGGATGTGGTGACCGGACTGGCTCGACCCACACACATTGTGCCGGAGACTAAAGTGGTGGGAGAGCTTTTCGTCGAAATGCAGCAGCAGAAAACCCAGGTGACGATTGCGGTGGATGAATATGGTGGGACTGCCGGGCTGGTGACTATGGAGCAGCTTTTGGAAGAGATCGTGGGAGAGCTGGAGGATGAACTGGCTGTGGGCCGCAAGACCGTGGAAACGATCGATCACAATACCTTTCAGGTTGATGGCGGGAAGAGGCTCGACCAGACCAACGATGAGCTTGAGATCAACTTGCCGACAGGGGATTATGAAACAATTGCCGGTTTTATATTCAACGAACTGGGCCGCATTCCCGATGAAGGTGACCAGTTGAAATATGAGAACATTACTATCACGGTGACCGAGATGAAGGGGGTCAAGATTGAAAAGGTCCTTATTACCAAAGGATGAGCCCCGGCAGCGGCTTGTCGTTACCTTCAGCCGTGGCGAGAAACTGAAGTACATTGCCCATCTGGATATGATGCGCCTCTGGCACAGGGCATTACGCCGGGCCGGGATGCCGCTGGCATACTCGCAGGGGTTTCATCCTCAGCCCAGAGTTGCCATTGCCTCTCCGCTTGCGGTTGGTGTCACCAGCGAAGGAGAACTGATGGACGTGTTCCTGCAGAGAAAGGTTTCACTGGATTTCTTTGCCAAAGCGCTCAGGGAACAATTGCCGGAAGGTGTGGAAATAATGGATGTGAAGGATGTCTGGCCTAGGTTGCCTTCGCTCCAGTCACAGTTACGCTTTGTTGAGTATAAAGTCGAGACGGGATCGGAGAAAACCCCGGAAAAGATAAATGAAGCTATTCGATCCCTGCTGGAAAAAGAGAGCCTTCCCTGGCAGCATTACAGGGGGGAGAAGGTTCACAAATATGATCTTCGGGCGCTGATCGACGATATATGGGTTATCCGGGCGGAAGGCCCCGGCTGCATTCTTGGCATGCGTCTGCGCAACGATTCCCGCGGATCGGGCAGGCCGGATCAGGTTCTCCTTGCGCTGGGATTTGCAGACCCGGCGAAATCGATTCACCGTACCCGATTGAGTGCAGGCACGAACTGATGCGACTTATTCTGGTGAGGCACGGGCAGACTGACTGGAACAAAGAATACCGGGTTCAGGGGCAAAGCGATACTCCCCTCAATGAGGCTGGCAGAGCACAGGCCGAGGCGATTGCGCAGGCGCTGAAGAGTGAGCCGGTCGAAGCTATTTACTCCAGTCCGTTGGGCAGGGCTTATCAAACGGCTCAGGCGATAGGGCACTTTCATCAAGTTGACATAATAATAGAAGAAAGGCTGAAGGAACTGGACGTGGGCGAGATGGACGGTTTGTACTCCCCGAGCTTGAAAGATGTAGACCCGGATTTCATCAATACCTGGACAAACAATGCTGCTGTAGCAAGATGGCCCGGTGGTGAGACGTTGCCTTCGCTCCAGCAACGTGTTTGGGGAGCTGTCAGTGATATTGCCACCGGGGATTGCATCGGGTCGGTGATTCTTATCAGCCACTTCTTTTCTCTGGTAACCTTACTTTGCTGCGTCTTTGACTTGAGTCTTTCTGAGTTCAGGAAATTCAACCTTGATGTGGCGAGTATCAGCGAAATCGAGTTTTCCGGGGGAAAAACCAGGCTGGTTTCCTTCAATGATACCTGTCATTTGGAATAGCTGTCTTATATGCTTGAAAAATCCTGTGTGGTGCGTTAATCTGTAGCCAATATGGAGGGGTTGTGAAGGTTTTGACGGGTGCCATGATTTGCCTGTTTCTGGTTTTTTTGGCTTCCGTGGTTATTGCCTGTGCGGGTGCGGGGGATGCGAGTGATGTGTATTATCATAAATCATCACCTGAGAGTACGGTGAGAGGGTTTTTGCAGGCTCTTCTCTCTGGTGATATTAACGAGATAGAAAAACATTTAGTCACGCAAGGCGCGGGGATGCCGACAGAAATAAGGGAAGCATACGTGTTATTCAATGAGGCTTTGATGGTGGATATCTCTTTCAGTGTATCCAATATTCTGGTAGAGGAACTCTGGGCCACTGATTCTGAAGTTGCAGTAAAGGCTAAGTATGATTTGGAAGGGGAAGTGAATGGCAGGAATGTCACTGTGCCGGATGAGGACACTTTCCTGCTGGAAAAACGTGATGGGGAGTGGCTCATAAGCCAGTGGGATGAGGTCGAGCAATCGCCTCCCATATTACCCATAACGCCCATACCATCCCTTACTCCTGATCCCGTTACTACCGGAACACCTTTTTTGACCTGTACTCCCTTGCCGGATGATCCGGGGGAAACACTGTTATCGGATGATTTCAGTCGCCCATCCGGGATGTGGCCCGTTTATTCGGATAGACACGGGATTGCCTACTACAAGGATGAGGCTCTTAGGGTTAAACATCGAGGCTTTTTACGAAGACCGGAGATATGTGTTGCCCGCTGCTCGTTTGATGACTTTGTGCTTCATTTGGATACTAAGCTGGTTGAGGGCGGCGAAGATAGCTGGATTATCGTGGCATGCCGGACCGACTACTGGGGAAACGGATACCATTTTCTGGTGAGCGCCGATGGCCGCTATGCTATAGCGGCTCAACGCAAGGCGGGCGAGCGTGAATTCCTGCAGGAGCCAGTTCTTTCCGAGCATGTCAACAACGGTAATAATGAGACCAACCAGCTTCGTCTGGAGTGTGTGGATAACTCAATCAGTTTCTCTGTCAACGGGAATCTGCTGGTTGAAATGCTTGATAACACCTTCATCAGTGGGGCCCTGGGATTGGGAATCAGCACTTCCACCGAAACCGGCAACGCCGAAGCCATGTTTGATAATGTTCTGATTACCTCGCCTGCGAACTGAAGAACCAGGAATTGTTGTAATGCATTATATTCCGTGTTGAAGAAGATCATGAAAATCGAAACAGATTTGCCCCGGCGGGTCGAGCGTTTTATTACAGAGCATCACCTTTTCGATCGATCCGGCACATTGCTGATGGGGATTTCCGGCGGACCCGATTCCGTCTGTTTGTTGCACATTCTTACCTTGCTCCAGAGTTCGTTCGGGTTGGATTTGCATGTTGTGCATTTGAATCACCAGTTGAGGGGCATAGAATCGGATGCCGATGCGGCCTACACGGCGGATTTGGCTGTGAGGCTGGGGCTTACCTGCACAATAGAGTCACGCGACGTCCGGGAGTATCAGAATGAAACGCGTTGTTCGCTGGAGGAAGCTGCCAGAGAGGTTCGCTACGGCTTCTTTGCCGAGGTGGCGGAAAGGATCGGTGCTGGTGCTGTAGCCGTGGGGCATACCGCCGATGATCAGGCGGAAACTATCATCATGCACCTTATCCGGGGCACCGGGCTTTCCGGTTTGCAGGGGATGCGTCCCATATTTGAATGGGGGCTGCCGGAGGGCAGGTCTCTCACCGTTGTACGTCCGCTGCTGGAGATAACCCGGGAAGAGACTCAGTTTTATTGCGATACAACCGGGCTTTTCCCTCGTCTCGATTCCTCCAATTCTTCGCCGGAATACCTGCGCAATCGGGTTCGTGCCGAGATCATGCCGAAGCTGGCCGAATACAATCCAAATATCGTCGAAGGTCTCACTCGTACGGCTCACCTGATTGCCGAGGATGTCAGCTATCTTGATGAGCAGGTGAGGCTGGTTTTCGAATCTGTCGTCGAAGAGGCTCACGAAGGTGTAGTGATGGATAATCGAGCCTTTGCTGAGCTTTCTCCGGCCTTGAAACGGCATCTTTTGCGTATGGTGCTGGGGCAACTCGTCGGGAGTTTGCGGGATATCGAGATGGTTCACATCGAGGCCATAATGGAGACACTGTCCCATCCGGCGGGCAAGGAACTCTCGTTGCCATATGGCTTCACTCTGTATGGCGGTTATGAAAGGAGCTTCATTACCCGCGGTGATAACCCGCTTTCGCTTTTGCCACTTTTTGAAAGTGAAGGGCAATTGCAAATTCCCGGCCAGATAACGGTTTCGGGATGGAAGGTCACGGCTGAAGTTTTCCCCGGCAGGCCGAATGCAATCGACGAGGGCGATTTTGTAGCTTTCTTCGATCTTGATCTTGCCGGTGGTGAACTGACCGTTCGAGCCCGCAGGGATGGGGATCGGTTCCAGCCGCTCGGGATGGATGATTCTAAGAAGTTGCAGGATTTCATGGTCGATGCTAAAATTCCTCGAATCTGGAGGGATAATGTTCCCCTGGTGTGTTCCGGAGATCGGATTATCTGGGTGGTGGGCTGGCGGATTGATCATCGTACCAGGGTGACCGATTTCACTCAACGCACGCTTCGTCTTGAGTTTGAAATGGTGTAGGGGTACATTGTGATGTGCCCAAGGGGAGGAGAAGAGGGGGAAGGGGCTGATATCTGACCAATTATAGTTGAGAATTTCAAAATGGAATATAGCGAGTTCCTTGATCAGTTGGAATCACTGGCAAATCCCGAGGCGGTCAGGAAAATGGCAAAATACGGGATCACGCCTGATAAAGCCTACGGTGTCTCAATTCCCGATCTGAGGGGTATTGCCGATGTAATCGAAAAAAACCACGAGCTGGCCGGTTGGCTGTGGCTCAATGGCAGCCGTGAGACGCGGATACTGGCTGGAATGGTGGATGATCCTTTGCAGGTTACCGAAGAGCAGATGGAAAGATGGGCCGGCGAGTTCGATTACTGGGAGATTTGCGATCAGTGCTGTATGAACCTGTTTGAAAAAACTCCTCTGGCGTGGCAGAAGGCAGTGGAATGGAGCGGGAGAGAGGATGAGTCGCATAAGCGGGCCGGCTTCGTACTCATGGCACGCCTGGTGGTGAGTGATAAAAAAGCGGCAGATGAAAAGTTCGAACCATTCCTTCAGCTCATAACTAAAGAGGCTGGTGATGATCGCAACCTGGTCAAAAAGGCGATTAACTGGGCCCTGCGGCAGATCGGCAAGCGCAACCTCAATTTGAATGCTAGGGCTATTGAGACGGCTGAGGGAATTAAGGCTATGGATTCCAGAGCGGCGAAGTGGGTTGCTTCTGATGCGCTCCGGGAACTGAAGAGTGAAGCGGTTCAGAAACGGTTGAGGAAGTAGTCTCTGCCGAAAGGTTGTTTTCACATGCTTGATTTAAAGTACACTCGCGAGGAATTGATCAATGTTGCTGCAGCCTCGCCGGAAGCAGTAGCCAGACACGATAAACAGGCCTGGCTTTCATTGTTTGCGAAGCAGGCAGTGGTGGAGGATCCGGTGGGCACAGCGCCTCACCGTCGAATTGATGAACGGGATATGGGTGCGCTGGACCGGTTCTATGAAACCTTCATTGCTCCCAATGAAATTATTTTCCATGTCCATGCGGATGTTGTGGCGGCGAATATTGTGTTGCGTGACGTGGATATCGAGATCACGGCAGCAACGGGGCTGGTCACCAGTGTTCACACCTATGCTATGTACGAGTTAGTGGAAGAAGCTGGTCGGCTCAAAATCGCGCGCCTTGCGGCTCACTGGGAACTGCTCCCCATGATAAAGCAGGTTTTGGGGCGAGGAGTGCCTGGCCTTAGAATGATGGCCTCTCTCGGCTCGCGTATGCCCCGGATTCAGGGAATAGCAGGTGTTTTGGGCTATATGCGTGGCTTTGGGGGAATCGGACGGAAGGGCAAGGCGACTGTGCGGGAATTCGTGCAGGCCATAAACGAGGGGAATACAGCCCGGCTGACGGGGCTCTTTGCTGATGCTTCCGATGCTGCAATTGAATTACCAGCGGGCAAGCACCATCTTATCACGGCTCTTATGAGCGATTCAGACCGGATTCATCTCACAGTCTCTGAGATTATTTCGGCTGGAATGACGACCTCATTTCGTTTTGATATAAGTCTGGATGGCACCTTTCGTAACGGGATTGGGCTATTCGAATTTACCCGGCAAAATGGTAAGCTAGAAAGGGCCCGGTTTTTCTTGAGATAAATATTAAGGAGTAGAATCTATGCAAATAGAAGGTAAAACAGCTTTGATCACCGGCGGTGCCAGTGGGCTGGGAGCCGCTACCGTCCGCCGCCTCCACAGGATGGGGGCAAACGTGGTAATTGCGGATATGAACCAGACGAACGGAGAGGCGCTTTGTGCCGAACTCGGAGGAAAGGCAGTTTTTGCCCTGGTTGATGTGACAAACACTGATACAGTTCAGGCCGCAGTGAAACTAACAGTAGAGAAATTCGGGGCGGTTCATATTCTGGTGAATTGCGCGGGAAGCGGCTGGGTGCAGAAAATAGTCGATAAAACAGGCCCGCACGACTTGGGTGTGTTCGTAAAAATCATTAATTTGAATCTTGTGGGGACATTCGATGCGGTTCGGCTGGCTGCTTTTGAGATGCAGAACAACGAACCCAACGAGGATAATGAGCGGGGCGTGATCGTCAATACAGCCTCGGTGGCTGCCTTCGATGGCCAGATGGGGCAGGCGGCTTACGCTGCCTCCAAAGCAGGTGTAGCGGGCCTGACGCTGGTTGCTGCTCGTGACCTGGCACGATCCGGTATTCGGTGCTGTTCCATCGCCCCCGGCACATTCGATACGCCACTCACCGGTTTCATGGCCCCGGAGGCGAGAGAAGCTTTGACGCAGCAAACACCGTTTCCCAAGCGTTTTGGCCATCCCGATGAGTTCGCCTCGCTGGTGCAGCAGATCGTGGAGAATTCTTTCATGAATGGTGAGACCATTCGCCTGGACGGGGCAATCCGGATGCCTCCGAGGTAGGGTGCCGGGGGTGAGCACAAGTAGGCCCACATCTCGTTCCGGACTTTGACCCGTAATACTTTCGGCTGAAAGCGGATTTGCGCATGAGTTGTTAATACTATTCAGGGGGCATAAATGAAGAGTTACCGGAAGGAACTGGTGTTCAACGTCTCAAGCCGGAGGGCTTTTGTCCGGATAACCCCTGATGTGCAAGAGGCGTTGCGGGAAAGCGGTATCGAGGAAGGCCTGTGTTTGGTGAATGCCAAGCATATCACCGCTTCGGTGTTTATCAACGATGACGAACACGGATTGCATCAGGACTACGAGGAATGGCTGGAGCAACTGGCCCCGCACGAGCCCGTGGAGCACTACCGGCACAATCGCACAGGCGAGGACAATGCTGATGCTCACATCAAGCGGCAGGTGATGGGTCGGGAGGTGGTGGTTGCGGTGACTGATGGCAAGCTGGATTTCGGCCCGTGGGAGGAGATATTCTACGGCGAATTCGATGGCGGGCGCAAAAAGCGCGTGCTGGTCAAGATCATTGGGGAATAAATGGATCGGGAGATGCAGGGGTACATTGAATGTGCCCTGGGTTGGGGTATTCCCGCGTGCATGGCAATTGTAAAACCCCCTTTTTTATAAACAAAAAGAGCCCCCCCCGTTTATTTGGAAGGGGCTCTTTTGTTCAGCTTTAGTACTTATCCTAGAGGGCTGACCACGGGCCTATCACCGCGATAGTGGTGAAGTGGCCGACGGCGCCGCTCACAGTCTGAGAGGTGAAGTTGACCACTGTCATGCCGGGGAGCCGGGTCCATTCGCCCGCGGCATCATCGTAGTAAGCCAGGGTGAGGTCCTCAGGAGCCAGTCCTGCTGCTGTGAGGCCTGCCTGCTCGTAGTTCATATTGATGGTGATAGCCGGATTGAAGGTAGCTCCGTCGGGCCCGAAATCGCAGACGCCGAGGATGGAAGCCCCGTCGGGGGCATCCGGAACTGAGCCGGGCGCCTGAACAGTTACGCCGGAGAGCGGGTTGCCGGCTGCATCAAGTGCGGTGGTTCCTTCAGGGATAATCAACTTGCCGTTGCAGTCAAGGCAGCCGCCGGTGATGGCCACGCCGCCAGTGGTAACGCCCTGAGCGTCAACCGGGACGTTCCCCTGCGGGGCTTCGCCGCCTTCTTCTCCGCCAGAGCCTTCACCACCGCCCTGATTTCCACTGGAACCCATGCCCTGACCGGGGAGGGCGAAGTTGGCTGTGACGACTTTATCGGTATCCATGGTGATGTTATCCGGGTTATCGCTGCCGGTGAAATCACCGCTCCAACTGGAGAAGGAGTAGTCACCGATTCCTTCGGCGGTGAGTTTGACGCTCTGTCCTTCCCCGTAGATGCCCAGCCCGCCGGGATAGAGATCAACCGTGCCGGTTCCCTCCGGGCTGATGATGATTTCCAGAGTGTGAGTCTCATCTGGCAGAGGCCCCAAATCCATAATAGTGGGGCAGAATTCATCGGCTCCCATATCAACGGTGTCAGTGCAAATGCGGTCATCACCCTCGAAGTCTTCGGTGGGCAGGGCAGGCGCCCCGTTTGTTCCCTTATCAATGCAGGGGGAGGTATTCTGTAGATGGAAGTCGCCGCCTGTGGAATTGACAAACGACGGGTTCTGATCAATATTGCCGGTTCCATCATAGCCACCCATAACGTCGCTGTAGGTTACAGAATTGCCCCCTCCGCCTCCTAACGGGGTGGGTCCGGTTACTTGTGTATTCTGTGAAGTTGGGGACGTAACTTTAGGTGGAGGTGTAGGCAGTTCAGCCGAAGGCGGGTAAATCTGGTCGTTTTCATCAGACCCGTAGTTGTTCCAGAAAATGCAGTTGGTGACTATGGAATTATAAGAACCATCGAATAACCCGCCGCCATAGTAACTGGGGCCATCGAAAGCAGGGGCGGTTGCTGCTGCCCTTACTCCACCGCCACCGTAGGCCCAGTTATCGTAGAAAGTGCAGTTGGTTATGGTTGAGCCGTTTTTATCGCTGATTCCCCCGCCGTAGGCAGCCTCGTTCTGGTAAAAGACGCTGTTGACCACTGTTGCCTCGCTGTTACAGCCTAATGATATGCCTCCACCATAACCGCAGACCCTGATTCTTGATAACTGTATTGGCTGCGCAGATTCGGCTGCGTCGCCACCACCACCTCCAACGGCCTCATTATTCTTGAAAGTACAACTGTCCACGGTCATTTCACCATGATTGGTCCAGATTCCCCCCCCGCTACTGCCAGCCTCGTTGTCCTTGAAGGTGCAGCCCTTCAAATCCACGTCACCATCGCAACCGATTACCATTCCTCCACCTCGGCTGCTTGCGGTGTTACCATCAAAAGTGCAGCCGATCAGGGTCGCATGGTCATTAGCTCGCATCCCACCCCCACATCGAGCAGTATTGTTGACGAAGGTGCAATTGATGAAGGTTGGCGAATCGGCACATTCCTCGTCTTCATAATTCACACCGCCACCGCCTCTGCCGGCCTCATTATCTTCAAACCGGCAGTTTTCCACTATCAGCTCACCGATATCGTTGGAGATGTCCATTCCTCCGCCATATTCGGCAGATCCGTTGCGAATGGTGAAGCCTTCAAATCGGGAATTATCGACGTCATTGATCCAGATCACGCTACCGTAGCTTGCGTGGCTGCCATCAATGATGGACTTGCCTGGTCCGGCGCCGATGATGGTCAGGTTAACCCCATCCCAAGTGATGATTTCGTAATAGGTTCCGGCAGCCACCCGGATGGTGTCACCGTCGTTGGCAGCATTTATTGCATCCTGAATGCTGCCGCCAGGCCCTACGTTAATAGTTGCTGCCGCCGCCTGCGGCATAGCCACCAGCGTAAAGCTCGCTATCAACATGATTGCCAGGGTAAGGTATATCAGTTTTTTCATTTTCTGTTCACCCTCCTTTTTAATCTGGTGTTTAGATTTAATGACGTTTCCGTTTATACTTGTCCGTATAATTCTCACCTCCTCTCCTGTTTTCCGTTTGCCGTTGTTTATTTTAATTATAAAGCAACGGTTAAAAAAAAAGCAATAGGGTGCGGAAATTGGGCGTATGGGCACATTGCATGTGCCCTGGGTTGGGTTAGGACACAGCATCTGAAATATCATGCCCGGAGTTGATGCTCCGGGGCTACCCGCATAAGAGGGGGATAATGAATAATGAATGACGAATCAAAATGCGAAGCAGGTGTAGGGGCACATTGCATGTGCCTTGGGGAGGGAATGACATAGTCCCCCTCATTCCCGGAGCCGATGCTCTAGGGCTACTTATTTGACAGGCGAGGCAGGGCAGGGCCGTTTTTTAGAGTAAATCGCTTTGCCGTGGCCGCCCGGCCCCGGGCGCAGGTCCACCCCCGGCTGACCGGGTGTGACGGGTCGCCCTCGACGCGGGTTATCTTTTCCCCTTCGATGTGGAGCAGTATCCCGCATCGGGAGGAGCAGAAGTTGCAGCTTGTCTGGGTAATCATGGTTCAACTTCCGGCGCAAACAGGACCGTTTTGGGTTTGAGCTCCATGTATTCTGCCAGCTCTTTTATGGTGCCGTATTTCATTACTCCTGCCTGGCAGTGCCTGACGCAGGCCGGTTGAAGTCCGCTGCTGACCCTGTCCCGGCAGAGATCGCAGAGGTCGGTCGGAACGGGAATGTAATCGAAAGTCCACTTATCCTTCGCGTACTGCATCGGGCCTGACTGGAGGATTTTTATACCCCACCGGTCTTCCGGCAGGCCGTGCTCCTGCTTGCAGGCGATCTCGCAGGTGTGGCAACCGGTGCAGAACTGGTAATCGATCAGTAATCCAAATTTAGCCATCTCAGTTCCCTTAGCACTTGTAGACTTTACAGATCAAGCTCTTATATGGGGCGCAGTACCCCGATGCCCCCTGCTGACCGAAGGGCAGCAACTGGTTGATGTTACAATCCCACACCCCGAACAGTGTCGGCTCCGAGCCTTCTTTCTCAGGGTACCACCAGCCGTGCTTGGCGTGAACCACTCGCGGGTCTATCGTGGTGACGAGTTTGGCCTTTTGCCGGCAGCGACCGTGGCTGTTTTCGATCCAGACCCAGTCGCCATCGATGATCCCCAGTTCGGCGGCGGTGTCCGGGTGTATCTCCATCTCCGGGTCCGGATCGATCTGGCGCAATTGCGGGATTTGCCGGTGTTCGGAGTGGAACAATCCCCAGGAACGGGCCCCGGTGGTTAGCACCAGCGGGTATTCCTTCGCCAGTTGCGGAGTACTCACCGGGCTTTCCGGCGGCTCCTCGTAATAGGGCAGGGGGTCGAGCCCGATCTTTTCGAAGGCGGGGATGTGCAGGTTGAATTTCCCGTTTTCGGTTCGAAAACCGGGAGCGCGATCCCGTCTCAACAGGCCCTTTTCGTATTTGCGGTATTCGAACGGAGCGTAATGGGGAATGGGCCTTTCCCTCAACTCGGCGAAGGTCATGCCGGTATCCCGGATGAGCCAGTCGAGCATCTGTTCCACATTTTCCCACGGGAAACTTTCCGGATTGAGCCGCTTGCCCACATCCAGCATAATCTGCTCATCTGATCTGGCTTCGCCTACCTGCACCACTTTGTTGATCGCTCGCAACGGGCCCCACCAGCCGCCGACGAATTCCGCCCGGATGCTGTCCCTCTCCAGCACGGAAGCGGCGGGGAGCACCAGATCGGCACAGGCCATTGCCGAAGGGTTCATAAATAAATCTACATCGACGACGAAGTCGCAGTTGCGCAATGCCTGATATGCTTTTCTCGGATCGGCTCCGGTGCAGGTGAGCGGATTGGTAGCCTGCATCCAAGCCATCTTCAACGGATATGGTTTTCCGCTGTACATGGCATCGGCCATCGCATCGGGATGAGCTCCCTTGAAAAAAGGGAATTCCTTGTGTCCGAGGGTTTTCTTCATAACGTCTCTGGAGACATCTTCGACCCCCCATGCAGCCGGGGGCAGTTTGGGGTAATCCACGCCGGGCCGATTGATAATATTCCCACCGGGAACATCCACATTTCCCGTCAGCGCCCAGAGGTCCTGCACTCCCAGAAGAGTGGACATTCCGGCCTGATGCTGCTCCAGGGCCACGCCCCACTGAATCGCCGCCGGCTTGCTGGTGGCGTAGAGACGGGCGGCTTTGACCAGCTTCTCACCGGGCACCCAGCTGATCTCCTCTACTCTTTCTGGAGGGAATTGGGATGCCCGCTCTTTCAATGCTTCAAAACCGTCTGTCCATTTTCCCACGAATTCCCGATCGTATAAATCCTCACTAATGATGATGTTGATGAGCCCCAGCGCAATGGCCGGGTCGGTGCCGGGCCGCACCTGCAGCCAGATGTCCGCCCGGGAGGCAAGCCAGGTGAGACGCGGATCGATCACGATTAGTTTTGTCCCCCGTTTCATGCATTCCACGATCCAGTAGCCCATGAAGGAATCGGGATTGGAAACCACCGGGTTGTTGCCCCATATGATCATGCATTTCGGGGGAACCCAGTCAGGGTTGTCGTAGCGGTCGGGGAACATCTGGGAGCAGTCGGCCCAGGCGAATCCGCCGAAGGCCGCCTGCATGGAGTTCATTTTGGGCACATAACAGGAGAGTCCGCTGAAAAACCCCGGGGCCATGTTGGGTGTGCCGAAAGCGGAGTAACTCAGCTTGGCTAGGATGTGGTTGATGTTTCTTCCGGTGCCGGTCAGCACGGTGATGGCTTCGGGGCCGAATTCTGCTTGAATCCGGTGGGTGTTATTCTCGATCAGGTCGTAGGCATCATCCCATGAAACCGGTTGCCATTTTCCCTCGCCGCGCTGCCCGACGCGTTTGAGGGGATGTGTCAATCGGTGTGGGCTGTGAACGACCTTTGGCAGGGAGAGACATCGGACGCAGAGTCTACCCTCATTGAAGGGAATCTCCGGGTCGCCTTCAACCTTTATCACGGTATTGTCTTTGCTGTAGACCAGTATGCCGCACTGGTTGTGGCAACCGGGGCCGGACCAGGGAAGAGTCCTGGTCACGGTGTATTCGCCATCCTGCCATTGCCAGGGTCTTTTCAATGAATTCATAACAAAGCTTACCCCCGACAAAACACGTTTATCGGGGGTATTTAAATTCCTGTATTGTTTAATAATCTAGCTCTTGCCAATTCTGAACATCTTGGTGCCGCACTTCGGGCATACGCCCTGGGTTGCCGGTCGGCCGTTTTTCATGGTGATCTTTACGGGGTACTTCATTTCCTGTTTGGCACGGCACTTCACGCAATATGCTTCCATTTGGTACACCTCCTATGTGTAGGAAAGGGTAAACCAAATCCATGTGGATGTCAATACTGGTGTATGCCTGACTTTCCCTCAAAATTTGCAGAGGGTATAATGGAAATGATATCGCAAGCGAAGGAGAATTGAAATGGCACAGCTGCATCCACATATTGAATATAAACCGGTCGAGTTCACCAAAGTCATTTACGAAAAAAAAGGTAATATTGCCAAAATCACTTTGAATGATCCGGAGCATCGCAATGTCACCGATTGGCCGGGGCAGGAGGGGATCACAGATCAGTTCCACTATGCTCTCAACGATGCCGAATTTGATGATGATATAAAGGTGGTAGTTATCAAGGGGGCCGGGAAGGATTTCCAGGCCGGGCATGACCTGAACGAGGTCGGATATATTTACGGGATGGGCACCGGCAAATCTGATGAACGTCGTGCCAGCCAGAGGATCAGGTATTCAGTGGACAAAGGTTTCTTCCACGAGACCCAGCAAAAGATACTCCTCCATCCCAAAATCACTATCTGCCAGTGTCACGGGAACTGCCTTGGGTCCGGCGTGTATTACCCGCTTCTCTCCGACTTGGCGGTTGCTGCCAATGATGCCAAATTTGCCACTGTTGAACAGCGGCTGGGATTTGCCGGAAGTGGCTCACAGGTGGCGCTCCTGATGATGACTATTGGCATTAAACGGGCGTTAGGTATGCTGTTGACTGGGGCCAAGATAAGCGGTGAAGAGGCGGCACGGATTGGTCTGGTGAATAAAGCGGTTCCCCCTGAGGACTTGGAGGATGAGGTGCAGAAGCTTGCGGAGTCGATGGCGTTGCTCCCTCGTGACGGTATCGCCATCGGCAAAGCGACCCGCAGGTTGATTTACGAGGGTTGGGGACTCACCAATGGTTTAGTCTATATCTCCCACGCTATGTTCACTAATATCCGGTGGGAGCCGGATGAATATAATTTCTTTAAAGAACGTCGGGATCAGGGAACCAAAGAGGGTTTCATGGGAAGGGATGAACGATACAAGGGCAAAGCAGAAAATCTGGACGAATAGGTGCGGAGAAATCTGGTGAATCAGGAAATCGTTGAAAAGCTCAAAAGCATTGTCGGGCCGAATTGGGTCGCTGATAAAGACTACGATCTGATCGCTTATTCCCGGGCCTGGAGTTATGAGGGGCCGCTTCAGGCTGATGCCATTATAGTCCCTGGCTCCACAGATGAAGTCTCGCAGGTGATGAAACTGGCCAATGAAACCGGGATTCCTGTAGTTGTTAGAGCCGGGGGGACTACTACCACCGGAATGGCGCTTCCCCGCCACGGTGGCATTGTGTTAGACCTGAACCGCATGAATAAAATCTACGAAATCGATGAGGATGCCCAGGCGGTCACCATGCAGGCCGGGGCAACGGTTTACGGGCTTATCAAGTACATTGAACAGAGGGGATGGAAAATACCGTGGCTACCGGAATTTGGCGGTGGTGTGACCATCGGGGGCTGGACGGCCTTCAATGGCGTGGGAGCCGGAGGCTCCATTTACGGGCGTGTAGGTGATTTCATTGTGGGTTTACAGGTGATTTTGCCTACGGGCGAGATCGTTCGGACTGGCTCTGCTTCCTTTAAAGACGCCAAACAGTTTGTGCGATATCTGGGCACGGGGCCGGACCTGACCGGCCTGTACCTCAATTCCCTCGGGGTTTCCGGGGTGATGACCGAAGTTACCATGCGGGTCTATCCTATTCCTGAATCGCTCGATTGCATTTCATTCGGCTTCGATACCGCCGAGGATGCTCAGGAAGGAGTGAAAAAGCTCATGCGGGCGAACATTTCCTATGGGATCACCTGTGTGGATGATGAGATGTTCAAGACCATCGGTTTGCCTCCGCCGGCTCCCTGGATAGTGCAGCTTTTTGCTGAAGGGTGGAAAGAGGAAGTTGAATTCAGGATCGGCAAGGCCAGAAGCATAATTGCCGAAGCTGGTTTTGGGAAGGAATTACCTGCCAATACTATTAAAATGCTCTGGGGCGGAGCTAGGGGCACTTCGTTGCGTGGCAAGCCTCCCAAGCGGTACTTTTGTGTCGGGTGTTTTCATCCAATGGATATAACTGCTGAAGTCTTCAATGTATACAACCGGGTGGGCGAGAAATACTCGATGAACCGTGGCATGCTCTGGTGGGTGTGTCAGACTTATGCTAACGCCTTCCCTGTTTATGTTTATGATGAGTTGAATGATGGTCCGGGAGTGGCGGCTCAAGCTACGAAAGAAGTTCGTGACGGATGGACCGCAGCCGGGGCTGTTCCTGATTATCCCGGCCCCAATCCTGATTGCACCCCGTACATCGTTCCGGAATATCTCGATTTCTACGGACGCATCAAGGCGGCTCTTGATCCGAACCGCATCATGCACAGGGGCCAGTCACCCGTGGTGGGTAAATAGGAGACATCGCCATGTCATTTGAATTGCTCGAAAAACATAAACCGGCAATCTGGAATTGTCAGGTTTGCAGTGTCTGCCAGCGCGGGCCGTGGAATCCCTATCCTCCCAAAGGGCCGACCTCGGATCGGCTCTGCCCGGAGTACGAGAAATTCCGCACGCTGACCCATTCGGCGCTGGGCAGGATTCAGGCGGCTAAATGGATGCTGGAGGGGAAGTACGAGCCCGATGAGGACTTCGTCAAAGTGGTTTATGATTGCCTTCTTTGCGGGGCATGCAGCACGGTCGGATGTGTGGTGGATAAAGATCATGTTTCCATTTTCCGTGACCTCAGAACCGATCTGGTGAACATGGGTCTGGGACCGATCGAGCCATTCAAAAAGACAGCCGAAAACATAAGAAAAGTGGGGAACCGTTTTGGCAGGCCAAAATCGGAACGGGCCAAATGGGCGGAAGGAATGGATATCCCGCAAAAGGCGGACCTGGTTTATTTTGCCGGATGTGTGGCTTCCTATCGTGCCCCTCAGCTTGCCCAGGCTACTGCGAAGCTGCTCAACCATTCCGGGACTGCTTTTGCGATTCTGGGTGAAAACGAGATGTGCTGTGGTAATCCGCTGGTTAGTTCCGGTCAGGCTGAGGCTTTTGAATCTGTGGCTAAACACAATGTGGCAGCGTTCAAAGAGGCTGGCGCAAAACAGGTAGTAACTTCCTGCGCTTGTGGGTACAATGTGTTGAAGTTCGACTATCCGAAAGTGGTGGGCGAGCTTGATTTTGAAGTAGTTCATATCACCGAAGTGCTGGCCAGGCTGATCGAAGAAGGCAAACTTAAGCCGGAAAAATCCCTGAGTGAAAAGGTGACTTATCAGGACCCGTGTCATCTAGCTCGGCTGGGTGGGAAAGTCATCAAAGAGCCGAGGGCGGTGATAAAGAGCATTCCCGGCGTTGAACTGGTAGAGATGGAAGGGAGTGGCAAAGATACCCAATGCTGCGGTCGGTATCCGGTCGAACTTCCTGAGCTTTCGATGCTGACGGGAACCAATCGTATAGGAGATGCTCAGGCTGTCGATGCGAGTATCGTCGTGACGGCCTGCTCATTTTGTGATTGGAATCTGAACCGGGCAGCCAAAAGCGCCGGTGCTGAAATCAGAGTAACCGATATCGTTGAGTTAGTGGCCAAATCAATTGGTCTGTAAGTAGTGGGGTCCGGCGGCGAAAACAGTGACCTGTATGAGCCTGACGGATCGTATGTTTACTATTGCCTGTTCTTGAATTCCCCGTTTTCCGGTGTATAAATACAGGTCTGCACTATTGCCTTCCTCAATTTCACCTCGTATCATGGGTTCACGGATATAGACAGAGGGCCTTCAAGTGTTTCAAAAAATACTCGTTCCGCTGGATGGATCAACCCTAGCTGAGGTGGTGCTTCCTTATGCCGAGGAACTCGTGAGGCGATTGCATGCAGAGCTGATTTTGCTCTGCGTTTGTGATTCTGCCCAGCAACAGGAACAGCAGGAGTACCTCGAAGGCGTAGTGTGGAAGGTGAAGCAGCGTGTGGAAGAATACCGGCAGAAATATCCCGATTTGGCATTTGAAGATCCGGTTGTTGAAATAATAATGTTTAACGGTAATCCTCCCGAGGTTATCGCCGATTATGTGGAGGGAAACGCCATCGACCTCACGATGATGGCAACTCATGGACGATCCGGCATCAGTCGATGGGCGATGGGGAGCGTGGCCGACAAAGTCATACGAGGAGTAACTTGCCCCATTTGTCTTATCAGGGCCAGAAGTTCTCATGATGAAGTCCGGACGGATGGCTTGGCCAGAAGAATATTTATGCCGCTGGATGGTTCCGGGGCAGGAGAGGCTGCCTTGCCTTATGTTGAATATTTTGCGGAGAAGCTGGGTACGGAAGTAGTTCTTTTTCAGTCGGTTGATAAGAGGGATGAATGTTCCGGGGAAGTCAGTTGGATGGAACTGAGAAATGCCGTCGAGCGGAACGCTAAAATATACCTGAGAAAAGTGGAAGCTGGCTTGATAAGCAGAGGTATTGCTGTGCGGACGATGGTGGAGTTTGGGGGCAGTCCTGCGCGGGAGATTAGCGAACTGGCAACAAGAACCATGTCGACTATGGTAGCAATGTCAACTCATGGGCGTTCCGGAGTGGACCGGATGGTATTTGGCAGTGTCGCTGAGAAGGTATTGCGGGCCGGAAATATCCCTGTTCTGCTGGTAAGGGCGCCTGGGGCGGAGCCATAAAACCAGGCAAATTGCACAGTGAACGTTAAAACTTGAAGAGATCCATACTCAGGTATCTATCCCCTCTATCTGGCAGGACAGTAGCTATCTTTCCGAATTTATGAGACATTTTCAGCGCTATCAGCATGTTAGCACCGGAGCTGATCCCTACCAGCAAACCATATTCACGGGAAAGCTTTCTGGCCATATCAACGGCCTCTTGGCTTCCGACGGTAATTGTCTGGTCTACCTTTTTCATATCGATTAAATGAGGGATGAAACCATCGCCGATGCCCTGGATTTTGTGTTCACTGATCCTGACATCGCTTCCCCCGAACATCACCGCCGCCTCTTCTGGTTCAATGGCTATTACTTTCACATTGGGGTTGACCTCTTTCATCACCTTCGAGACTCCCATCAAAGTTCCGCCGGTGCCCACGCCGGCGACCACGGCATCCACCGGGCCGATTTCCTCCAGGATTTCTCTTCCTGTTTTCTCCTGGGCGACTATGTTATTGGGGTTGTTGAACTGTTGAGGCATAAAGCTTCTGGGTTTTGAGGCGATTTCCTGGGCCTTTTCGATCGATTCGGCCAGGCTTCCGCTCTTTGAGGTGAGCACGATTTGTGCCCCGAGCGCGTGCATCATTTGTCTTCTTTCTTCGCTCATGTTCTCCGGCATGACAACAACCATCTTGTAGCCTTTCATGCTGGCCACCATGGCCAGCGATATGCCGGTGTTGCCGCTGGTGGGTTCGACGATGGTGTAACCCTTCTTGAGCTTACCTTCCCTCTCGGCGGCTTCGACCATTTCTACAGCCACCCTGTCCTTGATGCTGCCGGTAGGATTGGCCCCCTCGAACTTGGCGTAAACGTTTTCGATCCTGATGATGGGGGTTTTGCCTATGGCGGTGAGTATATCGAAAGAGCCGCTTCTGGCTGTTGACTTACCTGGATTAATTGCACTCATTGTTTCTTCTCCGGATTCAGTATAATTTCATCAAGTGAGCGTTTGGGAACATGATGAATGCCCTGCTCATCTCGCCAGTAGTTCATACTTCCATCCGAGGGCATTTGTTCAACGACCACTGTTTCAGAGGGCTTGCCGATTGCCAGCACGAGCAGAATCTCGTATTGTGCGGGAATATCGAGCGAATCACGGAGTTTCTGATGGTTTATCGAAGCGATCATGCATCCGCCCAGTCCCCTGTCTCTGGTACAAAGCATGATGTTCTGGCCGGCAATTCCGTGGTCGCACCAAAAGTTGGAAGTTATGCTGGTATCACCGAGTATGACAATGTAGGCTGAAGGCCTCTCCCCGTCTGCCGGGCCGGGCCAGTCTTTGAGCGCGGCCGCGAATGTGAGGGTCGAGAATATTTTCCTGTTGGTATCCGAATCGCAGGAAATGATGTACTTGAGTGGTTGCTGGTTTCTGGCCGAGGCGGAAAGCCTGGCAAGATCAACCAGTTCTTCCAGTGTTTTACGCTCAACAGTTACGCTTTCATCGAACCTGCGGAAACTCCGGGTGCTTTTTATCAGGTCATCAATCATTAGTAATCCCTATCCTACCATATACGAGCCCGTGCCCGTGGCAAGGAGCCGGCCTTTCTCATTGTGCATCTCCATCCGGGCTACGGCTACTTTGCTCCCGGTGCGCAGGATGTAGCCTGTTGCTTTAAACGATTCCCCGATGCCGGGGCGCAGGTAATCGATGCGCAAATCTATAGTGCCGAATTTGCTGAATCTCTGGGCTACCTTTTCCAGTGATTGACCTTGCAGCTTGTTTCGTAAACTGAAAAATGCAGCGATGCCTCCGGCAACGTCCAAGATTGAGGCAATAACCCCTCCGTGAAGCAGCCCTCTGAATGCGTTCCCGAGGAGGTCTTCCTTCATATCAAATTTGAGGCAGATGCTCTCTGTTTCCGCCCATTCTATTTCCATCCCCAGCACCTGATTGAAAGGGGTTTTTTCAACGAAGAAATAATTTGCTATTGTTAGCAAATCACCTTCTTTCATGATATCCGGATAGTGTTCATCCTGGGTTAGCTCGGATGGAGACACGGTTAGTTCCCCCCTTCTGATATGCGTGTCAGTGCGTCTTTGGCCTGCTGGTGATTGGGCTGGAGATCGAGCACGGTGTAATACTCCTGCTCTGCTTTATCGATATTGCCGGTGCGTTCGTAGCAAAACCCAAGCATGTAATGCCCATAAACGTTCTCAGAATCGCTTTCCAGGAACTGAGTGAGCATTGTAATGGCTTGCTCATATTCTGAGGTTGCTTCTTCAATTTGGCCTGTTTTATCGTAAGCTACGGCCAGGAAGTATTGTGAAGTAGCATCGCTTGGTTTCTTTTCGGTTGCCTCATTGAAGATATATACGGCCTTTTCATACAGTTCGTCGGCATTGGTTTCGGGATTATCATCAGCATCATATTGGTCGCCCAGAGTAAGGTAATTATTCCCGAGTCGCATCATCCACTGATAATTCCCCGGTTTAACCGCGAGTGCTATTTCATCATCCTCGATGGCCTGTTCCAGGTTCCCAAGTTGTGTGTTTATCTGTGCCCGGAATTGCCGGAGCATCCATCCGGTAGGATACATCTCGACGGACTTGTTTATATCTTCCATAATTTCATCGATACCGGCACCGCACTGGTACATGAGTATGCCCCGATTATAGTAGAGCATGCCGCTTTCCGGTTCCTTTTCGATGGCTTCGTTTATCACATTCCTTATTTTGGCACACTGCTTCTCTTTAGCGTCCTGGTCCATCATGCCAGTTTCGGCGAGGAGGGTTAAGGCGTATGCCCATCGGTATCGGACCTCGCTTCCGTTCCATTGAACGGCCTTTTCATAAAAGGGAATTGCATGAGGAGCCATGTAGGCTGGAGAATTATTCCTGGGGTCAGTGCTGAATCTCATCTCTCCCTGGAAGTAGTATGCGTTGGCTACTAACGGCCGCACCGCGATGAATATACTCAGGCAGATGAGAACTCCCAGTATGAACAGAAGGGCATTGGAGAGTATTTGGGAAATATTAAAGCGCAGTGTTTTGATACGGGGTCTGTCCAGCATAGTGAAACTCACGCCTGTAGCCATAAGTATCCAGAAGAAGGTATAGGGGGTGGTGGTGTGGAACATGGCTAAAGTGTGTGCCATGTAAACGATACCAGCTACCAGTATCCAGAATACGAAAACCGAAGCAGGCTTTTTGCGGTTCCTCCACAACCACATTAGTAAGTACCCGAACAGCGCAATTTGCATAGATACGTACGTGAGCAGTCCCAGCCATCCGGTGGTGGACAGAGCTTCGATATAGGAATTATGCACCTTATCTTCCCTACGCTCCGGGTCATGTTGTGCATATTTAAGAGTTGCATACTGTGGGAATGTATTCCTGAATGTGTTGGGGCCGGAGCCGATGATAGGGTGGTCGCCGACGCTATCCAGCGCTATCCCGGCCAGCATGTAGCGGTCGGTATCTTCTCCCCGGAATCTTTTCTCCCAGCCGGAAAAGTTGTCTTGTATCCCGCCAGCATTAAATATAATCAACAGGCAAAGTGCCAGAACTGCTAGTGTCACCAGTGATGAATAGCCGATTATACGATTCTGCCTTCCCTTTAGTACTCTTGATATATACATAACGGCAAGGATACCTGCCGGGATAAGGAAAGCTACTAGTAAGCTGATGTCGTCCCCGAATAGATGGGGCATACTCAGGAGAATGCACCATCCCAGAATGACCGAGGACGTGAAATATATCAACTGATAAATCAATCGTTTTTCTTTAATCAGAGCGCCATAGGAAACTGGGACTGCCAGGATCATCATAGCGAAAAGGAAATCCGGGTTCCCGAATGTAGCGCTTGCCCGGTTTCCCATCGCATTGGACATGATTTCAATAGGGCTCTTGCCATAATCCTGGAGTATGCCAAGTACAGCTACGACTGAAGAAGATATGAGGAAGAAATTCAGGCAGCGTATTAGTTGCCTGCGCTCGGTCATGATGTTCATGACCATAAAATAGAGGAGGATCATGCCGGCCAGTGAGACCAGCCCGAGATTTCTGCCCTCCCCGCTCTGGAGACTCAGGTCAGGGCTCATGGAAAAGATGGTAGAGATTGCGTAGATGGCGGCATAGATCAGTATGGGCAACCACAGAAGTGCAGGCGGCTTTACTATCTTCCACTCCCTCGAGGCGATTATCTTACCCAGATATCCGCCCAGCACAATGAGGGTGAGTATTCTCAGGAGAGTTACTTTAGGGATGTCGAAGGGCCAGTACGCATTGGAGAGGAATGTCACCGGAACCAGCAGCAGAATAGCATATATGCCCTTTTCCGCTATGTGCTCACAGATGCGCACCGGCAAGGTGCGTATATCTAAAGCGGGCTGAATGTAGGCTTGCCTTGCTTTATGTTCATCTTTCTTCTTTTTTGGCATTGGGAATATTCCTTAAGGGATACAATTTAAGAGTTATAGCTGTTAGCCAATTATAGCGAATTGCAAAAAAGGAAACAAGCTGTGCCCTCTCTGTTATGAATAGCGG
>CAZJQZ010000012.1:0-29699 GCA_964548045.1 uncultured Dehalococcoidia bacterium | reverse complement strand
TTTTCGCGCACCAAATATTTTGTATCTAGCTTCTGTAGCGGCCTGCCACGATGGACAGGTATCCGCTGATAAATAGCTTTAGACTATTGCTTGTCATTGTTTCGTTTTGCGTGCTATAATACGGACTTGTGTTATAGGAAATCCATTATTACTGGAGAGAAACAGTTTGCATGACTATGAATTGACCGTTATACTTGACCCGGACATTGCTGAAGAAGATGTCCCGCAGGCGATGGAGAAGCTCACTGCGCTGGTTGCCAAAAGTGGTGGTGAAGTCAAAGAGACAGACCATTGGGGAAGACGAAGATTGAGTTATCCTATCGGGCGACATGCGGAAGGCAACTATGTGATGATGAGATTGGGGCTTGAACCTGACAAAGCGGGGGAGCTTACTGCCAATCTGAATATTACTGCGGAATATCTCCGCCATTTGCTTTTGAAACTTGGCGATTAGCAGGGCAGAAAGGAGGTCACGATGGCTTGGCTGAACAAGATGATGGTTATTGGCAATGTGGGCAGCGATCCGGAGATGCGGTTTACCCCTAATGGCAAACCGGTAACTTCTTTTTCTTTGGCTACAAATCGGTTTTTCACTACTTCGGATGGAGATCGTAAGAAAGAGACCGAATGGTTCGATGTTAAGACTTGGGGGAGACAGGCTGAAAGTTGCAATCAGTTCCTCACCAAAGGTCAAAGCGTTTTCGTGGAGGGCAGGCTGAGCACTCGAAGCTGGGACGGGCAGGATGGACAAAAGCGATTTAAAGTGGAGATTAATGCCAATAGTGTGATTTTTCTTGATCGCCGGGGCGAACAGGGAGACGCGCCTGTCGGAGAGCATTTTGGTTTTGAAGAAGAGGGAGCAACGATCGGCACAGAAGATTTGCCTTTTGAATAAGCTTTCCTCAGGTTTCGATAATAAGTAAACAATGGAGCAATAGTGAGAAGACCAACATCAGGCAATGCCAGAAGAGAAAAAAGACGGTATGTCCCGAAGCGCAAGGTCTGTCCGTTTTGTGTTGATAAATCGCGGAAGATTGATTACAAGCAAGCGGATACGTTGAGGCGTTTTATTTCTGATCGGGGCAAGATAGAAGCGCGGCACAGAACCGGAGTGTGTGCCAAACATCAGCGATTACTCAGCACAGCCCTGAAAAGAGCCCGCTATCTGGCTCTTTTACCCTACACGGTAGAGCATGTCCGATGGAGTAGCAGTGGTGTTGGGGAAAGTAAGCGATCGGCCGCGTAAATTCCTCAGTATTGTGTATCATCCAGATATGTCCGTAGTATATGTGTCTCTGTGGCCTATATCGGGAAGGTAATTGATCTGTGCCCAAAAGCAAAAAAGAACGTACTGATTGGGTAATTACCAAGGGCCAGCTTGCCCGCTGGCAGAAGGAGAAGAAGCAGCGGCAGCGGGCCATCGTTATTGGCAGCGTGATTGTTGCCATAGTATTGGCCCTTGTTATCTACGCAATCTACGATAGTGCTAAATCCTCCGATCCCACTGTCCTCAAAATCACTGGTCCTCAGGGCGAGCGCGCATTTGACATGGATTATTACGTCGATATGCTTCGCCTCTACGGGATACAAAGAGTCGCCGCTTCCGATGAACGGAAATCCAAGGCCGATTCTACATTGCAGGCAATGGAGACAAACGAGGTTTTCCGCCAACTGGCAACTGGGCTCAACATCTCGGTAAGCGAGCAGGAGATTCAGGGCAGAATCATCCGGGACTTTACACCACCAGCCGGACCTGGCACTGAGGCCCCTACCAATCCGGCCACTCCCACCTACGAGGAGAGCATTGCCAGATTTTCGCAAAGTTCCGTCTACAAAGGGGCCTCTGTTAATCGGTACCGTGAAGTCATAACTCTTGAAATACTAGGAGGTAAAATACAGGAGTATATCAGTAAGCGGGATGTTCCGAATGAAGTAGAACAGGTCAACATGCAGGGAATTCAAATCGATACCGCTCCCCCGCCACCCTCACCAGGAACTTCCGTTTTCACCGAAAGCAATGCGGAAGATATAGATCCGCAAGCAATTTATGAAGAGATAAAAACGAGGCTGGATGCAGGTGAAGATTTCAGCGCTCTGGCAGAGGAGTTTTCCGCCTCTACCGGTGCCAGTGATCTGGAGTGGTTCCCCAGAGAGATAGCAACCATGTTCTATGGCGAAAATATCGCTGAGGCTGCCTTTACCATTGAATTAGATGCTCTCAGCGAACCTATCCCGGCGAGCGATGCCGAAGGTAATACCGAGTACTGGATACTGCGGGTTCACCAAAGGGAAGAAAGACCTCTGGAAGAAAAATACCGTCCAGCCTTGGAAAGTCAGGCTTTCTATGCATGGTTTGAGGGCGAGAAAATAAAATTCTCAAGTGAAATTAAACTGGATGATGCGGGCATTCAGGAAGCAATAAGCAAGGCTTTAGGTTGAAGCAGACCGGAAGGTGACTTGTGGCAAAGGATAGCATCAAGATCGGGTTGATCGGGTTGGGGACGATCGGTGGTGGTGTGGCCAGAATACTGCACGAAAAAGCCGGTTTTATAACCAGACAACTTGGTGTTCCCCTGATCCTTGCAAAAGTCGCCGATTTAGATGAAAGTAGGAAACAGTCTCTTCCTGATCCCGGCGTTTTTACCACCGACGCTAATAGCATTTTCGACGATCCCGATATTGATATCGTCATCGAATTGATTGGGGGAGAAAAACCGGCCCGCGATTTTATGGAACGTGCTCTGCAAAGCGGCAAGCATGTTGTCACTGCCAACAAGGAAGTCCTCTCCAAGCACGGGCCAGAACTTTTCGCAATTGCCAGTGAGAACAAAGTCGGGCTGTTCTACGAAGCGAGTGTTGGAGGCGGTATCCCTCTGATTGCTCCACTCAAGCAAAATCTTCAGGTCAATAATATCTCGGCAATTCATACCATTATTAATGGCACCACCAATTACATCCTTACCCGTATGGAAAAGGAAGGGCTGGAATTTTCAACTGTCCTCAAAGATGCTCAGGCTCTGGGTTACGCCGAAGCTGATCCCACCAGCGATATCGAAGGGTACGACGCTGCCTACAAGATAGCCATTCTGGCAACTATTGTGTTTCATACCGACGTTCGTCCCGAAGACGTCTACAAAGAAGGCATATCAAAAATAGCTTCCCAGGATTTCAGCTACGCGCGGGAGCTGGGTTATGCCATCAAGTTACTGGCTATTACCAGGAAAGAAGGGGACTCAGTTCAGGCAAGGGTGCATCCGGTTTTCATCCCGAAAGATATGCTCTTAGCCAAAGTTGACGGGGTATTCAATGCGGTGCAGATCGAAGGGGACCTGACCGGCAGGGTGATCCTTTATGGCCGGGGAGCGGGATCGGAACCCACCGCCAATGTGGTGGTGTCCGATGCGATTCACATAGCGCAGAGCATTGCCCTTGGTGCCAGCCTCAACCCGGAATTGCCGCTCGATCAGCCCAAGATTATCAAACCTATAGACGAGATAGAGACTCGATATTACCTTAGAATGACCATCATTGACCAGGCCGGTGTACTGGCACGGATCACCAAAATCCTCGGGGACCTTTCGATTAGCATCTCCTCCGCAATTCAAAAGGAGACCGACAGCAAATCTCAAACTGCCGAGATTGTTATCATGACCCATCCCTCAAAGGAGCAGGCAATACAGCAGGCGATTGGAGAGATGGGGAAACTGGAGGCGGTTAGAGAGATCAGCAATTTCATCCGGGTTGAGGATTTTGAGGAGTAGCCTGTGGTAGATCAGGACAAAATCAAAAAAGCCGTAATCTCTATCCTCGAAGCCCTCGGAGAAGACACCGATCGCGAAGGTCTGGTCGGCACCCCAAAACGCATCGCCGAAATGTATGCGGATATTTTCAGCGGGATGCAGGAAGACCCTCGTGAGCACCTCAAAATCGGGTTTGAAGAGGGTCATCAGGAGATGGTTATCACCAAGGATATCCCCTTCTATTCCATGTGCGAACATCATTTCCTCCCGTTCCACGGAGTGGCCCACATAGGTTATATCCCCAATGGACGCGTTGTCGGGGCCAGCAAGCTTTCCAGGGTTGTTGATGTTTTCGCCCGCCGACCTCAACTTCAGGAGCGCCTGACCACCCAGATCGCCGATATCATCGTCGAAGTTCTGGAGCCAAGAGGGGTGGCGGTTATTCTGGAAGCAGAGCATCTTTGTATGACCATGAGGGGCATAAAGAAGCCGGGCAGTAAAATGGTTACTTCTGCCATGCGAGGGCTCTTCCGGCAGCGCGCCGCTACCCGGGGCGAGTTCCTGACTCTGATAGGACACAAAAATCCCTGATTATTCAATGCCTCTTCGGGATGCTTGAGATGAGCAAATACTTTTGTCTTTCAATTCTGTTGATGGCAATCGTGCTGGCAGTCGGCTGTTCCTCATCGGAGACATCCCCCGAAGCTCCGCAGAAATCATTCCTCTGGGAAGTGCGTTCCGATATCAGCACGGTCTATATTCTGGGGTCCATTCATGTGGCCAGTCCGGAACTTTACCCGCTGGCCGATTCTATCGAAAATGCTTTCGACCAATCTGAGAGTCTGGCCGTGGAGTTTGATATTACCGCTATGAATGAGTCACAGATGGCCAGACTCCTGATGCAAAAGGCGAGATATCCTGAGGGTGAAAACCTTTACCGGAACATCTCCAGAGACCTGTATGAGAAAGCTGATGAAGTGCTGGAGGACCTTGGCGCTGACATACTCCTTTTCAATTCGTTTGAGCCCTGGGCAGTGGCTATGGAAATCGAAGCGATGCAACTGGTCCGCTACGGTTACACTCCTGAGAACGGAATCGACATGTATTACCTCCAACGGGCGCACGAGGAAAACAGGAAAATCTACGAACTGGAGTCGGCCCGATTCCAGATAAATCTATTTGATGAATTCCCAGAGGATGTCCAGATATTCATGCTGGAAGATATCGTGGATGATCCTCCGACGGAGAAGGAACTAAATCAAATGTTTGCAAGCTGGGAAAACGGTGATGTTGCTGAAATGGAGCGGCTTATGTTTGAAGATGACGACGAGAGTCCCGAGATTGCTTTCCTCAATGAGAAGCTTCTGGATGAGAGAAACTTCCAGATGGCGGAAAAGATCGAGGAATTCCTGGAAGAAGAGGAAACCTGTTTTGTGGTGGTTGGCGCCGGGCATCTGGTAGGTGAGAATGGAATCATCAACCTGCTGCAAGAGGAAGGATATGCAGCTTCTCAGTTGTGATAGCCTTGCGATATTTTGGTAATAGCGGGGGCAGGTTTCAAACCTGCCCCCCGTTTTATCTAACGGGAAGTTTCCCGCGTAAGAGATCACGATTCATGGAAAATGCAGCTACCCCGGCAAAGCAGAAGCTCACTCCGCTCGATACATAAAAAGCGCTGAGGGATTGCGCCACCGGGATGATTCCGAAGTTGTTGAAGCAGGCAGTTAATCCCTGAATTATCAGCGCGATGGCCAGCCAGTCGGTTAGAATGACTTTTCGGTCTCTGCTGGCTTCAAATTGAATTCCCCATTTGAACAGAACCAGAGCCATCACTGCAATTATGCCAACGGCATAGAGGGCAGCGCCATCGAAACCCATCGTCAGTGCGATTGGATTTAGTTCATTGAACTCCCCTCGCTGCAACGTAACTATCACCGTTGAGCCCCAGTCCAGTACAATTGCTGTCAGAGCGATGAGATATAGAATTCCCCGATGCTTAATCATATATTACATCTAAGCATGGATGAGGGCGAGAATCGGTTAAAAGACGGTCAAATCGCGGTAAACGGCGGTAAAATCTTGTGCAAAGCAACTGGATTCAGATTGAACTCTGCAATAATTCCGTTTCTCTGTTAAAATGAACTGTGCAATAATGTCCCTCGAATCCATATTTATCAAGGGTGCCCGCGAGCACAACCTCAAGAACATCGATGTCACCATCCCAAGGGATAAGCTGGTGGTTATCACCGGTGTATCCGGATCGGGGAAAAGCTCGCTTGCCTTCGATACCATTTATGCCGAAGGTCAGCGTCGCTATGTGGAATCACTTTCGGCCTATGCCCGCCAGTTCCTGGGCCGGATGGAGAAACCGGATATCGATTACATCGAAGGTTTGAGCCCGGCGATCGCTATCGATCAGAAAGGCACCAGCAGAAATCCCCGTTCCATCGTGGGCACGGTCACCGAAATCTACGATTATCTCAGGCTTCTTTTTGCCCGTGCCGGCCATCCCCATTGCCCGCAGTGCGGCAGGGAGATCGCCCGCCAGACTGTCCAGCAGATCGTCGATTCCATTCTTGAACTGCCTGAAGGGCAACGCTTCATGGTCATGGCTCCGGTGGTTAAAGATCGCAAAGGGGAGTATCTCTCGGTCTTCGATGATTTGCGAAAAAGTGGTTACGTGCGGGTGCGGGTGGATGGCGAAATCCGCGATCTTGCCGAAGAGTTCAATTTGGCCAAATACAAAAGACATACCATCGAGGTGGTGGTGGATCGGCTGGTCTCCGGTGACAGGGAACAGGCCGGAAGGCTGGCAGATTCGGTGGAGACGGCTTTAAAGCTGGCGGGAGGCGTGGTGCTGATCTCCGTTATAGATGGCGATGAGACCATGTTCAGTGAGAGTTTCGCCTGCCCAGATTGTGGCATAAGCATCGAAGAAATCGAGCCGAGAACTTTCAGTTTCAACAGTCCTCACGGGGCCTGCCCGGAGTGTACCGGCATCGGGTATAAATCAGAGATCGACCCCGAACTGGTAATCCCCAATAAAAAACTCTCGCTGGCTGAGGGAGCTATCATCCCCTGGGCAAAATCGGGTTCCATGAGCTACTGGTACAATTATCAGATCGAGGAGATCGCCGAGACCTACGATTTCTCAGTGAGGGTGCCGGTGAAAAACCTGACTGCAGAGCAACTGGATTTGGTGTTGTATGGTGACAAGGGAAGATACTACAAATATCGCAATCGCTTTGGCAAGGTTAGGGAACGATTTAGTGGCTTTGAGGGTGTTATTCCCAATCTCAACCGGCGTTACCGAGAGACGGAAAGCGAACACAGTCGAGCCGAAATCGAACGGTATATGACCGCTCGCCCTTGCGCTGTTTGTAAAGGCCAGCGGCTCAGGCCTGAAGCGCTGGGGGTAACCATCGGGGGCAAAAGCATCTCTGAGGTGACTTCCTTTTCCATTGCCAGTGCCCTTGAGTGGATCGATCAGCTCGAAGGTTCAAATAAGAAGAAACACAAGCCCGTCCTGAACGAGAGGGAACAGACTATTGCCCAACAGATTCTCAAAGAAATCCGTTCTCGGCTGGGGTTCCTGATAAACGTTGGCCTCGATTATCTCACGCTCGATCGCCCTTCCGGGTCACTCTCCGGGGGGGAAGCGGAGCGCATCCGGCTGGCGACTCAAATTGGCAGCGGACTGATGGGCGTGCTTTACATTTGCGATGAACCCACCATAGGACTGCATCCGGTCGATGGAAGCCGGCTGATCGGAACCCTCAAAGGGCTGCGAGATCTGGGCAATACTATTTTGATCGTCGAACATGATGAAGCTATGATGCGAGCCGCCGACTGGATCGTCGATCTTGGTCCCGGAGCCGGGGAACACGGTGGTCAGGTGATAGCGGCAGGCCCGATAGAGGAAATTGAAAAATGCCCTGACTCAATCACCGGTCAATACTTGAACGGAACCAGAGAAATTCCCATTCCCAAAAAGCGGCGCGCCGGTTCCGGCAACGAGCTTATTATCAAGGGAGCCCGCGAGAACAATTTGCAAAACATCGATGTGCATATTCCTCTGGGGGCATTTGTCTGCATTACCGGGGTTTCCGGCAGCGGCAAGAGCACCCTGATTGATGACATACTTCATAAAAAACTGGCTCAGGTTTTTTACCGGGCCAGGGAGAAACCGGGTGATTTCGATGAAATTCTGGGCATTGAGCACATCGATAAAATTGTCGATATCGATCAATCGCCCATCGGGCGCACGCCACGTTCCAATCCGACAACCTATACCGGCGCTTTTACCCGTATCCGGGAATTATTTGCAACCGCTCCCGAGGCTCGTGCCCGGGGTTACAAGCCGGGCAGATTTTCCTTCAATGTGAAAGGCGGGCGCTGCGAAGCCTGCCGTGGCGATGGGTATATCAAAATTGAGATGCAATTCCTGCCCGATGTTACCGTGCCCTGTGAGGTCTGCAACGGGAAACGATACAATCGGGAGGCGCTGGAGATTCGGTTCAAAGGGAAAAACATCGCCGATGTGCTGGACATGACTGTTCAGGAAGCCTCCGATTTCTTTGAAAACATACCGGCTCTCAAATCCAAACTTAGCACACTCAAAGATGTGGGTCTGGGGTATATCCGGCTGGGTCAACCGGCCACGACACTTTCAGGCGGGGAAGCCCAGCGCGTCAAGCTGGCCACGGAGCTTTCCAAGCGTGCCACCGGCAAAACCCTTTACATTCTCGATGAACCAACCACGGGCCTTTCTTTTCATGATGTGGCTGCCCTGCTCAGGGTTCTCCAGCGCCTGGTCGATGCCGGGAATACGGTAGTCCTGATTGAGCACCATCTCGATTTGATCAAATGCGCCGATTGGATCATTGATCTCGGTCCCGGTGGGGGGGATCGTGGGGGAGAAGTTGTGGCTACCGGTTCCCCGGAACAGGTTGCCAAGGTGAAGAAATCCCAGACGGGACAGTACCTTGCAAACATGTTAGGCTAAAAGGCAGGCTGGTTTTTTCTGATCGGCATTAATCGATGGGAAAAGATTCCCGGCTTACAATTGACTGATGGGTAATAAGCAAACCAAGCTAGACCCCGGAGGATCAAAAGGCATTGATTCGCGTTCCGGCTGGATAGTGGCTGCGGCAGGATTTGTACTGGTGCTTATCCTGTATGGCGCATACTATTCGTTTGGTGTATTCCTTAAACCCATGCTGGATGACCTCGGCTGGTCCACGGCGATGACAACCGGGGCGACTTCTCTCTATCTGGTAGTCCACGGTGCGCTTGCTATCGTTATGGGTCACCTCAGCGACAAATATGGCCCGCGATGGGTAGTGACAATAGGTACGCTTCTCATCGCGCTGGGATATATCCTTATTTCTCAAGTCAGTGCTCCCTGGCACCTGTATATGTGCTTTGGAGTGCTGGTTGGTATCGGGATGGGAGCAGCCTACGTCCCGCCTCTTGCTACGGTGACCAAGTGGTTTGTAGTTAGAAGGGGACTTGTGCTGGGTATAGTGGCTGCAGGTGTTGGGATGGGGCAGGTAATATTGCCTCCCCTTTTGAAGTACCTGATCGATGTATTTGACTGGCGCGATGTCTTTGTTATCTTGGGAGTGATCACATGCGTTTTTGGAGTTCCGGCAGCGCTGATGCTAAGGAATCCGCCTGATGGCAGCCTGAATGCAAATGTGGAAAATTCGGGCGAATCTCAAGGTGACTGGCCAGTCGGGAAAGCGATCAGAACATCTTCGTTCTGGTTGTTGATGGGTGTTTTCGTCGCCCTGGTTTTTGGGACCAACATTGTGATGACACACATGGTGGCGCATATTGAATATAACGGATTCGACCCTGTACCTGCCGCTCTCACCCTGACATTGATAGGCGTTAGCGGGATTTTTGGAAGGATTATAAGTGGTGGAGGAGCCGATATATTCGGAAATAGAGCAATGGTGGCGATCTGCCTCAGCCTCCAGGTACTGGTATTTGGTGCGCTGATCTGGATTGACCAGCTATGGAGTTTCTATTTGATTGGTGTAATTTATGGTTTGGGCTATGGGGGGATATTGCCGTTGGTAATCAAAATGAGTTCGGAATTTTTCGGCACCACTTCTGCCGGGGCTATATTCGGGATACTCCTTTTCGGAGCCTCAATCGGGGGCGCAATTGGAGTTCCCCTTGCCGGCCATATTTATGATGTAACGGAAGATTATGCTCTTGCTTTCCTGATAGCAATGGTCGTTATAGTAGTGGCGTTCATTATTAATCTGGTTTTGAAGCCGCCACGTGGAACTGATAGTAATGTCGGAAAATGACAAATGCCACGTGACAGGGCAATCCTCTATTTGACAAGTTTTTGAACCGGGGATATCCTGTATATATGTACACGTGAGGAGTGTTGTAGCCATCAAGCGAAAACTGTTAAGCACGATTTCTATGATAGGCGCCAGTCTGGCATTGGGGCCTGTTTTTGTTGTTGGCTGGATTATCGGGCATCTGGCTGGCAAGTTTGGGGGAGGGAAAAAGGCAGGAGTTCCCGGACGAGTAAGTTCGATAGTCATTCCCCTTGGGAGATGGAAACTGCATCTTCATCACTGGCTCTGTTCGCTGGGCTTGATCAGTATCAGTTCTGCATACGGGGTATACCTTCTGAATCCGCATATCACTTATGGCATACTGGGAGGGCTGGCTTTTCATGGAATATACAGTTACAGCGATTGGTACAAAATCATAGCTTCGCGACGTCAGAACAGAAAGGTGCGATAGAGCATCAGGAGTTTTTCGGCAGAAACAAAAAAGGCGGGAGGTTGATTTGACCTCCCGCCTTTTAAATTGACTGTTTTTACTAGATATTGGAACCGTTCCGTATTGCCCGGATCTGGTCGCTAAACTCCTTTGCTTTATAGTCGTTCATTAGTAGTTTGCTGGAGGTATAGCACCATTCCGCCAGTTCGCCGAGATCGCTGTTGGTCAACTCAGAGCCATCTATTTCCAGATGTGCTCTTATTTGCCGATCAACAAACTTCTGAGCAGCAGGTCCCAGGTATGACCTGGCCAGATTAATGACCTCGTCGTATAAGGCCACGAACTATTCCTCCTCTTCTTGAGATAAGAAGCGCACTGCCATTACCATGCGGTCGAAACTTTGAGCCAGGTCTCCGATTTCATCGTCAGACTCAATTGAAATAACTACACTCATATCACCCATGCTGACCTTTTCGGCTGCATCCCGGAGAGAGCCGATAGGCCCGGTAATTCCCCGGCTCAAGTAGTAGGCTATGATTGGCACGACAATGAGGAGCCCGATTATAACGCCCAACAGGGTAAAGAGCATCTCATTAGTAGCATCATTGAGGTCGCTTTCCAGATTATCCAGGCTTGAAAGAGGTTCAAGCGCAGTATCTGCATCCTGTGAAACCATTACCACCCATCCAAGGCCATCAAATTCGGGAAACTGGAACGGAATTTCAGAAACGTCATAGTTGTTAGCGGCTCGAGCATAGCCTGCTACCCAATCCTCTGTTACAACGATGCACTCATTGTTTTGTGCATTTGTCGGATGGATAACTTCGGTATCAGGGATTACTTTAACAATCACTTGCTTCTCGGCCTCATCCCAGGTGGGACTATCCTCTTTATATCGGTCGGCATTTTGAGAATCAATAATGAGTTTATGGGTGTTATTAACGGGAACCCATACTACCAGTTTGCTATTGGGGACTTTAGCTCCGTAGTCTCGAGATAGACTGGAGGGATGAACCCTCACCGATACTACCAGTACCCCCAGAGGGACACTCTCCGTCGCGTCTTCGATCAGGACGGCGATATCGATAAAATAGGGATACGAGACTGCCATACCATCTGTTGAGTTAAGCTTGCTCACATATAAGCCGGGGCCCCATGCGTTACGGGCTGTTTCTTCATTGATAACCGGTTTGCCCCCTGGTATTTGCGCCAGTAATTTGTATGTTGAATTGACGATATAGGCATCTGCTATGTCGGCGTCATCCAGTGTCTTTTGACCGAGGTAACTTTCGGCTGCGGAACGGGCGGCATTCCCACTTGCATCGGTCTTCTCGTATCGAGCAGCATCGATGACGTTAGTGTTGGTTGCCCATGCTTTGACCTCTCTTATCTTGGCGGCCATCCAAGTCTCAAGTTCAACGGAGAGGTTCCATGCCTGTGATGCTTTAGTAGCTGCAACCGTGTCTTCTTTAAGTGCGGATCGACTTACGTCCACGCTATTAGTTGCGGAATCCTCCGTGTTATTCATACTGTTGTATACCAGCCCGCCTACCAGAATTATGGGAATCAGGCTGACCAGTAACATTTGCACTATGATCTTACCCCTAAGACTCTTTAGAAACGGACGTTGCTTGAACTGTTGCATAAAAATTCTCCCCTCCCTTATGTTCTACAAATATCTCACGCCTGATAAGCGATTTTTTGAGCTATTTTGAATCTTCCCCTCTGTTTTTTCGTTGCTAGTCCCCATTGGTCCTGACGAGTTCGGCTTTGATTTTGTTTATATCAGCTTGGGTAAAAAGTCTCCAGCCGTTCCTGTCCTTACGCCCCACATCATCAAGAATGCCTTCCCTTATCCAACGGAAGAAGGTAGCCTTGCTTATCCCTGCCTTTTCACAGGCTTCGGAAGTTCTGTAGTAAGTTCGCCCTTTGATTCTTTGTGCCATGTTTTTTCCGGTAACTTAATTATACAAGCCCTGTCAAGACGTCTCTGCATCAGCTTATCATGCGAAGCTCAACTATTAAATCTATGTGCCGCATGTTATACAAGCCATGTCAAGACGTCTTTGTTTTCGAAAAGAGCTGATCGGATTCGATACTGTATTACAAGGAAGCAACCTTCCGAGGTTGCTTCCTTGTTTTTTCGCGGGGAAGAATCATCCTGTGAATCTATTCATCCTGAGTCATGTTACTTGCAAGTTCAGCATTTACATCTTCACATTCTTGCAGCAAGTCCTGTATGTCTACTTCGGGGAGTTGCTCCGCCAGTTTGTTGCCTTCATCCTCGCCTCCCGTTTCCTGGGTAAAAATATCCATCCCTGAAAGCGCACTGCCGCCTTCTTCCGATTTCTTTGCTTCTCCCAGCGTGGAAGTGCTCGGTGGAGGAGGGGGTGGCTGGGCGGTTTTCTGAGGGGCTTCCGATTTTTGCTCGGAAGTCACTGGCTTTGCGCTCATTTCGCCGGAGTCCGTAAGTCCGCCTATGGTTTCCGGTTTTTCTTTTTCAATTTCTTTCTTCTTTAGCAATCCCATTTTGCCCCCTTTACTGGCTCTTTAAATTATGGTTTAACGTTTTGTTATGGTGTTGCAGAAGCGCCGGCTCCCGCATTAAGTTGTGGTAGGTGCCACGCTGCCAAAAATGACTTCTGACATGTGGGGCACTATTATCATGCATATGCCGGTGATGGCCATAGTGATGGATAGATTATAGAAGAATTTACATTTGTGTCCCCCATCAGCTATTTTAGGGGTTATTGCATTGACTACGGTGAGTACCAGAACTACCGGCGTCATCAGTGTTTGCATGAGTTGCAATCCTGTGAAATTGAACGAGAAGTACCCGCCGATAGCGGATGAAGTGGCTGTGCCGGGTATATCCTGCTCTATTCCCGCGATCATCATGCCGAACGTGGCCATTACATGCGTTACGAATATCAGCAGCAGGATGATCGCGGCATGCATCACAAAAGTAAGTCCGCCAAAGGGTCTGCTTATCAGTTTGCGTTTTGTCCTGAGCAAGTGTAATTTCTCGGCATAGGCAGAGGCGCGATTGCCCGCGCTCTCAGCATCAGCTCCCAGCGCCATAGCATCCCGGAACATTCCCACACACCGATTCACTACCAAGCTACCATTATCCACCACGAATCTTCTCCAGCAGAGCGACGTGAGAATGCCCATCTGTAATCTAGTTCTGAGCTTGGTGGCTTCTTCTCGCAGTGCGGGAAGGGCGCGTAAATCCAGTTTGTTAATCCCTTCTGTTACTGTGGAACCTATCGCTGCGCTCACGCCACCCAGTGACCTCATAAAAGCCCCGATATCTCGATCCCGGCTGGCAACCTTTCTGTCATCTACGATGGCTACATATCCGATGGGAAAGATTATCGCTGCGGCCATAAGCAGTGTCCATCCCAGTCCGGCCCCGGATGAAGCTACCAGCATAGCTATGACCATGGCGGCAGGCAGAAAGGAAAAAAGCAATACTCTCATGAGTTTTTGTTCCCGGGAGCTTGGGTCCGGAAGCGTGACCAGTTCCTTTGGCGACATCAGCAGTATCAGCCATGCTCCCACAATGGTGATTCCCATAGTGAGCCCTACCAGCGACAGTATGAAAATGGTATCTGTACTCCATATCATGGTGGAAACGAGTCCGACGATTACAACCAGGACGGCGGAAATGGTCAGAGCGCTATAGGCATCCGTCCATTGTTTCAGATTGTCCAGCTTGCTTTCGTATTCATCTCCATACTTTATCGCAAAAACGTCGGCTTCACGTCCGAAGAAATCGGCTTCGGGTTCGCCCGAATCCAGAGAACCGGATAAACGAAGCAGCATGTTCCGTACCAGTTCGTCATCTACCGATTCACCTTCAATTCGGCACGCTTCCGCATAGTCATATCCCAGATATTTGACCATCAGTTCTATCTCCCGAAAAAAAAACGCTGCTCTGCCGGGAAGCTGTGCCGCAAACTCGAAAATCCGATCCCTGGAGATGCCGGACATGGAGATCGCCGACATATAGGAGAGCTGATAGAACAGGTCGAAATACAGCAACTCCCGGCTCCTGGTACTTGGAGACTTCTTTTTGTGGATGACTTCTTTTCCAGGAGCTATCTTCAAAGACTGCGGGTCCTCTTTAGAAAACCCCTTCTTTGCGAGCTGCTGAAAGAACACTGAGAAGTTCATAGAAATCGGTGACCCCTTTTTCCTTGTGGAGGCGCTCCAGAATCTTTGCCCTACGGTTCAATTCGTTGTATATGTTGCGTTTTTTATCCGGAGGGAGTCCTCTCTTTGGAGCGATCCTTTCCTCCAGGAGATAGCTGTTCATATATCCCGGAAATTCAAACTCGTCCTTTGCCGGATTCCATACGAAAGTATGAATGAAGTTAAATGACTCAGATGATGAATCATATCCAATAATTTCGCTGATACTGAGCACACGTCTTGCCAGCTTCCCGTTGGGCAGTTTCACCGCGGACTGAATGAGTATGCAATTCAGGTTATCGACGTAGTTCCGGGGCACATTGATAGGGTCGCCGCAGAGACGCTGGATGAGTTTTTCGACCGAAGCGGCGTGGAAGGTTGCCATCACGCCGTGCCCGGTCTGCATCGCCTGAAAAGCGATGAGTCCTTCCGACCCTCGAATCTCCCCGATGATTATCATGTTCGGACGTTGTCGCAAGGCTGCCTTGAGGAGATCGAACATGCCTACCGAGCCGCCCTTTCCATCCTTTGATTCTCGGGATACCTCACGCAGCCAGTTGGTCTGAGGCACCATTAATTCCGGTGTGTCTTCGATGCTCACGATTTTGGTTGTGGGCAACATAAAACAGGTGATGGCATTTATGGTGGTGGTTTTACCGGAGGCCGTTTCCCCGGCAACAAACACGTTCATGTTTTCTTCGAGCACCAGCGATAAATATGCTGCCATTTGATAGGTCATGGTCCCGAAACCGCAAATTTCCATAATGCTGGTAGGGGTTCCCATGGCACGTCGAATGGTGAAGTTAGTGCCCCGTCTGGAGACATCCTCACCATAGACAATGTTGATACGGGAACCATCCGGAAGTGTGGCATCCTGAACGGGGGCGTTGAGGGTAACTGGCCTCTTCATCCGTTCCGACATTCGCTTGGCAAAGTCATCCAGTTCTTCCATTGTGGGTATGTTTATGGAAGTGATCACGCTATCGAATATTTTATGTTCAATGAATATTTGCCCGATTCCGCTACAACTGACGTCCTCAACAAAAATATCCAGCAGCAGCGGGTCCAGAAGCCCCACTCCCACTTTCTCACGAACCACCAGATATTTAACCGCATTGAGCTCCTCGGGCGTGAGCAGGATTTTGGCGCTTCCTCCTCTGATGGGCAATTTGCTCAGAAGTTTGCTCTTCAGACTGCTGCTATCCATTCCATTTGAATTGTGGGTCTTTTCATTTCCATCATTTTCCAGAGACGAGCCGTGTTTACTAACCACACATATTTTGTCCAGTGCCTGGTGGAACGCTTTTACCTTTTCCTCGTTGGTTTCGAGGCACTCAAATTTCTTTGTATGATCGAGAAGGGCTTCCTCAATCCTTGGCATGATTGCATCCATATTGATGGTGAGATTTGGCTCGATGGGTATGTACATATGCCTGTCGGATGTGGGTTGCGGATATATGTGAACGAATGTATTCCCCTGCGTAGGGTAAATAAAATTGGGATTTCTCTCATCACCGAGGCTTTTGGGAGGCTTCTCATAGTATTTGGGAACGCCTATCTCCTCGATGGGCAGCATATGGAGGTATTGCAGCAGAAATGTCTTTTCCGTTCCTACATTTCTCAGCTCATCCGGAAGCATGGCGGTTAAGCCGCTGCTCAGGAGTTCATCTATGTCTGAGCTGATCTCCACAGGCTTAAAAGGTAAACTCATTTCCGGCATTGCCGAATCACTCCTCTGTTACGTTTCCCGCTTGAGTTAAGCCGACTTTTAACTTTTAAAAATACGAGACGAGAAAAATTCCTACCCTCTAGCATCGGACGAGACACTCGATTCACAAAGCAAAAATATCCCATCCCATAGGACGGGCATGTCTTCTGCTTATGATGTTAGCACCGATACGAGTAGGTCAAAATGGTGGTTACACGGATTTTGGTGGGGGTAAATAACCAGTACAAAAGTAAGGCTCAGTCAGGAGAACCTATTGCAAAACACCCTGATGCTGCTTCCCCGAAGAATGAGGGATGCGTTTTTCATCTGAATTTTGGAGCGAATATTGAGAAGGTTGGCCGATGTTGGCCAACTCCACCCGGTTACAGAGAACTGTGGGAATAACTAATTTGGAACAGGGAATTCTTCAATACCGAAGGGAAGAAAAATAATTCGCACTTCGTAATTCTAAACTCGCTATTCGATATCTGCCTCGTAACCACGGTCAGGCTTTTGCCTTGGATACCGGGATTATCCTCATCCCGAACCCGGGTTCGACCTCAAATGCCACCACGTTACCGGTGACTTTTGTGGCGCCCCTTACCTTGGATACTTCCATTGATTTGAGGAGTTTATCACCCAGTTGCTCGATGGTCATCCTCAGGTGCGCATCGCACATGGAGCGAACACGGATGAGCAGGTTTTCATCGAAAGCATACCCGTGTACAACGATCAGAATGGTCTGGCCTTCGTTACAGAGGTTCTTGCAATCCTCGAAGAATTCGATAGTGGATTCAATAGACACATGCGTTACAAAAGCAGTAAGGGAGTCGATGATTATCATATCGGTTTCAGTCTCCTGATGGATTGCCTCTGAAACCACTTTTAGTGCCCGTTCCAGGTTGATATCCCCGGACATCATCTGCATCGGGAATATTTTGAATCGACCCAGCAACAGGTAATCCAGTATGTCCAGACCGAGACTCCTTAATTGTTTTATGAAGCTTTTAACTGTACTTTCGGTGGTGAACAGTGTCACCCGGCAATCTGCATTAAGCGATCCCCAGATCATCTGCTGGGTAAGCACGGATTTTCCTGCATCTGACTGGCCCTCAATAAGAGTGAGCGAACCTGCCGGGATACCCCCGCCCATTTTCCTGTCTACCTCGGCGCTGCCGGTGGTGATTATTCTCCCCTCTTTTGTCTCGTTAAAAGATGACACTTGTTTTTTGCTCCTGTTTGCGCCATTTTCTCGCTGTAATTGTGGTTCCTCTCCCTGCCTCCGAATCTATTTCAAATTCATCCGCAAAGCGTTTGATGGTTTCCAGTCCGGTTCCATTTTCATCGTTTGATGTGTCCATATTTTCCAGAGCCGTTTCAACTTCAGCAATGCCGGGTCCGCTATCAACAGCCATGATCTCCAGTCCTGCTCTCCCGTTCCAGTTCAATCGCTGGATGGTGATTACCCCGCTGCCGGCATAGAGCAGCATGTTCTGCGATAACTCGGAGACAATAACCGCAATCTGGTACCGGGCTCTTACGCCCATTCCGAGTTCGTCAACTATCTGTTCCCCGATTGAACAGGCGCTTACGATGTCGTACTCATCCCTGATGAGCAGGCTTTTTTCCGCCGATATCCGATTCATCTGAACCATTACTGTTATCCTTGTGCGGATCAATGATTATGCAGACTGACCCACCTTTATACCATGCTCCTTTAGCATTACAGCAACTTCCGGTTGAACCCCCACCACCTCAGCTTTTGCACCCATCATTTCGGCCATGCTTATAGTTCCGTCCAGAATACGAATGAGGAAATCATCGACCGGGGCAATGCCGGAGATATCCAGCATCACCGTTTCCGCTTTGGTTTCGTTGATTTTATTTATCAGGTTGTCCATCATCTCTCGGGCCTGTTGGCTGTTGGTTATGCCGAGCATGGGCAGCATGAGGATTTTATCCCAGAGCTGAACCACCGGGGTGGAGGGATCAGCCTGTGCTTCCCGAAGGTAGGACATGGTTTCTGAGAGTTTTGACTGGCTGTCCAGCAGTTTCTGATTGAGTTCCAGGAGTTGCGCCTGAGTATGCTGCATTTCACTATTGGCGGCTTCCATTTCGTAAGAACGGACTTCAACTTCCTGATATTTCTCTTCGATTTTTTCTTCCCTTCGTTTGCGTTCGGTGATATCGGAATTGACCAGCGTTGCTGCCACGATCTCTTCGTGCTGTTTGATCGGGCCTATTTGAGTTTCATACCACCGCTTTGTGCCGTCAGAACTGACCCTTTGTATTACGAAATATCCCTGTTTGCCGGATTCGAAAACATCCTGTAGAGTTTCCGATACAACACTGTGGTAATCCAGGGCTATGTAATCGAACAGGCTGGTCTCTTTCAGTTCCTCTTTCTGCCTGCTTGCCGAGCCGTGATTGGCAAATTGAATTTTCCCTTCCCGGTCGACGACGAGAATCAGGTTTGGTGCGCCTTCTATTATAGAGTGAAGCCATTTATCCGATTCATTTGTAAATGACAGTGCTTCAGCAGGCTTGCGTTCGCTGATCTCTCGCAGGATGAGCATATCCATCACTTCATCCTGGTAATCGATGAGGGCGACGTTTGCCTCAACAGATATCACCCGTCCGCTTTGAGAGAGCAATTTCATTTCAAAGATATTCTTCAGCTCTTTGCCCAGCATCAGGTCCTGCTTTCGCTGTTCGAGGCATTCCATCGAATCTGGAGACAGTGCCATTTCTGCATTATGGCCCACCAGTTCATCGATATCATACTCTGTTATTCGGGCGAACCTTGAATTCGCGAACTTGATAACCCCGTCTTTGACGGTTATGATTCCATCCTGTGACCTTTCTACCAGCGAGGCATACAGGTCTTCCGGCTCGGTGGATGGCTTATTATCTGTTGCCTGCGATGTTTTACGTTTTGATTGAGTCATCTCCTCACTCCTCTCAGAATTCAAATCAGACTTGCTTCTATGGCGGTGTTGCCTCAAATACCAGCCAGCCAGTATCCTCGAATCCAACTTCAGCCCAAGCGTGCGACTGGCTGGCATAAACCGGCTGAGGTCCTCTGTTATCAGGCAGGATGTAATAACCTGTTGCCAGCCTCGCCGGGATACCGGATGCCCGAGCCAGGATCACGAATGCTGAGTTGAAATTCCCGCAAACCCCCTCCTTCGATTCAAACAAAAACCAGTCGTTTGGCTCCCATCCGGAAGGTGGGGGCGGATAGTCTAAATCGTATTCGTATTTGACCTTCAGAAACTCCTCAATAGCGTGGGCTTTTTCAAATGGGGTGGGCATGCCATCCGTGATTCGCTGAGAAAGATCCTTCGTCCGGGAAGTGATGTTATCCGGCAATTCCAGGCACTCAGGACTATCCAGAGTGGAAAGCTCATTCAGAATATCTCTGTTGAAATCGCCACACTTTCTGGAAAGGAATGAAGGATTAGGGAAGAGTATTGTATCATTGGAGAGCCGTTCCAGAGATTCCTGTACTTCAGCGATCTTCTGAAGCTTCCAGTCATTTCCATCGTAGATAATTCCCAGCCCGCTTTTGAGGTATCGGACATAAGGACAGCTATTCACGTTGAAGAGCACCTCCCCCGACGGAGCTTCCACTTCACTCAGTGAAAGAGTCGAAACCTGACTGCTGGCAGCGTAATCGATCACCTTTATCATTAAGGAAGCCAGCAGCATAAATGCCATCAGGGCTATGAGCAGCGTGCGTAATTCCTTTCTCATTTTCTTAAAAGTCTTTGCTGGCAGATTTTGCCGTTTGTGTTTACCTGGTGAAGATGGCGGTAGCCGAAACTCCATTGGCGGTTGCTACCGTTGCCATATTGGCGTTGGGAGTTCCCACTGCCGGATTGACCTTCATTTCGATTACCATTTCCTCATCAGGATTAAAAATGCCTGGATCGAAAGCCTCAGCCGTACTCGAACCGGCGTCGAGGTAAATACCTTCCACTGTCCACTCATTATTGCTTGGCGTACCGGAATTATATGTTAACCTCTTTACCAGATAGTTGGCGCTGGTATCATAGTACTGGAGGATCAAATCCCATTCATCGAAGTCTTCCAGCTTTGTCTCACCGGCATTTTGCAGCGTCATATTTATGGTGCCTCCGTTGACTGTCACGGCTCCCAGCGAAGAGATGTTGGTTCGGGCTATTTCCCCGGAGTTGTTTTCCATTTCTTTCCAGGCAGTAGCCACGCTGTCCTGGGAATTCATTGTAGTTTGGGCCACAGTGAGTCCCGCAAAAATCATCAGGGCAATGCAAAGCAGGGCGATGAGTATGTTTTCCATAAATCATCCCCCTAAGACCCGGGGGGGGTATATTGGGGAATACCCCGTCCCCATTGTATTTCGGTGGGCACTACCTCAAAATCCCCGGCAGAAATTCGCCGTGGCGGACCACACCTCTTTCTCAGGGGTTCCTTTATATTTTTTGGAATAGCTGAAAGCTGTTGTTTATCCATAATTACAAACTGAAATAAATCTCATCTGTGATCCCATTGGGAATGATTGTCTTGATGCGATATGTTGTGCTGGTTGAAAGCCCCGTATCACCGAAGTTGCTGATACTTTTGGTATAGACGATATTGATCTTGATCGTTTTCGATTTCGACCACTCGTCAGCATTATCTTCGACCGTATATTCCCAGTAGGGGGCACTGCCTCCTGCATGATCAACATAAGGTATTCTCTGGAAATCTCCTTCCTCACCAAAGAATATGTCGCTTTTCTCCGGGGCCAGGATGCGGGAGGTGCCAACATTCTTAACCCAGGCAAATATATCGAAATGACTATTGGAATTCATGTCATTCCAATAGTCACCTGTATCTTTGGAATCGTATTCGCTTACGGCGTGGATGATATCAACCTGGCTTTTGATTCTATCGTCTACTGCCGCACTCATACTTACCACAGCATCGCTGCTTCGGTTAATAGCCGGGTAGAGGCTGTTGAACATGAACGAAACACAAACCACGCCGGCGATGACCAGCATCATGGTGATTATTGCTTTGTCCACGGATAGCCCCCCTCTTCACCAAAGAGAGTAGCCAGCACCGCAGATTCGGCCTTGAATTTGCCCCCCAGCAAATTATCGAGCTGAAGCAAAACGTTTATTGAATCACCCATACTCACCGGCCCTTCCGGTTTTTCATCTTCGGCCAGCCGGATTATCTGAGGGATGGTATCGTTATAACTGGAAGGAAGGTACCCTGCCGTGCGATATATCTCTACTATGGCTTCTACTCGTTCCTTACCGATTTTCTTGATGCTCTTTTCCACCCATCTCACCAGCCCGACCAGTGTCATCAGATTGACTTGCTGAGATGCTTGTGGAGCAGCTTCTTCAATTTTCCCCTTCTCCTCCTGTTTTTCGCGATCTCTTCTGGTCCAGCGATCTTCCGGGGAGGTCCTCCTGCCAGATTTGCTCCTTTCGGGGCTTCTGGTTTCCTCTCTTCCCGCCGAGGCTCTTCCCTCGGTGCATGGTCCTGCCCTTCCCGCAGATTCGCGAGTATCAGGATAACCTTCATTGCCGGACATTCGGCGAGCCCCTCTTGGTCCCTCTTCACCCTGCGGTTCGTATTCCGGCCCGTGATGAGTGTGCTGGTGCTGAGTGGGGTATCCACCCTGAGTTGGGATCGCTCCCTGCATGGATGTCTGCATCGGCATTTGCCCCATTGGCGCTTGCATCGGCATCTGCCCCATAACAGGTTGCATTGGCATCATTGGTTGTGCCATCATCGGTGGTTGCACAGGTTGCATGGGAGGGGCTGCTCCAGTACCGGGCATAGCTTGCCCGGCAGCGGCAGGCGCTTGATTTACCGGTTGCTGTGGGATTGATGCCTCTTGAGAGGACTGTCTTTCCTGGTTGAACAACTCTTTCTCCTGTTCCAGCGCTTTTCTCTCTCGTTCCATTTGGTCCAGCATAGCTTTCAACTGGCCTGATTCTGCCGGCTCCGCTGCTTTTGGGGCTGCTTCAACCGGTCTTGCCTGTTCCGGTGGGGCCGGAGCCTGATCAGATGGCGAAGCTCCTCCGCTATCACTGCCACCGCCACCGCCGCCACCCCCACCGATGATTGAAGCATCCACATCTCCCCGGCTTCCTCCTGATCTTGCCTCAATTATCTGGAAGGGATTGTCATAGTAAGACAGGATTCGTTCCCGTATATCGAGGAGCACGTTCTGCACCTCGTTCTTTACTATTTTCAGTTCCGCTTCCAGTTCGTCTACTCTCTGGCTCAGTTCCATAGCTTGTTCCTTGGCACGGCGCGGTCATCAAAAATTTCGCTTCCCCAGTAGTTCAACACTCAGCAGTTAGAGAGTGCCCCCCTTCCCGCTGAGTGTTGTTGCAGGTTTCAAACCAGTAAGTTTATTACTAAGTATCTTTTAATTGAGGCGCATCACCGGGCTCAAGTAGGCGGGTATCCTCTTTTCCATCAGGAGTGTGGACCCTACCGAAGGCATTAGCTGAATGCTGAAGAGCCCATTAGCCCCAAGGTGATTGGCGTTGTCATCAATGAACGGGTCAAGGTCATTAGTGCCATTTGACCAGACGCCAGTGGTCCCGTTATAATCCTGCAGCCACACAGTAATGACTGCCTTTTCAGCATCTTCCAGCAGATAGTCACCGTCATCCTCATATCCACCGGAGAACGATACCGTCCAGGCGCACTCGTCAATCACGAGATTATCATCATTGTAGCTTACCAGCGTTACCGACTCACCATCGGTAAACTTGGATTTCACTTCATCAATATGAATAACTGCGCTGTTAGTTGTAGCGTCAGCAGTGTGAATCGTCATGGCATCTATCGAACTCATACCGGTTGCAGCCGGACTACTGATGGTAAGGACGCATTTCTTCCATGTATTGGTGCTCAAGGCAGGGAAGGACAGGGTTTGAACAGCGGCACTATCGGTGCCACCGTTGTGCAGGCACAATGTGAGGTCCGCAGCATCTAAGGCTGTATCGCTCTTGGCCCAGACACTGATCTGGTTCATAATGGTCAGATCAGTATCGGTAAACGTTGTGCCGCAGAGTGTGCCTGCACCAAATGCTGCCGGTACCGTGATTTTGGTGCTGCGCGGTGGTTCTCTGTAATCAGCGGAATCAATGGTGACTGTGCTGGCGGGAGTGCCCATGTTGTCCCATGCGGTGTCACAATCATCGAGAACAGGCGATTTGAGGGTGCCATCGTCCTGGACATAGTAAGGCGGAGTCAGATCGATCGCTTTACCGTCTACCAGGGCATTACCTATGGTGAATGATACTTTGGTTATGCATTCATCACTATTGGCAGTGCCCTTGTAAGCCAGCACGCTTCCCCTTAATTCCGATGTGGCCTGGCACTGGAGGATCCCCGAATGCACCGTCTCCTCCGCTTTCTGCGCGGAAAATAATCCCGCCGAAAGGACGGTATAGGCGAACACGGAGGCAACCACCACGAAGGCAATCACAATGATGGCTGTTTCCAACCCGGTTATACCCTTTTCATTCTGGTGGATTCTGGCTATGTGCTTTTTCATTTTCTCACCTCTTTCGGTTAAACTGTCCCGCTTTTCTTTTGTCCTATAGCCGGGACAAGCTGCTTCATCGCAGATTCATTACCGGCGCTAATTCTTCCGGTGTTGTCCTTCCGATACTGAGCACTTTGCTGTCAGGCGTGCGTATCATGATCTCAAAGGCGGTGTCGGCTCCTGGATCAGGTGTATGCACTTTGATATTGAACTTCTCACCGGCTTCCAGTATGTTATCGCCATCGCCGGGGCCGTATTCGGTGCAGGACCAGTACAGGTCATCGATCTGCGGGCGGCCATCATTATAAGAGATTATCACCACATTTTCGGGTGGCCGGGTGAAATTAACCGGGGCGGCGCCTTCGGGAAGATCCAAAGTAAAGCTGACCTCATTAATCCCGGTTCCATCTCCATAAGCCATCACGGCGCTTCGCAGTTGCAGGGCATCTTCACCGGCAGACCCTGCGTAGAACGGACGGCCTTCCTCTTCAGGGGAGAAGGTTACCCAGGCAACCAGCCCGGCTACGGCTATACAGGCGATCAGCATGGTGGCTACCATCAGCCTGGTAACACCCTTCTCGTTGTTCCACATTTTTTCTATCATCGTTATCTCCTTATCTTTAAGATTCTTCATTTGTGAGGGGTGGCAGTACGCTATCTGCGTTCTTTGCCCTCGAACCCTCACGCATAAACAATCTTAGTTAAAGGTATTTCTTAATTATTCCCTGTTTTTAATGCAGATCCATTACTGCATCGATATGGGCCGGTGTTGTCCTTTCAATGGCCAGGACGGCTCCCGTAGCGGGCTTCACTTCAAGGGTGAAAGTATGGTCCGGCCCAATGAGTTTGCCGCAACTCGTGGCACTGGCCCCGTCATCATCATCGCAGAACCAGGTGTTGTTACCGCCAGTTTCGGACAACCTGAAGGTGTTGCTGTTATGATTTACCAGCCACACGGTTATCATTGCCTTTTCATTTGCTTCCAGCAGATTATCGTCGTTGTAAGAGCCTATCCAGTCAATGGTCCACGCACAATCTGAGAAGTGGTTGTATTTGTCGTGGTAAGAGATCATGGTAGTATCTTCTGACGAATATGCCGATAGTTCGGTGGGCGGATCGACGGTGCTGGCTGCCGAATAATTAGGGGTCAGGTCAATTGCCTCTCCCCCCAGTACCGGGCCAACTGTGAACTGGAGTCTGGTCACCACGTCGCAATCGCTGGTGGGGGTACCGGCACCAGCAAATAGATTAATTTCTTCTGCTGTGGAAGGGGGACTATCACCACAATCACTGGAATACGCGGTGACTCCTCCCCGCAGCTCCAGGGTGCTTTGTGCCTCTTGCAGCCCGGAGTAGACCGCCTCACTGCTTTTCTCTGCGGAGAAAACCCCGGCGGAAAGGACAGTATAGGCAAACACCGAAGCCACTACCACGAAGGCAATCAGGATAATGGCCGTCTCCAGCCCGGTTATGCCGGTCTGTTTGCGGTGCATTTTAGTAAGCATTCTCTCTAGCATCTTTTTCCTCCTTTGCTTTTCTTGGTCATCTTCCCCGCTTCTCGGGGGGACGGATTCATATTGAGTCCGAACAGGTTTTGCAGACCTGCCCGGTGCAACATACAGTTATTCATTCCTCTATTAGTTCAGGTTCATCACATCGTCAATCACGGCGGGCATTGTCCTCTCTATGACAAGCGCAGCGCCGGCAGGCGGCTTGATTTCGAGAGAGCACTTTCTATTGGCGGTGATATCGGTATCAAGAACATCCGAGAACATGCTGCCACCAGAAGAACTGGTAACACATATTTCGAACCTTTCTCCAACCTCGAGGAGATTGTCACCATCGCCTTCACCCAGTTCCGTGGCTGTCCAGTAGAGATCATCTACCCTCTGGTACTGATCGATATAAGAAATCGTTACCACATTGCTGCTAGACGAAGCAGCCATTCCACTGTTATCGGTGGGCGCGGTGAAATTGATCGGCTCACCTTTAAGCGCGGGGGCCAGCGTGAATTTGAACCAGCCCACTTCAGAGGTTTCCACGGGATCTGCAAAGGAGATTACCGCCCCTTTGAGTTCCATGGTGCTCTGGGCTTCCTTGAGCCCGGAATAGACCGCATCACTGCTCTTCTGGGTAGCGAACAGTCCCGCGGACAGCACGGTGTAGGCGAACACCGCTGCCACTACCACGAAAGCGATCAGGATGATAGCTGTCTCCAGCCCGGTTATTCCTTTCTGTCTGGCGTGTATTCGGTTGAAAACTTTATTTAGCATCTTGGTTCCTCCTTTCTTGTTTTCCGAATTGGCTTTTATTTGCAGGGTTTGTTTTTCTTTGTGCGCAAACAGCATTTTCATGATTCTTTCCTTTTAAAAACTCACCCTAGTTGAGACTATCCACCTGATGGATAATGGGCGGCAGGCTCTTTTCAAAGGTCATTACGGCCCCCACGGCCGGTTTGATCTCCATACGGAAGATACGGTTCCCTCCAATCTTTTCCGCAGCGGTGGCTGTCAGATTATTGGGATTTTTAAGGTCTACTGTGATCTGGAACTTCTCGTTATTTTCAAGAAGATCATCACCGTCATCATTCCCCACCGCTGTCTTGGTCCATGCCAGGTCAGGGATGTACTGATACTTGTCGTGGTAGTACATTATTACCTTGTGACTTGGGCTGGATTCATCGGAGAGCAGACCATCTTCATCCGAATCAGTCGTGGCACTGAAATCGATAGGCTCCCCGTTGAGAACATTGGATACGGTGAAAACGAGATGGTTAGCATATGCAGTAGGCTGCTGATCTATATCCCGGAAAGCCTGGGTAGTCAGGCAATCCAGATGGATATTACCCGAAAGGCCAGCGGTAGTCGTGCAATACAGCGCTACTGACTTGACGGCATCGTAATTCGCGGTAGTGCCGGAAAGATCGACTGTAACATAGTTCCAGGTGGTATCCAGTTCGGCCGGATTGATATCCAGGTTTTCCGTGGTGCCAGTGCCGTCATCGTTTTCACTGAGTACTATCTCCAACGCGCCAGTGCCGGTGCTGGTCAGGTCCACACTGCTCCTGATCCAGAAACTGACGCTGTCGCAATTGCTCAAATCCCAGGCTGCACCGGAAGTAGTTGTTGAATCAAAGTAGCCTTCAATTTGTCCAGTACCAGAGCCAATGGTAGTGAAAAGTGCACTGCCAGCGCCCTCTATATAATCACCCTCATCAGTATCCAGAGTACAAGTGGCTGAGCCGCTGGTCCAGGCAGTTTCCATATCTTCGAGGATGGCCACCCCGTCAGTGATTACGCTGCCTTTGAGTTCCAGCGAGCTTCTGGCTTCTTCAAGGCCGGAGTAAACTGCTTCGCTGCTTTTCTGGGTAGCGAATAACCCGGCGGAGAGGACGGTATAGGCGAACACCGCAGCCACTACCACGAAAGCGATAAGGATGATAGCTGTCTCCAGCCCGGTTATTCCCTTTTGTCTGCTATGAATTCTTTTTAGAAATCTTTTCAACATGGTTGTTCCTCCTTTCTTAACTGGTCTTTCTTTTTCGACCTTATGGCAAGGTGGGGTCTCGTTCTCTTTCACATGACATCCGGTTCCTCCTCGCCAGAGCCGTGTATTTCCAGATATTTCGCCAGCCTCCTCGACCTGAGAGTCTGGATTTGCGCTTTCTTTTTACATCTCATCAGCACCTCCGTTTACCGAAATCCCCTAGTGTAAGTCCATTACTTCATCAATAACCTTGGGAGCGGTCCGTTCTATAATGAGAACCGCCCCAACAGCCGGTTTCAACTCGATGGTGAACTGGGTATTCTTCTGCAGTTTGGGAGTCACCTCGTTGGCTCCGCCATCATCCAGTCCGGCTATAGTGATCTGGAATTTTTCGCCGACTTCCAGCAGATCATCGGAATCCGTACTTCCCAGTTTTGTAAGTGACCATGTGAGGTCATCGTGCCGTTGATACATATCCATATATGAAATAACAACCGTATTACTGGTCGGCACGGTAAAATCGATTGGCACTCCATCAAGCGCCTGCATTACAGAAAAGGTAATCTCATCAATGTCCTCGTCGTCATCGGTATCCTTGGCAATGACGGCCCCGTTTAGCTGGACAGTGGCCCTGGCCTCTTCCAGCCCGGAATAGATTGCCTCTTGGCTCTTCTGTGAAGAGAACATTCCTGCAGAGAGGACGGTGTAGGCAAAAACGGCAGCCACTACCACGAAAGCGATCAGAATGATGGCTGTCTCCAGCCCGGTTATTCCCTTTTGTGTCTCGTGTAATTTACCTGCTCTTACGTTCATATGCTCCGAACTCCTCACCCTGGATTCAGATTACTTTACCTTTCAGGAAAGGTCGCCGGCATGTATATATAAGGATGGATATGGCTGTTATCCCGATCCACACCAATTTGATCGCTGTCCCGTGAGCATTTGCCAGCTTCGCATTTCCGTTTGGTTCCATTGCGAGAATTCTCATACCTTATCTCTGGTCGAATCCCCCGAATTTCCTATCACTACGTGTACCAATTTACTATTTTCCGGTCACCGCCGATACCGTGTATACCCATATTTTTAGGCAGGTTTTTCCCTATAAAATTTATGATGGTTAATCCCCACTAAAATCACTCCCCTCCCCGCACCCAAAATTGGTGGCTTCCCGTTTCCCAAAACTATTCACAACGTAGTAAGGTTAAAAGTGTCATGCGTGAATGGAATTGGCACAATGCTGTGGATAGAGCGGATAAGCAGTCACCGAGATGAATTTTTGCTTATTAAGGCAGATGACAATGTAATAAAGACCTATATATGGCTATCAGGCGCCTGGGAATCTGTGGAGGCTATGGAAGTAGCTGAAATTGTCATGTCGGGGGTATCCTGCAGTCGAGGGATTTTGATTGTCCCTCAAATCAGCACGAGCATGAACAAGGATTTGCTTTGTTAAAGTAGTTCTCCTGTTGGAGGCAGAATATGGCGAAAAGTAACAATCAGGAAATGGAATACAAACGGATTAGGGTTTTTATTGTTGAAGAACAGGAATTACTGCGGGATGCTTATAAGGCGGTTTTGCCATCTGAATCCAGCCTGGAAGTTCTGGGAATTTCCGGTGACACCGATACTGAGAGCATTATGAGCATGCTTTCAGCTTTTAATCCGGAGGCAGTGGTGCTGGGCACCAAGATGCTCCAGCCGAGCATCATAACCGAAATGGAAACCATCCGCGAACAGTGTCCTGATGTGGGCATAGTTCTTCTTTCAACTCTCTATGATATCCAGGGTATCAAGCAGCTCAGAGGATTTACCAAAAACAGTTCCAAGGGATGTGCTTTCCTGCTGAAACATTCTATTGACAGAATCACTCAATTGACCCAGGTAATCCATGCTGTCACTGAAGGGCAGGTCATTCTGGACTCGGTGGTCATGGAAGGGTTGATTGGGGCCGGAGAGACCAAGACCACCTTCCTTAAAGAGCTTACCCACCGGGAACTGGAGGTATTGAGCTGGATGGCAAAAGGCTACCGCAACGTCACGATTGCCGAAGTTCTCTGCGTGGATCCGAAGACGATTGAACGCCATATCAACTCCATTTACAGTAAGCTCAACATGGTTACAGAGAACAAACATCCCCGTGTTAATGCTATAATGCTTTACCTCAGGGCCACCGGACAGTTACCCGGCGACGTGCTGGTTGAGTCATAAAAGGGGCTGGTATCTGTTTTGGTTTTTCCTACCGAGTGACGTGGCGCGTTTGATTCGTTCG
>CAZJQZ010000011.1:0-29799 GCA_964548045.1 uncultured Dehalococcoidia bacterium | reverse complement strand
GGAGGATGTCTTCAATCTCCTGTTTTAGCGCCTTTTTTGTGTTCAGATGTAACTCGCCCTGGTGAAAAGAATATTTCTCTAACTCTAAATTCATTATCCTTACTCACAATTGTAAATGTAGCTATTTGAGCAATCAGCGGATACTGGTATCCCCATATGCATGATTATATCCGCTTCTGTATCTGATTTGTAATGGTGCTGACCACCATTTCATATGGAGAATTCCCTCAATTGTAGAATTTCGTATGTTATAATGAGAACGTTTGCGAGGAGGTTGATTTGAAGCTAAAAGGAAGGGTTCATAAATATGGGGCCAACGTCGATACCGATGCGATTATTCCGGCGCGTTATCTGAACGTTTCCGAACCGGAGGAACTGGCCTGCCATTGTATGGAAGATATCGACGCCGATTTTGTCGAAAAAGTGGAAAAGGGCGATGTGATTGTGGCGACTACCAATTTTGGGAATGGCTCCTCCCGTGAGCATGCTCCACTGGCAATAAAGGCTTCCGGGATAAGCTGTGTGATTGCCGAGAGTTTTGCCCGCATATTCTATCGCAATTCCATGAATATCGGGTTGCCGATCTTGGAATGTGCCGTGGCTGCTGAAAAAAGTGATGCTGGCGATGTTCTCGAGGTTGAGTTGGCTACCGGCGAGATTGTCAATATCACGAAAGGTCTGAATTTCAAAGCTGAGCCGTACCCGGATTCTATGCTGGAGCTTATCTCTGCCGGGGGGCTTATTGAGCATACCCGCAAGAAATTGGGAAATGGAGAGAAATAGTATGCAATTCAAGGTTGCTGTTTTACCCGGCGATGGAGTTGGGCCGGAGGTTGCTTCTGAGGGGATTAAAGTCCTTATGCAGATCGGACGGAAGTTCGGGCACGAATTCGATTTGCAGTATGGTGATATCGGTGGTGTTTCAATTGATAATCATGGAGTTGCTCTTGCTTCCCATGTTTTGAAAATGTGCCGGAAATCGAACGCGGTCTTACTTGGTGCGGTGGGTGGACCCAAGTGGGATAACCCTCAGGCTAAGGTAAGGCCCGAGGATGGATTGTTGGCTATCAGGAAGGAACTCAAACTGTTTGCCAACCTGCGGCCGGTGAAGGTCTTCCCCGAACTTTCGGATCATACAAATCTCAAGCCAGAGGTTATCAAGGGGGTTGATTTTATATTCGTTCGTGAATTGACCGGCGGGCTGTATTTCGGCAAGCCGAAAAAAAAGTGGGAAACCACACGGGGCAGGAAAGCGGTTGATACTATGGCATATTCTGAAAAGGAGATCGAGCGCATTGTTCGGGTAGGATTTGAAATCGCTCGAACCCGGAAGAAAAAACTGATTTCGGTGGATAAGGCCAACGTGCTGGAGTCGTCCCGGCTGTGGAGACAGGTTGCCACCGAAGTGGCGGCTGGCTATCCCGATGTGGAACTGGAGCACCAGCTTGTCGATGCCTGCGCGATGCGAATAATTCAGCAGCCGACCGCAATGGATGTGCTGGTTACCGAGAACACCTTTGGCGATATTCTGACCGATGAGGCTTCGATGCTGGCGGGTTCTATGGGGATGCTTCCTTCTGCCAGCCTTGCTGGTGTACCTGAAGGCGAATCCTCGCGGGCGTTTGGCCTTTATGAACCAATCCATGGCAGCGCTCCCCGGCGGGCCGGATTGAATATGGCTAATCCCATCGCTACTATCCTGAGTTGTGCCCTGATGCTGCGGTATTCCTTTGGTCTTCCACAGGAGGCTGGAGCAGTGGAGAATGCGGTGAATCTTGCTTTGGAAGATGGTTACCGGACTTATGACATTATGAGTGAGGGGATGAAAAAGGCCGGGACGAAGGAAATGGGCGACATTATTGCCGCAAATGTTTAGGAATTACTTTTTCATCAGGTTGCAACATGACTTTTGCCTTTGTTTTGATTAGTGAAATTCCTTGACAGAACCTCTTTCACACATTAGCATCTAATTGGGTCGTGCTAGGTGGGGAGCTAGCGGTGCCTTGTAACCCGCAATCCGCTACAGCGGGGCTGAATTCCCACTTGAGATCACTAGTTTTTCGGGACTGCGCTTGTCGGGTGGTGTTGAGAGCCGGGTCCTGCGCGGCAGAGAGCTATAAATCCCGTCAGGTCCGGAAGGAAGCAGCGGTAAGTAGTAAACTCTGGGTGCCGCAGGTTAGCCTGGTTTGAGTTGTCTGGCAGGCGTAAGCCGGGAGGCAGGAGCGATGGTGGGTGCACGACCCCTTTTGCATTGGTGGCAATGCGTTCATCGTCAAGATTTGTTTGTTACATCGAAAGGTGAGTATTTGCCTGAAGAATCTTCCTCGCTGCTTAACCAGACCAAACTTCTTTTGAAGCAATTTCGTCTTCATGCCCGGAAAGGTCTGGGTCAGCATTTCCTGATTGATTCCGTAGCTCTGGAAGCATCAATCTCAGCGGCGGAGTTTTCACCTGATGATACGGTGGTTGAGGTCGGCCCAGGATTAGGGGTATTGACCGAGGAAATGGCGAAATCGGCCAGAAGGGTTATTGCCATTGAAGTCGATTCGCGAATCGCTTCATTGCTGAACAGAAGGTTTACCAGACATTCCAATGTAACCATTCTTAATGCCGATGTGCTTCAGGTTGACATAGCCCGTGAAATTTCTGGTTCCAAATATAAAGTCGTAGCCAATCTGCCTTATTATGTTGCTGCTCCCACTATCCGCCATTTTCTGGAGGCCGAGGTCAAACCATCGCGGATGGTGGTGATGGTGCAAAAGGAAGTGGCGGATAATATCGTTGCCGTTCCGGGAAAAATGAGTTTGCTGAGTGTGAGCGTGCAATTGTATGGCAGTCCATCTATTGTTCAATATGTTCCGGCAGATAGTTTTTATCCCGCGCCAAAAGTTGATTCGGCTATTGTCCGCATTGACGTTTACGGGCAACCAGCGGTGACAATAGAGATAGATGAATTCTTCCGAGTGGTGAAAGCCGGGTTCAGTGCGCCGAGAAAGCAGTTACGCAATTCGCTGGCTCAGGGGTTTTCGATTGATCCTTCTGTGGCAGCTGAGATTTTAAATGGGGCTGGAATCTCGCCAAAGCGACGTGCCGAAACCCTTTCACTGGAGGAATGGGCTGGAGTGTGCGAATCCGTTGACCGGAGATTGACATGTTGACAGTTCATGCTTATGCCAAAATCAATCTGACGCTCGAAGTTTTAGGCAAGCGAAACGATGGCTATCATGAGATTGCCAGCGTTCTGCAGACCATCGATCTTGCGGACGTGCTTTCCTTTGAGCCGTCGGATGAACTTAAATTTGCCTGTCGTGACTTTGATGGAGTCCGGTCTGATTTGCTGGAAGAATCGATCCTCAAAGTGGCGGGGTTGCTTCGTGGTGAAACGGGCTGCAACAGTGGTGCTCTGATTAGGATGGAACACCTGGATATTCCCCGCGCTGCCGGACTCGGTTCAAGTTCCACGGATTCCGCTGCCGTGCTTAAAGGTTTGAATGAACTCTGGGCGCTGGGACTTTCGTTGGATGATCTGACACGGCTGGCTGCGAATCTCGGTTCGGACACCCCGTTTTTCATTCGTGGTGGCACGGCGCTGGCCGAGGGACGGGGGGAGAAAATCACTCCTCTGCCTTCCCCTGACCCTGTTTGGTTGCTGCTGCTGAATCCTCCGGTTCTCCCTTTTAGCGATAAGACTGCGAAGATGTATGGAATGCTTACCCCATCGCATTTTGACGATGGCAATTCAACCCGCAATCTTGTTGTCACATTACTTCAGGGAACCAGCTTGAATTTTAACCTGCTGTGTAATACCTTTGAAAATGTGGCCTTTGGTTTTTTCCCCGGGCTTGATGAATATCGTCATGGGTTTCTCAATGCAGGGGTGGAAAGGGTTCATCTCGCTGGAGCAGGCCCGACGTTGTTTTCCTTAGTTCCGAATAAAGCGCAAGGGGAAGCTTTGGCGAATCTCCTGGGCAATGATGGACTGCAGACTTTTTTGGTTCGTACTTGTTAAGGAATTTTTGAGTAAGTGGAGACTTAGGAGAGTCTGGGGAATCAGCGGTCCCTTAAAATGATACAAGCAGGTTTTGGAATGGTAGTAGATCCGGATCAAGGTCCGAAGAAACGAGGATTTTCCTGGCAGTTAATCCGGGACAGGATTGGCAGCAGAAGGGGTTTTTTGGTTCTGGTGATCATCTTTATGATCGCACTCTCTTTGGGCCTCTGGCTGGCGGATATTGATCTGGAGAGACAGGTTCAAACATATGGCTACCTCGGGGTTTTTTTAGTGGGGCTTATTAGTACCATGACCATTCTTTTTCCATTACCCGGGGAAGCGGTGTTCGCTGTGGCGCCAGGTATTATGGATCTGGAGACAGTGGGAGGCATTTCCTTACTTGCGTTCGTTGCCAGTCTGGGCATTGTGCTGGGGGAGTTAACTTCGTATTTCGCAGGTTTCTGGGGCAGGGCAGTGATTGAGGAGAGGTATCGGGTAACTTATAACAAGGTGGACAAGTGGATGAGGCATTATGGGGGGCCGGCTGTATTTATCTTTTCTTTTACGCCGTTGCCTTTTGATCTGGTTGGTATTGCTGCTGGCTCGCTAAGGTTTCCGTTGTGGAGATTCATTTTCTATTGCTGGGTCGGGCGATTCGCGAGGACGCTTTTGGTGGTTCATTTAGGTAAAATTGGATGGGATGTCTTTTTTGGATGAGGATCATGTCTGAAAATATAGCTGAACGAATTTATGTTGCTCTCGATTTGGAGACTACCGGGCTGAGCGCCGATATGGATACGATTATCGAAGTAGGGGCAGTCAAATTTCAGGGTGGGACTCGGATCGATACTTTTCAGTCTCTGGTTAATCCCCATCGGCCGATTCCTTACAATGTCCAGCGACTTTGCAATATTTCTCAGGCGGAAGTTGATGTTGCCCCTTCTTTTGCGGATTTATCTCAGGGGCTGGATTCATTTCTGGAAGGATACCCCATTGTGGGACATAATATTTCTTTCGATATGGGATTTCTGACAAGGAAGGGTATCGGGCATGCCAATCCCACCTGCGATACGTTAGATATGGCTAGGCTCCTGCTTCCTGGAATTCCGGAACGGAATCTTTCCTCAGTAGCAGATTATCTGGGTATTTCTCATTCCGCGGCTCACCGGGCGCTGGCGGATGCCGAAATGTCCAGAGAGATATTCGTAGCGATGATGGATAAACTTCATGCGCTTGAGCCTGCTGTCGTGAGTGAACTGGCACGTCTGACTGATAAGACGAACTGGTGGCTCGGGGATTTGCTGGCGGAAGTGGCAAGGGAACGCGGGGCGAGTCCGTTGCTCGGGGAAGCGGGTCTGGAGGAAGCGTGTTTTGGCGCTGAAAAGCCCGGGAAAAAAGAGCCTTTAATCCCCGATGAAGAAATAACCCGGCTGGATATTGAGAAATTAACAGCCTGCTTTGGGGCTGATGGGCCTCTTGCCAGCACTTTTTCCGGTTATGAAGAACGCCCTCAGCAGGTTGGGATGATGCGGGCAGTTGCGGAAGCACTCAATGAGGAAAAACACTTGCTTGTGGAAGCGGGCACGGGCACGGGCAAGTCTATGGCTTACCTCTTGCCGTCGGCTTTCTTTGCGTTACATAATAATGCGCCGGTGGTCATTTCCACCAATACCATCAATTTGCAAGAGCAACTGGTGTACAAGGATATCCCCGATTTGCTGGGAGCGTTTGGTTCGGAGCATCCTCTTTCCGGCGTCGAAGTGGCCCAGCTCAAGGGTCGGACCAACTACCTCTGTTTGCGGCGATGGGAAATCATGCGCAAATCTGATGGATTATCCCTGGAAGCCATCCAACTGCTTGCTCGGATTCAGGTCTGGTTGCCATCTACCCGAACGGGTGACCGTTCCGAGATAAATATTGATGCCAGAGAGCTTCCTTTGTGGAATCGGATTTGCGCTCAGTCGTATGATTGTCTGGGTAAAAAGTGTCCCTATCAGCAGCGGGGACTTTGTTTCCTTTATCGGGCCCGGAAAGCGGCCGAGAGTGCCCATCTGATCGTAATCAATCATGCCTTGCTGCTTTCCGAAATAGCAAGCGGAAGTCAGATATTGCCGGGATACTCTCATCTCATCATTGATGAAGCCCACCATCTTGAGGATGTGGCCACCGCTCAACTCGGCGTCGAGATTCGGGAGAGGGATATATTCGATCATCTCGATCAAATATTCCATGAGTCCGATGGGCTTCGATCCGGTGTTGTTCCTCAGCTTCAGTATCTGGCGCGGTCTGGGGATTTTGCCCGGACTGAGGAACTTGGTGTGATCAATGAGTCATTGATTTCGGGGGTGACGAAGGCGCGCAACCGGGTGACGGATTTCTTCAACGAACTGAGCGCTCTCATGCAGAGTTTCGGAGAGGGTCAGGGAGAATACGACCTGAATTTGCGTATTACCCCGGCAGTACGGGCGCAACCGGCGTGGTCGGAGGTGGAGATCAGTTGCGAAAACCTGATCGGTGTTCTGGGGGAGATCGGTAAATTGCTGCGGAAGGTGGATACTCTCATCGAAACCCTGCCGGTTTCGGAGACGCTCAGATTTGAATTGCTCACGGCTATCAATGTTGGTGAAGAATTGTGCAGGCAGATGGATTCGCTGGTGTTTCACCCCGAGTCAAATACAATTCACTGGTTGATCCACGGCAGAAGGAACAATATGATTGCGTTGCATGCAGCCCCTCTGCACGTGGGGTCGATTTTACAAAGCAGCCTTTATCTGCAAAAGGCCTCCCTGATTTTTACCGGAGCTACTCTGAGTACAGAAGGAACCTTTGAGTATTTGAAGGGACGATTGGGACTTGAAGATATTGAGGAGCTTCAGCTTGATTCCCCTTTCGATTATGAGCGGGCGGCACTTGTCTACCTGGTTTCGGATATTCCTGAGCCGGGGGGCGCTGGCTATCAGGAAGCGTTGGCGAGGGCGCTGGTCTCGCTTTGCAGCGCCGTGCGGGGACGGTCCCTGGTGCTGTTTACCTCTCATGTTGCTTTAAGGGCAACAAAGGACGCTATTGATGAGAGCTTAATGGAAGATGATATTCTCGTTCTGGGACAGGGGATGGATGGTTCTCCGAGCAAGCTGCTTTCTTCGTTGAAAAAAAATCCCCGGACGGTGATTCTGGGGGCGGCCAGTTTCTGGGAGGGGGTGGATGTGGTGGGGGAGGCTCTCAGTATGCTGGGTATAGTTCGTTTACCATTTAATGTGCCTTCCGATCCGGTTTTTGCCGCCCGGTCGGAAACCTTTGAAAAACCTTTTAACGAATATGCTCTGCCACAGGCTGCTTTTAAGTTCAAGCAGGGGTTTGGCCGTTTGATCCGCTCAAAAACCGACCGCGGAGTGATGGTTGTCTTGGATAGTCGGTTGAGCAATAAGAGTTATGGTAAAATTTTCCTGAATTCGCTTCCGCCATGCCGGGTTGAGAAAGGGACAGTGCGGCATTTGCCGAAGATTGCGCGGGAATGGTTTGGGGAGTAGAGAGACATGTGGGAGGAATCGATGAACCCGAAAATAAGAGCGGTACAACCGGATCTGGTCGAGCAGGAAGGATCGCCATACATTTTACTGCGTGATCCACTGAAGCTCTCCGAATTAAGTATACTTATCCCCCAGCCACTGGGCCCGTTACTGGTGCTCTGTGATGGGACAAGGGATATCGATGAATTGCAGAAAGCCCTTGAATTGTATGCTGGAGTTCAGTTGCAAAGGGAAAACCTGGAGCAGTTGATCGCTAAACTGGATGAAGTGTTGTTGCTGGAAAATGAACACTCCGATCAGGCGGTGAAAGTTTCTCGTGATGGATTTCGGGCTGCCAATTACCGCGTTCCGGCTTTAAGCGGAGGCGGGTATCCCTCCGATCCTGACGAATTGAAGGCAGTGCTGGAAAGCTATATTGCGAATGTCCCGGAAGCCGATCCTTCTGCCGGCCACATCAGAGGAATCATCAGTCCGCACATCGATTACCAGCGTGGCGGGCCGGTTTATGCACAGGTCTGGCAGAAAGCAGCACGGGCGCTGGAGGAAGTTGAACTGGCGATCATCTTCGGGACCAATCATCTCGGAGGAAGCAACCTGTTTACTCTTACCCGGCAAAATTATGCCACCCCTTTTGGCATTATGCCCACGGATGTGGATATTGTTGACCGGCTGGCCGATGCCATCGGGCAAGTAGTAGCCTTTGAAGATGAACTATATCATATGAACGAACACTCTATCGAACTGGATATTGTCTGGTTGCACTATTTTCTGGGGAAGCGTGATTGTAAGGTGGTGCCAATTTTGTGCGGTTCTCTTGGCCAGTTTGTGGAAGGAGATGATAGCCCGCTCCAGAGTGACGAGATATCGGCGGTGGTTGAGTGTTTGCAGGAGGTTACCAGAGACCGCCGAACGCTGGTAGTGGCTGCGGCGGATCTGGCACACATGGGCCCGGCTTTTGGCGATCGAGACCCGATCATTCTGGCCGACCGGGAGAAGATTAAAAGCGCTGATGATGAATTGATAAATGCAATGCGCTCCTCTGATGCAGAAACTTTTTTCTCTCTGATTAAGGATGAAAAGGATGCGCGTCGCATTTGTGGCTTGTCTCCTATCTACTCGACGCTACGCGTGATCGGAGAAGCTCGCGGTGAACTTTGCGGTTATGATCAGTGCCCTGCTGACGGGCAGAATACTTCGATGGTCTCAATTTGCGGGGTGACGCTGGAGTAAGGCTGAGTTTCCAGCAGTTCGAATTCGGATTTGGGAGACTTCCGATCCTATAATTGTTTCTTCTTGCGAATCCATCCCAACTCATCTAAGATAAAGTTGATGGCTAATCGACTTGATTATTCCCTTCTCGATGACCCGCGTTTACTCCAGTTCGTTTTCTTCCCGCGCCCGGACTGGGCTCCTCCACCTGCCGGGGCTGGCGACCACTATGTCCCGGTAGAGCAGGATGTTTCTGTATTCTGTCGCTTTTACCCTGTTAGCCAGACTGCCAGAACAATCCTTTATTTTCACGGTAACGGAGAGGTGGTTTGCGATCATGACTGGCTTGCTCCTCTTTACAATGAAATCGGGGTTAACCTGTTTGTAGCGGATTACCGGGGGTACGGCCCCAGCGGAGGCCAGCCGACTTTCTCCAACACTGCTGCGGATGCTCACCGCATTTTCAGGTATTTTGAAACCATGCTGCAATCCGGCGATTACTCCGGGCCCGTTTATGTGATGGGCCGTTCGCTGGGGAGCCAGTCAGCGATGGAACTGGCGGCAAACTATCCCGCAAGAATCAAGGGGCTGATTCTGGAAAGCGGCTTCCTTCAAAATGGCCGGTTGCTGGGGTATCTGGGATTGCCGATTGAACTACCGTACCTGGCAGAATTTGAGCGGGCCAGTATAGAGCACATTGGCCGAATTACAATGCCGGTACTCATAATTCACGGTGAGCGTGATGCTCTGATTCCCCATATCGAGGCCGAGACCATTTTTGACTATATCGGCTCGCGGGATAAAAAGCTGGTGACGATTGAGGGGGCCGGTCACAATGATATTATGCTGATTGGAATGGAAAGGTATTTTGAGTCAATCAGGGAATTTATCTTTTTAGGGGGTTGACATAATGATGAGCAGTGAACTTAAGGAGAGGATAGAGAGATCGCTTGTTAACGGGAAGCTGCCCTGCGCAAATGCCTTGAAGATAGCGGAGGAACTCAGCGTGTCGCCAACGCTGGTCAAAGAAACTGCTGATGAACTCGAGATCAAAATATCACAGTGTCAGCTTGGCTGTTTTCCATGATCTGATGGAATGGAACCGCGAAGCACTTGAAGAGTGCGAAGAAATTGGTGAGAAGTGTTTAAGAAAATCCATATTTTTCGGGTGAAACCTGATGAAGAATTAGTCGCTGCGGTGACCGATTACTGTCGACAGCACGCAATTACCTCTGGTGTAGTGATCGGGCTGATAGGGTCTGTTCAAAACGCCAAACTCAGTTATCTCAAGGATCTGCCGGGCAAGTATGAAACTGAGTCGTATCGGGGACCGCTGGAGATCGTGTGTGCGCAGGGTTCAGTGGCACTCAAAGGGGATGATCTTATCGCGCATATCCACATGCAGCTAGGGACGCAGGAAGCATGTTTTGGAGGACACCTTGCGGAAGCGATCGTTTTCTCCACTGCCGAAGTGATTATTGGCGAGTTTGATTTTCAGCTTAATCGTTATGCCGATGACTACACGGGGCTGAACGAACTGGTTTCTTGAGTGGTGGTTCTTATGCAATCTGTTTTTGACCAAAGATTCTACGAATGGACCGCAGGTAAAAATCCTGTCGAGGCGCGAATCAATATCTACCAAAAGATACGGGATATCCCGTATGCCGTTATTCCCGAACTCGGCAATGCCGATAATTACATTGAGATACTGAATGTCGAGAGGGGTTCCTGCACTCCCAAACACCTCCTGCTTGCCAGCATGTTCGAAAGGCTGGGAGTCATGGTGCTGCTGGCTGTTTACCCCTTTCGATGGTCGGATGTTGCGATTGACTTTCCCCCCGAAATCAGGGCAATTACAGATACTCTTCCCGATGATCACCACATGGCTTGCAAAGCTGAAATAGGCGGCAGGCTGGTGCTTGTCGATGCCACGGTTGATGCTACTCTCGAAAGTCTGGGGTTTCCGGTGAACACGAACTGGGATGGGGTTGGTGACACTGTTCTAGCTGTGGAACCATCGGGGAGAGAGCAGCTTTTTCATCCTTCAGAGGCGAGAGACATTGCCCGCGTGATGATCGATGATACTCACCTCGAATTCTTCGCTCAAATAAACGCCTGGCTGGATGAAGTCAGAAAAGACTCTTCCTCGGCTGCATGATTTGAGTTTTCCCCTTTCATCATTTTGCAGGTTAACCCTACCATAGTTTTCGGGTTGCCCTCATTGAGCGGTGGCGAGGGACCGGATATGCTAAATATGTGCAAAGTTGGTTGTTTTCCTTGTTTGTGTGCGGTAAAGGGGGCTCGGATGGTAAAGAAACGCAAGCTTTATGATTGTAAAAAGATCGGGGTTCTCACCAGCGGCGGGGATGCCCCAGGAATGAATGCCTGCATCCGGGCAGTGACGCGTGGGGCTACGGACAAGGGCGTGCAAGTGGTCGGAATCAAGCGTGGTTATACTGGCATATACACCAGAAATTTTGTTGAACTGAATGGCCGGGTGGTGGCTAATACTATCCAGCGGGGTGGCACTATTCTTGAAAGTTCCCGTTGTGATCAATTAAAGACGGTTGAAGGCCGTCAGGAAGCAGTGCAGATTCTGGCAGAGGAGGGGATTGATGGGCTGGTGGTGATTGGAGGGAACGGGTCTTTTCGTGGGGCTGCGGCTTTGGCTGAAGAGAGTTCCGTCAGAATAGTGGGAATCCCGGGCACGATTGATAACGATATCTACGGAACCGACTATACGGTCGGATTTGATACTGCCGTCAACACTGCGCTCGAAGCTATTGATCGGATACGGGATACGGCGGATGCGTTTGAACGGGTCTTTTTTGTTGAGGTGATGGGGCGTAAGTCAGGATTCATCGCTCTTGAAGTTGGTATTGCTGGTGGGGCAGAGGAAATACTTGTTCCGGAAAACCTGGTTGAGCCGGAGACCCTGGCCCAGATGCTCAAGGCAAGCTTTGACAGGGGAAAAAGGAGCAGCCTTATCGTGGTGGCTGAAGGCAATGAAACCGGCCATACTTTTCAGGTTGCTCAGTACATTCATTACCGGCTGAAGCTCGATTGTCGGGTTTGTGTGCTGGGACATCTGCAGCGCGGTGGCACTCCTTCAGCCAGGGATCGAGTACTGGGTAGCAGGCTGGGCACTGCCGCAGTCGAAGGTTTGCTGGCCGGGGAATCAGGGAATGCAGTTGGAGAAGTGAATTGGGAAATTGTCTTTACTCCTTTGCAGGAAGCTGCTGAGCGGAGGAAGACGCTCAATGCCCGTTCAATGGACGCGATGAGAGTGCTGGCAAAGTAAACCTGTCTTGATATAAACTCTTATATTCGCTGAGGAGATAAATGAAAGAACTGACTGTAGGTAAGGCGAGAGGATTGCAGCAGCTTTCCAATTCTAAAGGTATCTTTGCCATGTGTGCTTTTGATCACCGAAGATCCATGCGCAAGATGATGGGACATGGCGGTGGCACATCTGTCAACTATCAGGCAATAGTGGACTTCAAACTAGACCTTTGTGAAGCACTGGCACCTCATGCTAGCGGTATTATGCTTGATCCTAATTACGGGGCTAGCCAGAGCATTACTGCGGGCGTGCTTCCGGGCAGTACCGGTTTGTTGATGAGTCTGGAAGCAAGTGTCCATAGTGCCAGCGACAATGCGGGACAGATTACCGAGTTGGCCCCGGTGTGGAATATGGAAAAAATCAGGGCTATAGGCAGTTCTGGACTGAAACTCCCTTTATCCTATAGACCTGATCTTCCCAATATAGCTTTGGAGCAATTGAATGCGGTTACCAGGTTTGCTCATGATTGCCGGAAATCAGACCTTGCTATTCTCCTCGCACCCAAAAATTATGTTGTTCGGGAACTGGAAAGAGATGCCTGGGAATTTGCCCGCAAAAAACCTGAATTGATGATCGAGACAGTTCAGCAGCTTTCCAAATTACCCATAGATGTGCTTGGTGTTGAGTTCCCCTCTGACGTTGCCTACGAGCGAGATCAGAAACGGCTGGCTGAAACATGTCAGCAGTTAAATGAAGCAGCTGCAATACCCTGGGTCCTGCTCAGCGGCGGGGTGAGTTTTGAGGTTTTTTGCGAACAACTGGAGATAGCGTGCAAGGCAGGGGCTTCCGGTTTCCTGGCGGGACGTGCTCTGTGGCAGGAAGCAGCCGGTATTCCGTCCAAGCAGAGACTGCAAAGGTTCAAGTTTCTGGAAAAAACCGCGGTTGACAGGATGAAGCAATTGACGGTCTTGGCCAACAAGTATGGCAAATCCTGGCATCAGATGGTTGAAGTTCGCAACAACTATCTCTATCCTGAGATAACCGATGTCTCCAGTCCGGATGCTGAAGCCGAGGAAGTGTTGCTGTTGGAACAACCGTCGGAAGATGATTGCCCCGTAGAAACTAACCCTTGATGACCCCGATGGGGCGCGCTTTCAAAACCTTCCGCGATATTCCGGCTTCGTCAGCCACTCTGACGACGTCCGATACGTCCTTGTAAGCCTGTGATGCTTCTTCAACCAGAGACGACTTACTGGCCACCTTGAATGTGATTCCCTTTTCCTTTAGTTCGCTGGCAACTTCTGCGGAAGAGAGTTCTCTCTTGGCTGCCGAACGGCTCTTTACCCTGCCTGCGCCATGACACGTAGAGCCGAAAGTTTCCTTCATTGCTGTTTCCGTTCCAACTGCTACGTAAGAGCAACGTCCCATATCGCCGGGGATAAGCACCGGCTGGCCCACTTTGCGGTATCTGGCAGGCACAGCTGGATGACCGGCGGGAAAGGCTCTGGTGGCGCCTTTGCGATGCACGCATACGGAGAGCTTTTTCCCTTCCACTTCGTGTTCTTCTATCTTGGCAATGTTGTGGGCCACATCGTAAATCATTCGCAATCCCAGTTCCTGTGGACTCTGCCCGAAGATATCCGCAAAAGTCTGACGGGTCCAGTGAGTGATGCATTGTCGATTGGCCCAGGCATAGTTGGCAGCGCAGCCCATTGCTGCCAGATATGCTTCCCCTTCGGGCGATTTCACCGGGGCGCAGGCAAGCTGGCGGTCGGGCAGCTCGATGCCGTATTTTTTGATCGCTTTCCCCATTGTCTTGAGATAATCGTCGCAAACCTGATAGCCGAACCCCCGGGAGCCGGTATGAATAAGGATAAGCACCTGGCCTGTTTCTTCCACGCCAAATGCTTTTGCTGCTGCGGGGTGGTAAATCTCGTCCACTATCTGAATTTCGAGGAAATGGTTCCCGGAACCGAGAGTCCCCAGTTGAGGTATCGCCCGTTTTTTGGCTCTTTCGCTCACCTGTTCGGGGTCGGCCCACTTGAGGCAGCCGCCATCCTCTGTCAATTCCAGATCATCTTTCTCACCGTATCCTTCCTCAACTGCCCACTTGGCGCCGTTACGCAGGACTCCGTTAATCTGGTTGCTTTTGAGCTTGATGCGTCCTTCCGAGCCAATTCCGGAAGGGATATCGGTGAAAAGCCGGGTGATGATCTGTTCGATCCTTGGTTTGATGTCTGCCTCGGTTAAATTTGTTCGCAGCAGACGCACGCCGCAGTTAATATCGAATCCGACACCACCGGGAGAGATCACTCCGTCGCTGACTCTGGTAGCAGCCACTCCGCCGATGGGAAAGCCGTAACCCCAGTGAATATCGGGCATAGCCATAGACTTTCCCACGATCCCCGGCAGAAAAGCTACATTGGCCACCTGCTCCGGTGATTGGTCGTCACCGATTTGTTCCAGCATGGATTCATCGGTGTAGAGAAGGCCCGGCACCCGCATTCCGGGTTTGTAATCCGGTTTCAGCTCCCAGCGGCAGTTATCGATTTTGCGGAGCGCGTTTTTCCAGTACGAGGCCATTTCAGCGTTTTCCTTCAAACATCCAGGATTATCTGGGCGCTGAATCCCTCGTCCTCTGTTTTTAGCTTGAGTTGATGGTAGGTGGCCGCCTTGATTTGTGTCTTGATTTCGTGGCGGGAGAGATCGATTTTTTCACCATAGGCAATGGCGGTTAGACTATCCGAGTTCAGTCTGCTAATTTCAAACTGGCTGAAGATGAAGTTTTCGGCATCGAACAGGTAGAGCAGTTCGTTAAGCCAGGCGACCAGCAGTTCCTCGTAGTCATCGGCGTCGAGGGTGATTTCCAGTTGCTGCGTGCCGGACACTTTCCCCGGATCGACGATCAGACTGAACATGCCGATGGCGGCATTAATGAAGACTTCTTTTCTGGTGGAGCCGTAAACGACCAGTCCCACATCCGCAGTATGATCGATGATCTCGAATTTCGTCATAGCAGATGCATTATATCAGATTCAGTGGGAAATGAAAGTGGTTCGTGATATTATGGGAAACTGTGAAGGAAGGGTTTATCGCCGATGTCAATGTGGGCAGGCTGGCCAGAAGGCTCAGGATGCTGGGTTATGACACACTTTTCATCAACGGGGCTGAAGATGATGAGCTTATCAGGATTGCGCTTCGAGAGGGCCGAATATTGCTAACCAGAGATACCGGTATTATGGAGAGGCGGGTGGTCACAACTGGAAAGGCGAAGGCTGTTTTGATTGAGTCGGACGATGTGAAGGCGCAACTTAGGCAAGTAGTGAAGGGCCTGAATCTCGAACCTGATTCTGCTCCCTTTTCCCGTTGCATGGAGTGCAATGTACCGTTGATCCCGAGGGCGAGGGAGGAAGTCCGCGATTTGGTGCCTCCATACGTTTTCAAGACTCAGAATCAGTTTATGCAGTGCCCTGATTGTGAACGCATTTTTTGGCGAGGCACACACTGGGAGAAGATGCTGGAGGAAATTGGAGAATTGAAGGGTTAAATCCAAGATTGGTTTGTGTTAGAATTTGATGGATAAAGCAATGAGAAAAGCAGGCATTCTGTTCAACGCCCGCATCCGCGCGGCAGAGGAATTTGCTCATACCCTGGAGGAGAAGCTGAAGGAGCATAAAGTCATGCCCTGGCTTTGTGCTGCTTCAGATGAGGCAACTGTTCAGGAGAAACTTCCCGGGACTGAGGCGATTATCAGTCTGGGTGGGGACGGCACTATGTTGCGGGTGGCACGGCTGGTTGCTCAAGCGGCGGTCCCTATTCTGGGGATAAATCTGGGAAGTCTGGGATTTACGACTGAACTCACTGAGGCAGAAGCACTTGCGCGAGTGCCGGATTTTCTGGATCGTAAAGGCTGGATTGACGAGCGGGCCATGCTCGAGGTCGAATTGCCTTTGCATGGGGACTTCCCGACGGTTCATGCGCTCAATGATGTGGTTGTTGCCCGAGGTTCAATCGTACGGGTCGTCAAGGTCAAGGCATTGGTTAATGACCAGCCGATAACCACTTATAAAGCGGATGGAATTATCGTGGCAACGGCGACCGGGAGCACCGGCTATTCACTGGCGGCTGGCGGCCCGATCCTTTTTCCCAATGCCAGAGAATTTCTGTTAACACCTATTCTGCCGCATCTGGGGACGTCGGCTGCGCTGGTGCTTTCTTCCGATGCGGTGGTTGAGCTGGAGGTTCAGACGGGCCACGATGCCAGAGTGAGTATTGATGGGCAGGTGGAATTCTCTTTGCGGAGCGTCGATACGATTAGAATCAAGAGGAGTCAATATGTTACCCGCCTGTTGAGAATTCAACCCCGGTCTTTCTTTTATCAAACGCTGCTTGAAAAATTGGGCGGCAAAGCGAGATGATCCATTATGAAGGCTGAAAAGGCAAAGCTATCGGATGTGCCCCAAATTCATAAGCTGGTTAACGGTTTTGGATCACAGGGCATGATGCTCCTGCGCCCGCTGAGCGAGATATATGAAAATATAAGGGATTTCTTTGTGGTTCGGGATTGTGACAGGGTGATCGGTTGCGGTGCGCTCCACATCTTGTGGGGTGATCTCATTGAAATCAAATCTGTGGCCGTTTCTGAAGATTACCAGAGGAAAGGTGTTGGTGCGATAGTGGTGAACTCGTGTCTGGAGGAAGCGCAGGAAATTGATGTTCCGGTGGTGTTTGTCCTGACTTACAAGAAGGATTTCTTTGCCGGATTCGGATTTATGGAAGTTGACAAGATGGAGCTTCCCCGCAAGGTCTGGGGGGAATGCCAGAGATGCCCCAAATACCCTGATTGCGATGAAATTGCCATGGTTTTACGAATGAAACCCCAGGCAGAGGCGAAGTGGTAGTGGAAATAGAGAAAGTCCTGGATAGCCAAACTATCTATGAGGGCCGGCTTCTTAATCTTCATGTTGAAAATATCGAGCTTCCTTCCGGGAAGCGAACTACGCGGGAAATAATAAACCATCACGGTGCCGTGGTCATTGTGGCTGTGGATGCGGAGGAAAACACTTTTCTGGTGCGTCAGTATCGCAGCGCTGTGAAGCGGCCGTTACTTGAAGTCCCGGCGGGGAAAATAGACCCCGGTGAAAAACCTGAGGAGACGGCTTCTCGTGAGTTGATAGAGGAAACTGGCTATTCTGCCGGCAGGATGGAAGCTTTGGGCGGATTCTATGCCAGCCCCGGATACTCTACTGAGTATCTCTACCTTTTTTACGCCACTGATTTAAAACCTGCCGATGTTGCCATTGATGACGACGAGATAGCTGAGATTTTACAAGTGCCTTTGGCTGAAATACCGGGCATGATCTCCAGCGGAGAGATTTGCGATTCCAAGAGCGTGGCCGGGCTGCTGAGGGTTATCTATAAAACTTAGAGACCTCTGAAAAAGAGGTGCAGAAAGTTGTTTCGGTGGGCACAGCCCACCCTACTCTTTTGCTTTGCTATGATGGCTTGTCAAGGAATCCATTGATAGTTGATGCTGATTGAAGACCGGCGGATGCTTTCACTATTTTAGTATCCTCAATAAAGGCAATGAAGGGAACGCCCATTACTCCGTAAGCTCTGGCAGACTCCTGATTTCGGGAAGTATCAATCTTGAATATTGCATTTGAATGTTGTTTTTTTATCTGTGCGATAATTGGTTCCTGCCTTTTACATGCCCGGCACGATGGTGAATAAAAATATAGCACCGTTTTTTTACCGGATCGAATCCTTTGGCTTGATGCCTTATGAGAAGTAGGGGCATCCTTGCCTTGCAGGCTTCGGGCCTTAAATGCCATTATCAGGCGTGGAATTATAATAAAAGATGCTAATGCAGCGAAAATAATGAGAACAATAATAACGATATTCATATATCCTCTTTAAGTTTGAAATGAAATTATGACGCAATCGCAGGGGAGGCTGCGCCCACTGAAATATAATGAAGGCCTAGCCCCCCCTTCAAGATTATATCCCTTTGAAAAAGACGGGCTTTTAGTTTGAAATCCCCTTGTGTTACCCTTTAATAAAGGGGAATGTTTTAATCCCCCCTTTTCTAAAATGGGGTTAGGGGGATTCAAGCGGGCCGAGCCCGCCCTGCGAATGTTCACTTTAATTGAGGATTAATAATTAACCGACTTCAACTCGGTATTTTGCCTTGCCTTCTTCGTAAAGATCGCCACCGTGTATATCGTTGATGACCGTGGCCGGGAAATTCTCTACCTCCAGCCTTCTCAGTGCTTCGGCGCCGAGATCGTCATAAGCAACAACTTCGGCCTTTTTGATCGATTTTGAAATGAGCGCTCCCGCTCCGCCAATAGCAGCCATGTACACCGCTTTGTATTTCTTCATGGCATCCTTGACATCCTGCGTTCGAAGGCCTTTGCCGATCATGCACTTCAATCCCACTTCCATCATGCGCGGGGCGTAGGCGTCCATGCGTCCGCTGGTGGTTGGCCCGGCTGCTCCGATAACCTCGCCCGGTTTGGCCGGGGAAGGCCCCATGTAATAGATGCTCTGGCCTTCCACATCGAAGGGAAGCTTCTCACCCTTGTTGAGCGCTTCAACCATTCGCTTGTGCGCGGAATCACGGCCGACGTAGATGACACCGCTGATGGATACCTGATCGCCGGCCCTGAGATTTTCAATTATTTCCGGATCGATTGGAGAGGTAATATTTTGCATGTGTTTCCTCCTGCTGGGCGGGAAAATTCTAGGTTTCGCCTGTTGATTTTAATCGCTCGTAAGCCATGCCGATTTTGAAAGCCATCTCAAAGGGGTTGGACCTTTCACCGATCAGTGCCCTGGTAGACCCTTTCTCTCCTCCGAGGCGAGAATCTGGTTCGGATTCCACTGCTGCCTGATTTGCTCGCTCCATCATATCGAGGACTTTGCGCATCATGAACATGTCTTCCCCATCGGGCGTGCATTTCTGAGCTTCGTTTACCAGCAGCTCCAGCTTCTTTGCCTCCTCGCTATCGAGAGGGCGGTGAAGCTCCCGCATCACCATATCAAATACTTCTATGGCTTTCAGTATTTCCTGTCCCAGAGTTTTCTGGCTTTTGGGCCGCTGCTTGGCAGGCTTCGTTTTGGCCTTTTCTTCCGTTATGAAATCCTCAATCGGGAACTCTTTCATTTTCCCCCCTTTATCTTGATGATTGAATCCGTGCTTTTGGCGGGCAACTGTCGGCGATTTTGGTTTCTATTATTGCACAGTGAATTCCGGGACTTCAATCATTGGTTTGATTTCTTTGGGAGGTTGAATCTCCGGGGCCGCTTTCGGCCGTTTTCGAATTCCAAGACTTTGCGAGGCCATCATTCTTTTGAATAATTGGATGGCGAACGCAGGGTCGAGCCCTTTGGGGCAAGCCTCTGAGCAGGCGCCGGCCATGTGACAGAGCCAGATGCCATGGGGAGTATCGACTATATCGAATCTTTCTTTATCAGCTTCATCTCTACTATCAGCACAATACCGGTAGCCCTGAGCCAGCGGCTGGGGCCCCAGGAAAAGGGAATCTGTGGCCACCGTGGGGCAGGCCGCCATACACATTCCACATTTAATACAGTACGAGAATTGCATGAAAGAGTCCAGTTCCTCTACTGACTGATAAAGCCCGGCTTCAGGCCTTTCGAGGTTTTCACTATCCTCTCGTATCATGTATGGCTTCACCGATTGGTGTTTTTCAAAGAGAAGATCGAGTTGGGGCACGAGGTCCTTAATAATCGGGTAGTTTGGCAGTGATTTAACTTCTATTTTGTCCGTTTCCAGTTCCTCAACAGGGGTATGGCAGGCCAGCATGGGGAACCGGTTAATGAGCATGCCGCAGGAACCACAGATTCCCATACGGCAGGAGCTGCGGAAAGCCAGGGTGTTATCCAGGTTTTCCTTGATGTACAGGAGGCCGTCAAGGACGCTCATGCCTTTGGTGAAGGGAACCGTAAATTCCTGCATATGAGGCGAACTATCTTTATCCGGGTCGTAGCGTTGTACCTTAAAACTTAAATTTTGCATTGGATTCTCCTGAAGTTTCTAAAGGGCTTCCACTGGAATATAGGTTCCGTAGCCAAGAATTGCTAACCCGGCTATGACGAAAATGTAATCCAGAACCTTGACGGATGAATCGGATATTGAGAAGTACTCTAAAATAATCGTTCTCAAACCATGGAGCCCGTGATACAGACCAAATATCAGCAGGAGAACATAGAAGACAAGCCACCAGTTGCTCGCTGCCCTGTCCGCAATTGAACTCCAGCTTGTTATATCGCTATTGCTGAAATGGGAATATAACATGTGCCCTCCGGCTATAACGAAGAGGGCTATGCCACTCACATATTGCAAAATCTTCAGCCGAGTCTCTTTCATATCAATCTCCTATATAACGAAAAGAACCAGTGAATAGATGGCCAGCACCACTATGACGAAAAGCACCGCCCACATGAACCTTCGCTTTTGCCGCATGGCATCAACATAGGGATATACAGGCGCCTTTGGTTTGCCCAGAGTATAAGCCAGGTGTTGCAGGATGAGCCTTCCACCGTTTATCGCATGAAAGATGAAAGCTGCTATCACCAGATATTCGCCTACTTTGAAGGCAGGGGTTTCAAAAATATCCATAACATCAGCCCAGGTTGACTCGCCTCCGATGCGAGCCCCATTAATGCACAGATGTATCGTTATGAACAACAAAAGTCCGAGTCCTGTCAGGCGGTGGAGAGTGTAGAGATATCTTTCCCATGTGTAGCGTCCTGCCCATACCCATCCTTTGATGCCCAGACGATTCGGCAAATGACGATTTTTGCTATCTATTGCTTGCATCAGTACTTCCTCTCTACCGGCAGCCACTTGCTGATGTCCACCGGAATGTAGTCGAGGGATGGCTCCCTGCCCTCGTTGTAATGGATCATGGAGTGATTGCCCCAGTTTTCATCATCTCGAGTTTTATAGTCGGTTCTGGAATGGGCGCCCCTCGATTCGGTACGGTTGAGCGCGGCCATAGACACTGTTTCAGCCAGGTCAAGCAGGTTTCCTACTTCCATGATGTTGATTAAATTAGTGTTATATATCCGGCCGGTATTAACGACTTTCACATTTGCGGCCCTTTCCTTGAGTTCGCGCACCTTGCTTACCGCTACTTTCAGGTCAGCGCCATTTCGGAATACGCCCACATTGTGGTCCATCGTTTTCTGTAGCTCGCTCCAGATAGCGAAAATGTCCTCGCTTCCGGAGCCGTGACCAACCTGTCCGAAAACGCGTTTTTCCTCTTCCTCCGCTTTTTTCAGCGGACTATCCGGCATGGACTTTTGCTGCTTGACATAATGGGCTGCTTTTTCCCCTGTGATCTTACCCCAGACAAGGCACTCGGCGGTGGAATTGGAGCCGAGTCGGTTGGCTCCGTGCATCGAAATGCAGGCTGCTTCCCCGGCTGCCCATATTCCCTCTATCAGGGTGGCCCCGTCAATATCGGTATGGATGCCGGCCATGCTGTAGTGAGCCACAGGGCGGATCGGTATCGATTCCTCAATGGGGTCAATGAAGGCAAACTTTATGCAAACTTCGCGGATCAGAGGCAATCTCTCGTTGATCTTGTCTGCCCCCAGATGTGTCAGGTCAAGATGCACATAATCAAGGCCATCCTCCCGGGGGAAGCCCCTGCCTTCCAGTATCTCAGTCATTTCGGAACGCGAAACAATATCCCTCGGCGCGGTTTCCATTTTGGAGGGTGCGTATTTGTCCATGAATCTTTCACCCTGATTATTCCGCAAATAACCGCCCTCGCCACGGGCGCCTTCTGTCACCAGAATACCGGATGGGATCAGTCCCGTGGGATGAAACTGAATAAACTCCATATCCTTAAGTGGGATACCTGCCCGGTAAGCCATTGCCATGCCATCGCCGGTTGCGCTCAGTGAATAGGTGGTGAATCCGAACATGCGGCCAAGACCTCCGGTAGCTATCACCAGCGCCTTGGCCCTTATCAGAAAAAACTCCCCGCTGGCCATGCTCCATACCGTGATGCCCTGAAAAACCCCATTTTCGACGAACATGGAAGTGACAAAACATTCATCGTATCGGCTGACCTTCGCGTACTTTTGAAGGGTATCGTACAGGGTATGCATTTCAAAAAAGCCGGTTTTATCTTCAGCGAACGTGGCCCGGTTGTAGCTGTGTCCGCCAAAAGGTCGCTGATTGATACTGCCGTCTGGCCTTCTTGACCAGGGCATGCCCCAACGATCCAGTTGCAGTATCTCCTTTGGAGACTCTTCAACAAAGCGCATAACCACGTCCTGATCGGCCAGGAAATCGCTTCCTTTGATCGTATCCCAAGCATGCAAATCCAGACTGTCGCCATCTTCCGGGTGCAAAACTGCCCCGGTGCCACCTTCAGCGCATACGGAATGCGAGCGCATGAGTTGAACCTTGGAAACGATGGCGATATCCAGTTCACCTTTGCTCACCCGGGCAGCTTCCACCGCTGCCCGGAGTCCGGCAATACCGGAACACAGAATCACTATATCATGCTTTATTTCATTCAACCTCTTGCCTCCAGTATCAATTGCCAGTCAACTGAATAACCGGCATGCAATTTCATTTATCAGAGTATTGCTTCCTTGTGCCGTGCGCTGTGGCATTGAATATTGACTGCCACCGGCATGCTGGCAATGTGGGCCGGGTAGGTTTCCACATGTACAGCCAGTGCGGTGACGGTTCCGCCAAAACCCTGAGGCCCAATGCCTGTGGCGTTGATTCTCTTTAGCAGGTCGGCTTCTAGGTCTGCTATTTCCGGATCAGGGTTGGGTTTGCCTACTTCTCGAAGCAGGGATCGTTTGGCTATCAAAGCGGTCTGTTCGATAGTTCCGCCAATTCCCACGCCCATAATGATCGGAGGGCAGGGATTACTTCCTGCCTCATCTGCCACGCCTACCACATAATCGATCACTCCTGCTCTTCCCTGGGCCGGTTTGAGAACCGTAACCCGGCTCATGTTCTCGCTGCCGCCGCCTTTGGGGGCAACAGTGATTTTTAACTGATCTCCCGGTACAATACGGGTGTGAATGATAGGAGGAGTATTATCCTTGGTGTTCACCCGTGCAGAGTAAGGCTGAGTAACTGCTGACTTGCGCAGGTATCCTTCATCATAACCCTGCCGGACGCCTTCTGCCACGGCGGTGTAAAGGTCTCCGCCGACAACATGTGCCTCTTGCCCCAGATCGATGAAGACCACCGCCAACCCCGTATCCTGGCAGAGCGGGATTCTCTCCGCTGCCGCTATCTCGGCGTTTTGAAGGATTTGATCGAGGACCTGCTTTGCTACATCAGATTTTTCGTTCTCCCGTCCCTTTTTAAGAGCTGCGATTACATCCTCGCCCAGATAGAAGTTGGCATCCTGGCACAGTCGGGATACGGTACTGGTAATTTCGCTTGTTTGAATCTCTCTCATAATCAAGCTCCTGTTGCATCAATATGGGCCTGTTATCCGTTTGAAGGATATCAAGCCCATAGATTCATAATCCGGGTTTGAACTTTAGATACCCATGACCGAGAGCAGGCTGCGTACTTCCTCAGCCGAATTCTTAAGTTTTTCCTGCTCTTCGGAACTGATGTTCAATTCAATGATTTGCTCTATGCCGTCCTTACCCAGCTTGGCCGGCACACCAACATAGACTCCATTGATCCCATATTCACCTTCCAGGTATGTCGAGCATGGAAGCACCTTTTTCTTGTCGAGAAGAACGGCCTCTGCCATCTGTGCTGAAGCTACTCCTGGTGCATAGAAGGCGCTGCCGGTCTTGAGAAGATTGACGATTTCCCCGCCACCATTGATCGTCCGCTGAACTATTTCATCGATTTTGTCTTTTGACAGTAACTCTGTAATGGGCACACCGGCAACATTGCACAGGCTGATAACCGGTATCATTGAATCCCCATGTCCGCCAAGAACGGAGGTGTAGACGTCGTTAATCGAAACGTTCAACTCCTGAGCAATGAAGGTTCTGAACCGGGCGCTGTCGAGAACCCCTGACTGCCCGAAAACCCTGTTCCGGGGAAACTTGCTCACGTGAAGCGCCATCTGGCACATGGCATCCAGCGGATTACACACAACGACGATTATACAATTGGGAGAATGCTTCACCACATTCTCAGTAACATCCTTCACGATTTTCGAGTTTGTCTGTACCAGATCATCGCGGCTCATGCCGGGCTTGCGGGGGATGCCGGAAGTGATGACCACTACGTCCGAATTGGCTGTTTCCTCATAGCTGTTTGTCCCGGTAATGTTGACGTCTATTCCCAGGATCGGGGCGGCTTCCTGCATGTCGAGGCCTTTACCCTGAGGGAGTCCCTCGATGATGTCCACCAGCACCACATCGGCTATGCCCATTTCGGCAACCCGGAAAGCACAGGTTGCTCCTACATTTCCCGCACCGATTACAGAAACTTTGCTGCGCATGATATCTTCTCCTCCTTGTATTATGGAATAAAACCCGCCATCAGGGTTTTATCACTGCCAGAACAGCATCCTTGGCTACACTTGCTCCGGAGCCAGCATTGATGGATACTATTTCTCCGGCAACCGGAGCCGAGAGAGTGTTCTGCATTTTCATTGCTTCCAGAATAATAACTGCGTCACCGGCTTTAACTTTGTCTCCCATCTTGACTTTATATTCGATGATCATCCCTGGCATGGGAGCAGTTATCGGGGTTCCATCAACAGTAGATGCTACGGGAACAGGAACGGCTTCTTCCTTTGGTTTTGCAGCAGGTGCCGATGCGGCTGGCCGCGCGGCAGAAACCGGCGCTGATATTATCGGCGCGTCACCGGTTGGTTCAACATCAACTTCATAGTATTCATTGTCTACGTAAACGTTGAAAGTTCTGGTGCCTGGCCCTTTGGGTGGAGCCTCCGTTTTTTCAATGAGCTTGCCGGCCCTGGCCTTGGCGAGAAGTTCGTCCTCGGCCTTGACGTCATCTGTTGTCTTGGGGGCTGACGGCGGCTTCCAGTCGGATGGGATGGTCTTGTCGATACCATATTTGTATTTCAGGAAGCGTTCTCCAGTGGTGGGGAATAAGGCATAGAGAACCACGTCCTGATCGTTTTTGGCGAATTCCTTGGATTCCTCTTTTGCTTTTTCCAGTTCCGGCTCAAGCATGTCAGCCGCTCTAACCGTAATTGGCTTTTCACCCTTTTCATAACCCTTTAGCAGTTTAGCTTGCACCTTCTTATCGATGGGTGCTGGCGATTTGCCGTAAAGCCCCCAGCAATAGTCTTTTGTCTCTTTGGAAACCATTTTATAGCGTCCGGCCAGGACATTCTGTACCGCCTGAACACCTATGAGCTGGCTGCTGGGAGTCACCAGTGGAGGATAGCCCAGTTCCGCCCGAGTCCGGGCCGTTTCATCCTGCACCTCGGCAAGCTTGTCCAGAGCATCAGCCTGCTTAAGCTGGGAGACGAGATTGCTGCTCATACCGCCGGGTATCTGATGTACCAGTACTCCGGCATCAATGGCCGACATTTTGGAAGTATCGAGGAAATCACGATATTTAGGGGCTATCTCCTCAAGTTTCCTGGCTATGCTGAGCATCAGTTCGATATCCAGTCCGGTGTCCCTTTCGGTGCCGTAGAGAGCCACGATTATGGGTTCGATGGCGGGCTGAGATGTTCGCAATGCGAAGGGAGAAATGGCTGTATCGATTATATCCACACCTGCCTCAACGGCCTTCAAATAAGACATAGAAGCCTGTCCGCTGGTATAGTGAGTGTGAAGCTCTACCGGAATTTTGAGGGCCTTCTTGAGTTCTGTGAACAGTTCGAAAGCATCGTAAGGGGAGATAAGTCCGGCCTGATCTTTGATGCAGACCGAATCGGCCCCCATATCCTGGAGGATTTTGGCCTTGTTGACATAATACTCAACGTTGTAGACCGGGCCTCCCATGCGGGGTTGGGTGAGTGAGTAACACACTGTACCCTGGAAATGCTTGCCGACTTTTTTGACCGCTTTGCCGGCGCGCTCCATGTTACGTTCGTCGTTGAGGGCATCGAATACCCTGAAGATATCAATGCCAACCTCGGCGGCCTGCTCCACGAAGGCATCAACCACATCGTCGGCGTAATTACGATAGGCAACGACATTCTGCCCGCGCAACAACATTTGGAACGGGGTTTTGGGGATGAGCTTTTTGAGAATACGTGGTCTTTCCCACGGATCCTCCCCTAAATAACGATGGGGCACGTCGAACGTTGCCCCACCCCAGACTTCAACCGAATGGAAACCGCATTTGCTGATTTCCTCGGCCATGTATTCCATGTCTTCGGTGCGCATCCTGGTGGCCAGAAGTGACTGGTGCCCATCGCGGAATGTGGTATCGCATATCTTAACTGGATTTGGTGCTTTTGGTCTTTTTTTTACCTTGTCTGTTGTTAAATCCTTGGCCAGTATTGGCCCGTCTCCAATTCCTTTCATGATTCTCCTTTCTGAAATTACTTCATAGGGACAATCCGCCGTTGCCACAAATTGGACATTTGCATGATCTCCTGCCTCCCGGAAGCTCTCCACAAGCTGATTGCCGGCGCAGGCATGCGCGCTACTGTTGCAGTTCTGGCTTCTTCCTCCATGTAAGCATTGACCGCGGCTGTGATGGCCGATATTTTCTTTTTGTCAATCATCAGGTTCACGTTCCTATACAGGTATGTTACCGTGCTTCTTTGGGGGTCTCGTTTCCCGCTTGGTATCCAGCATTTCAAAGGCATTGATGATTTTCTGGCGGCTGTCGCGTGGCATGATTATCTCGTCTACCATGCCTCTTGAAGCGGCGATGTAGGGGTTGTAGAGAGCTTCCTGGTATTCTTCAAGTTTCTGTTGTTTTAGTGCCTGGGGGTCTTCGGCCTTTTTGATTTCCTTTCCATAAATAACAGGGATGGCTCCCTGGGCGCCCATCACGGCGATTTCCGCGGTGGGCCAGGCGAATACCATATCGGCACCCAGCGATCTGGCACACATGGCCAGATAAGAACCTCCGTAGTCCTTGCGGGTAATCAGTGTAATTTTGGGAACAGTTGCTTCGGAATAACACCAGAGTATCTTGGCGCCGTGCCGTATGATGCCACTCCATTCCTGATCTGTTCCCGGCAGGTAACCGGGGACATCGGCGATGGTGAGCATGGGGATGTTGAAAGCATCGCAGAATCTAACGAATCTGGTCAACTTGTCTGATGCGTTAACATCCAGACAACCGGCCAGTTGCGTGGGCTGGTTAGCAATGATGCCCACAGCTTTCCCGTTGAACCTGGCGAAACAGATAATCAGGTTTTTAGCATAATGAAAGTGCGGCTCAAGAATGATGCCGTTATCCACGATTGACTCGATCACTTTGCGCATATCGTAAACTTGCTGTGGGTTGTCAGGTATGATAGTGTCCAGTTCCGGAATGGTTCTGTTGGGATCATCGCCAGTCTCTAAAAACGGAGGGTCTTCCATGTTATTTGAAGGGAGATAGTTGAGCAGTTCTTTGATCTGTTCGATTGCTTCCTGATCGCTTTCACAGGGGAAATGGCATACTCCGCTCTTGGTGGAATGTGTCATTGCACCGCCGAGCTCCTCCTGAGTAACTTCTTCTCCGGTAACCTGTTGTATTACTGCCGGGCCGGTGATGAACATGTAACTGCTCTGCTTGACCATGAAGATCCAGTCGGTCATGGCCGGAGAGTAAACTGCCCCGCCTGCGCTGGGCCCCATGATTGCTGAAATCTGCGGAATGACGCCGGAGGCGATGGAGTTACGAAAGAAGATATCGCCGTATCCGGAAAGTGCATCGACTCCCTCTTGAATGCGGGCTCCGCCGGAATCGTTAATGCCGATCATGGGACAGCCGGTTTTCATGGCCAGGTCCATAATTTTGGTAATCTTTTTGGCGTGCATCTCTCCCAGCGTTCCGCCTGTGGAAGTGAAATCCTGAGCAAAGGCGCATACCTTGCGACCGTTCACAGTGCCATAGCCGGTGACCACTCCTTCGCCTGGGATGAAGGAGTTTTCCATTCCGAAGAGGGTACACCGATGGCGAATGAACATATCGGTTTCAACGAAGCTGCCGGGGTCAAAGAGGAGTTCCAGTCTCTCGCGTGCAGTCAGTTTTCCTGACTTGTGTTGCTTTTCTATTCGATCCGGCCCGCCCATAGCGAGCTCTTTTTGTTGTTTTTCAGCAAGTTCGTGTATTCGCTCTGATACGTTCTTCAATGGGGCCTCCTCACCTGTGAGTAAATTGGTCTGCTTCCTTATTCATTATAAATCAAATTGGGATGAGAGGCAAGGAAATCTGAAGCATTTGGACTCGGATTCGGGTAATTCACTTTATAATATTTCATTTGCGCATGAGCCTTAAATGGATCAGGCTGACCAGAGGGCCTTTGAGTGAGATTTGGGGATAACCCGAATCCACATTTGAGGGTATGCCATGTCGCATTAGCCTTCCGCAATTGGTAGGGTAGAGAAAATAAGGGGATGTCTACTCTTCGCGTGGAAAAGAGCCGGTTATAATGCTGAAGAAAATATGGTTGCTGGTAGTTATTGCTTTCCTGGTATTGATGGTGGTCCCTTTGATGGCTGAACCGGTTTCTGCTGCCACGGCTACTTATGATTTTTCCAGCGGGGCCGGTACTGATAAATGGGCTTACGAAGAAGATGATGGCTGGTCGGATATTGAGGAAAACTTTGGTGATCACCCAACCAGTCCAGCTGATGGGACTTTAATTGAAGCGTCTTCTGGAGATTATACCGATATTTCAATCTCGAACGATGACCAATGGAGGACCGATCAGGCCGACTGGGCCCATGAGTGGGATGAACAATTATTCAAGATAGAGATTGATGAGGACGAATCAATCATTAGTCAAATTGAGATTGAGTGGGAAGGTCACGGTTCCACGGGCGGATCGATATATGATGCATATATGGAAATATGGGATTCTGATTCGAGTTCATGGAACAGACTTCATTTTTGGTCCAGTTTGACTGGTGAGACAACTTGTAATGAAGTAATTTCTTCTGATTGTGATAATTACATCGATGGTTCGGATTATCTGTATGTTTTGATTATGGCTGAACACAGTGGCGGACTTGGCAGTACAGGCGTTTTCACAGATTATATCGAGGTAACTATAACCTATACTCCTTCGAATAATGCTCCTTCAGTGAGTTCGGTAGCTTTGTGGGATACGGAAGCAAGTCCGTCAGCGGCTACCGACATGACGCCGCAGGTGGAATACAACGTCAAAGTTGGTGTCACCGATAATGATAACCTGAGTGACCTGAGCACGGTGAAAGCAACTATTTTCTATGATAGCGATGGCAGTTATTCTGCCGGTGACGTGCCATCTTCGGGCAACACGCAGACAGCGGCTATTCTCACCTGGACAAACGGCGGAGGTTGGTCTATCGATCCGAGTGCCAGCACCACCTGGACAATCGAAAGCGGTAATTGCGTCGCCCCGACGCTTACCAATACGACGGGCACTTTTGAGTTTCATTTCAAGCCGGGCAAGGTGGCAACTGAAACAAGCGGCTCGGCAAAATGGCATATATATGCAAAAGCTGATGATGGCACCGATACCGGGGATAATCATCAGGATAATCGGGGCATGAACTGGTACGGGGAAATTTCCGGTATTACTTCCAGCCTGGATTTTGGGACCGTGGCGCTTGGTTCTGCGGCGACCATATCGGGCACCGTAAGCGCAACTTATATTTCCAACGGTGCGTATGAC
>CAZJQZ010000010.1:0-31127 GCA_964548045.1 uncultured Dehalococcoidia bacterium | reverse complement strand
GAGCTTGTTGGGATGCAGTTCAACCAGTGGGTCTTTCATAATTTCACCTGCCTTGCATATTGTGCCATGTCATTCTTAACGCAGTGAAGAATCTCTCAGGTTCCGAATGCGAAGATTCTTCGGTTGTTATCTCCCTCAAAATGACAATCCCTGAGAGTTAAAACTGTTCCAGAAACCGTAAGTCGTTGCTGTAAAAAAGCCGGATATCATCGATGCCGTACTTGAGCATGGGGATGCGCTCCAGTCCCATACCGAAGGCGAATCCGGTGTAAATTTCAGGGTCACAGTTCACGCGCCGCAGAACATCGGGGTGAACCATTCCAGCTCCGAGGATTTCGATCCATCCCTCATTTTTGCATACCCGGCAACCCTTGCCCTTGCAGATGAAACAGTCGATGGCCATCTCCACACCGGGTTCAACAAAGGGAAAATAGTCGCAGCGAAAACGCACCCGGCGATCCTCCCCGAACAGTCGGCGGGCGAATTCATAGAGCGTCCCTTTGAGATCAGCCATAGTGATCCCCTTATCTACCGCCAGCCCTTCGATCTGGTAGAACATCGACTCGTGCGTGGCGTCAATTGCCTCGTAGCGGTAAACTTTCCCCGGCATAATAACCCGCACCGGGGGTTCATGCTGCTCCATAAATCTTATCTGCATTGGCGAAGTGTGCGTGCGCATTAGCATAGGCCGTTCGCCCTTCTCGTTGGTGTAATCGACCCACAGTGTATCCCACATATCTCGTGCCGGATGACCCGGTGGGATATTCAAAGCTTCGAAATTATAGTAGTCGGTCTCTACCTCCGGGCCTTCTACCACCTCGAATCCCATAGAGGTGAAAATGGAGGAGGTTTCGCGGAGTATCCGGGTGGCGGGATGGAGTCTACCCATCCGAATGGGTCGGCCGGGCAACGTGACGTCGATGCGTGATTCCTCCAGCCGTTTTTCCAAGTCTGATTTCTTTAGCGCTTCCTGCTTCCCGGTGAAACTTTCTTCCAGCAGTGATTTCATTCTGTTGGCGGCAGCGCCGGCTTCCGGCCTTTGTTCGACGGGCAGTTCGGAAATACTTTTCAGTTTTTGCGTGAGGGAGCCTTTTCGGCCAAGGTATTTCACTCGCCAGGCATCGAGTTCTTTCAAATCGTTAAGGCTTTCCAGTTCATTCAACGCCCGGCTTTTGAGGTCTTCGAGAGCTTCTAACATTACTGTTTCCTTCAGGATGTATTATAGGGCAGGTCAAATATGAGGGTCAACCACAATGAAAAAGCCCCCTGTTCGGGGGCTTTTCGAGCTTGTTTTGGTATTCTCCTATTCCGCCCCTCTGGCGACTTCTACCAGCCTAGCAAAAGCATCCGGTTCCTGGATGGCCATGTCGGCCAGCATTTTTCGATCAACGGTTACTCCTGCCTGAGTCAATCCATGCATGAACTTATTGTAAGGCATGTTATGCTGTCTGGCAGCCGCATTGATGCGGGCAATCCACAACCGACGCATCTCTCTCTTTTTCTCTTTGCGATGCCGGTAAGCGTAGCTCAGGGCATGGAGCATTGACTCATGGGCTCGCTTATAGAGTGAATGACTTGATGCTCGGTGTCCTTTGGTAAGTTTCAGCACCTTTTTGTGCCGGTGTCGGGTGGTTGTTCCTCCTGTAACTCGTGGCATGATCGCTCCTTATCTTAACCCTTTGGGCAGCACGCTCTTGAGACGCTTTTGATCAACGGCGTCTACTTCAGAGCTCTGTGAATAGGTCCTTTTGGTTCGTTTTGGTTTCCGGCGGCGAAGATGACTTTTCCCCATCTTTGCGCGCATTAGCTTGCCTGTTCCAGTAACGCGAAAGCGCCGTTTCAGTGAGCTATTCGTTTTCAGTTTGGGCATTCTTTTCCTCTTTTTCCTCTTTTTTCACTTTTGGCTGTTTGCCTGGCGTTAAAATCACGGTCATGCTCCGCCCTTCCATCATTATTCCTCTTTCCATCTTGGCTGATTCTCCCAGAAGTTCAATTGCCTTTTCCAGCAATTCCCTCCCTATGGAAGGATGGACAATTTCCCGGCCACGGAACAGGACTATTAATTTGACCTTGGCCCCTTCCGCTAGGAGCCGCTTTGCCGATTTCATTTTGAAATCGATATCATGCTGCCCGATCTTGGGGCGCATCCGAACCTCTCTGAGGCCCGATGATTTCTGGCTTTTGCTTGATTGCCTGTCTTTTTTGGCTTGTTCATATTTGAACTTGCCGTAATCCATCAAACGGCATACCGGCGGCTCAACCCCTGGAGAAACTTCAACGATGTCAGTGCCTTTCTCTTCAGCTATCTGACGGGCATCATGCAGCGTCATTACGCCAAGCTGTTCACCTGAATCCCCAATTAACCTCACCTCTCTGGCTCTGATTAAATGGTTTACCCGGTATTCTTTTGTTGGTTGTTTGGCTGTATATTTTTTAACTGTCTGCTTACCACCTATCTATTTGGATAACATTGATCTTATGTATTATAATGGATCAAAGACCATGTTTCGATATTATAACAGATTTACACCGATCTTTGAATGCCTCAAGTGATTGATTTTTAATATCCTCACCGCTTCTCAATCTGACAGATACGGTAGAATCCTGAACTTCCGCATCGCCGACAATCAGCATATAGGGAATTTTGGATACCTGTGCGGCTCTGATCTTGCGATTCATTCTCTCGTTACTGTCATCCACTTCAATGCGAAGACCATCCTGACGAAGTTCGTCGGCTACCTGTCTGGCATAATCCATGTGTCGGTCAGCGATGGGAATCAACACTGCCTGAACCGGGGCCAGCCACACCGGAAAAGCGCCGGCGTAGTGTTCCACCAGAACCCCGAAGAACCGCTCCAGACTTCCCAGTAACGCCCGATGCACCATGTAAGGACGATGCTCCTTGCCGTCTTCACCGATATAATTCATGTCGAACCGATCCGGAAGGTTGAAATCGAACTGGATTGTCGAACATTGCCAGGAACGCCCCATAGCATCTTTGATCTTGATATCTATCTTGGGGCCATAAAATACCGCTTCCCCTTCCATCCGCTCATAGGGCAATTTGCGCGCTTCCAGAGCTTTCAATAAGGAGGCCTCGGCCTGAACCCACATCTCATCGCTGCCGGCGTATTTCTCCGGTTTTCTGGGGTCTCGCACGCTCAATTCAATGTTGAACTTCTCGAAACCGAAGCCGTGTAGTAAATTCAAACTGAAATCCAATACTCGTGCGATTTCATCTTCAATCTGTTCAGGTGTGCAAAAGATGTGTGCATCGTCCTGGGTAAAGCCGCGCACCCGCAACAATCCGTGCAGCGTGCCGCTTCGCTCGTAACGATAAACAGTTCCCAGTTCGGCCCATCGTAAAGGCAGTTCCCGGTAAGAATGCAACTGCGATTTGTAGATCATTATGTGGAAAGGGCAGTTCATCGGTTTTATGTAGTAATCCTGCCCGTCGATATCCATTGGAGAATACATGCCGTCCTGGTAGAAATCGAGGTGGCCCGAAGTTTCCCACAAGTGAGCCCGCCCGATGTGCGGTGTGAAAACAATATCGTATCCGCCCTCGTAATGCAGCTTGCGCCAGTAATCCTCGATCAGTACTCGTACTCGCCCGCCCTTGGGGTGCCAGTAAGCCAGCCCGGCCCCCGCTTCTTCGTGGAAGCTGATCAGGTCCAGTTGTTTGGTCAGTTTGCGGTGATCGCGGGCTTCGATTTCCTCCAGCCTTTCGAGATATTCTTTAAGATCATCTTTACTCTCAAAAGCCGTCCCGTAAATCCGTTGCAGCATGGGTCGGTTTTCATCGCCACGCCAGTAGGCTCCCGCAATGCTTAGCAACTTGAAAGCTCTTATGCCCCCGGTTGTTTCAATATGTGGCCCTCGGCAGAGGTCGGTGAAGGAACCCTGTTTGTAGATCGAAATCGTCTCGTCATCTAAATCGTTGATTAGTTCGGTCTTATAAGGCTGTGATGCGAACAACTCCAGTGCTTCTTCCTTAGGAATTTCTTCTCTGATAAAAGCTGATTTTGCCTTTATAGATTCCTTCATTTTCTTTTCGATGATACCCAGATCGTCCGGGGTGAGGGAACGAGGTAATTCGAAATCGTAATAGAACCCGTCATCAATTGCCGGACCAATCCCGAATTTGGCATCGGGAAAAATCGACTGGACAGCCTCGGCCATTACATGAGCGGCCGAATGGCGTATCGTTTCCAACCTGTTTTGGTTATTTTCGTCTTTCATAACTGATTGCATTTAGAAATAGCGAATCCTAGTAATTCTATAGTGTGGAGAGCATATTCGTCAAATAGTCCACAATCTAACCCGAATATGCTATATTTTACACGATGGGTGACAGGTTATGAAAATTGCCATGTACTATAACAACCGGGATGTGCGGCTGGAGGAAATGCCGATTCCGAAAATCGGTCCCGGCGAATTGCTGGTAAAGGTAATTGCCTCCGGTATTTGCGGCAGCGATGTGATGGAGTGGTACCGTATCAAAAAAGCACCGCTGGTGCTGGGACATGAGATTGCCGGTGAAATAGTAGAAGTTGGAGAAGGAGTCGAAAATTTCAGGATGGGCGACCGGGTTTTTGTGTCTCACCATGTCCCCTGTGGTAAATGTCATTATTGCCTCAATGGCAACGAGACCGTTTGTGATACCCTGCGCAGTACCAATTTCGATCCCGGGGGATTTGCCGAATACCTCCGTGTTCCACAGATCAATGTTCAAAATGGCACTTTTCTTTTGCCTGACGGAATGTCTTATGAAGAAGGCTCGTTTATCGAGCCGCTGGCGTGTGTGGTGAGAGGGCAGCAAAAGGCAAAAATGAAAGCAGGCCAGAGCGTGCTGGTTATTGGCAGCGGACTTTCCGGGATTTTGCATGTTCAGCTTGCCAGGACGAACGGCGCCGAACGTATTTTTGCCACGGATGTCAATGAGTACCGGCTCGAAGCAGCCATGAGATTTGGCGCCGATGCAGCTTTTCACGCAGGGGAAGATGTTCCCGCCCGTTTGCGGGAAATCAATGAGGGAAGACTGGCAGACCTGGTCATTATTTGTGCTGGTGCCGAACAGGCTGTTTCACAGGGCTTGCAGTCGGTGGAACGTGGGGGAACCATTCTGCTTTTTGCTCCCCAAATGCCCGATGCAGCTTTCCCCATATCAGTGTACGATTTGTGGCATGATGGAATAACGTTGATTACTTCGTATGCTGGGAGCCCGAAAGACATTATCGAAGCAATCCGTCTCATCAGTTCCCAAAAGATCAATGTTCGTGATATGATTACACATCGGCTGGGGCTGGCTGAAACCGAACTCGGATTTCAACTGACTGCCAAAGCTCAGGATTCGCTCAAGGTAATCATCGAGACACAGCGTTAATCTTAAATTCTGGAGGGGGAAAATGGCCTTATCTAAAAGAGCGCAATCTATAAGTCCTTCACCCACACTTGGTATCACTGCCAGGGCTAAGGCGCTGCGTGAGGAAGGGATCGATATCATTGGATTTGGGGCTGGCGAGCCGGACTTTGACACTCCAGAGCACATTAAACAGGAAGCAATCAAGGCGCTTTCAGAAGGGTTTACCAAATACACGCCAAGTTCCGGTATCCCTGATCTGAAGCAGGCTATTTGCGCAAGATTCAAAGAGGATGTTGGGCTGGATTACGAACCATCGCAGGTGATCGTTTCCTGTGGTGCCAAGCATAGCATATACAATATAATTCAGGTTCTTTGCGAGGAAGGCGATGAGGTTATCATCCCGTCACCCTACTGGGTCAGCTACCCGGAGCAGGTGCGGGTAGCTCAGGCGACGCCGGTAATAGTCGATACGGATGAAAAAAACGGTTTCAAAATCACTCCCGAAGCCCTTTCCGGGCATATCGGCAAAAAAACCAAATTGTTCATACTGAACAGCCCCAGCAATCCTACAGGGGCAGTTTATTCCAGAGAGGAACTGGAGGCCATTGCGAAGGTTGCTGTAGATAAAGGGATATGGGTTATCTCCGATGAAATCTATGATAAGCTTCTGTACAATGGAGCCCAACACGTTAGTATCGCTTCCCTTGGCGATGAGATTAAAGCCAGAACGCTGGTGGTTAATGGGGTTTCCAAATCCTATTCGATGACGGGGTGGCGGATCGGGTATGTTGCTGGAGAGAAGGAGATCATCGGGGCAATGACCAATTTGCAGGATCATTCCACATCCAATCCGACTTCCATCGCCCAGAGGGCTGCTCTGACAGCCCTTACCGGGTCGCAGGAACCCGTCAGGCAAATGGCCGTTGAATTTGAAAAACGCCGCAATTACATGGTTGAAAGGTTGAATAAAATTCCGGGGTGTTCCTGCCTCATGCCGCCGGGGGCGTTCTATGCTTTCGTAAATGTTTCAGGTGTGCTGGGAAAATCCTTCAACGGGAAGATCATCAATGGCTCGATGGACCTCACCGAGTTGCTTCTGGTTGAAGCTAAAGTGGCAGTATTGCCCGGCAGCCCTTTTGGCGCGGACAGCTACCTTCGATTATCTTATGCCACTTCAATGGAGAATATTGTTGCCGGACTTGATAGAATAGAGGAAATGATAAGCAGGATTGGGTGATGAAAGCATCTGTCAGCCGGATTAAATCGATAGTTGCCAAAGCGCTCGAAGAGGATGTCGGGCAGGGTGACATTACCACTGAATCCCTGATTCCCCCGAACCTGCAGGGCAAGGCTTCCATGCTGGTGAAATCCAGAGGGGTACTGGCAGGAATTCAGGTGGCGGAAATCACCTTTTCGCAGGTCGATTCTTCACTTCGTTTTGAGCGGCTGGTTCAGGATGGAATGGCCGTGGAACCGGGAGAAAGGATTGCCACGATTGAAGGCAAGTCAGCCAGCATTCTCAAGGCGGAAAGGGTGGCGCTTAACTTTTTACAGCATCTCAGTGGGATAGCTACTGAAACTGCTAAATACGTGGAGGCTGTTTCCGAAACCGAGGCTAAAATACTTGATACTCGCAAAACGACGCCAGGGCTACGCCTTTTTGAAAAATACGCGGTCAAAATGGGAGGCGGACAGAATCATCGGAAGAATCTTGGCGAACAGGTGCTCATTAAAGATAATCATCTTGAGGCGTGCCGGGTCAGGGGAATGAGTTTGGGGGATGTGGTGAGAAAAGCCCGCGAGAACACCCCTCTGACCGTGCCGATTGAAATCGAAGTGGAGAGTGTGAAAGAGGCTAAAGAGGCGGCCGATGCCGGAGCCGATATCGTTTTGCTGGATAACATGAGTATAGCGGAAATGAAAAAAGCGGTGAAGGCTGTCAGAGGATACTCCGAAACCGAGGCTTCCGGCGGGATTACGCTGGAAAGCGTCGCTGCTGTGGCCAAAACCGGAGTGGATAGTATATCAATTGGAGCGCTGACTCATTCCGTCAAAGCGCTGGATATTAGTTTAGAACTTGAGTTTTGTTAGGTTTTCCGGCAGTGTTCCATCGCCAAAAACCAAAAAAGAAGAGGGACCTTGTTCAGGTCCCTCTTTTCACTATATTCAATTGTGCTGGATCGTGTGGCCCTGTTGGCCGGCTGCTATAGCCGGAGCGGGCTATCCTGATGGAATTGGCCCTATTTTACTATTCGGGCTTGATCCAGGGTTCGCATCGCCCTGCCTAATTGGCAGGGCCTGTAAAGTCGAATTTCCACCTCTCCAGCATGGATTGAACCTTCATGGCGCCCACCTCCTTTTCAAAGCGTTCAATCTTGGGATATGCATATTCTACTCGTTGATCTGCCGGAGAAGTATAGCGTAAACGTCACTCTTGCGATGGGAAAAATGTGCTACTTGACAGATGATTACGCCTCATGTAATTGAGCAGGCGGGTTTTTGTGCAGATAAAACCATGAAGGCACGATGAGTATCAGGCATTCTATTATCGTGTCTGCAACCAGAAACGTGGCGCAATCTGAGAAAAACCCTTCCGGGAACATTTTAAGGAGATAGCTGGAGGAAGGCAGTTGCCACAGGTCGTTGGAAAAACTGCTCAAATGAAATCTTAAAAACAGGCTGTCGAAATCGATCAGTGCCCACAGTCCGATAAAAGCGATCAAGGCCAGTGTTAGCAATCCCCCCCGAAATAACCCCTGCATCATTGAGCGCAGGAACCCCCTTTTTTTGATGGCGAATCCGGCGATAAGATAAATTCCCGCGTAGCCCAGCGTACTCCATAAAACCAGGTGGAAGAACTGGATGATTCCTTTTACGTCCTCAAGGTGATGGATTTCACGCGGGGTAAACAGCTCGATCTGCTCACCATTTTTGATCACTTGAATATCTATGGAATCCCGCGTTCCTTTGAAGTAACCGATCAGTTCCCCGGCTGCCCCGCTGAGTTCGTCATCGCTGATGCCTGTTGTTTCCGCCACGTCGTACTTTTCAAATCCGTATTCATAGAGATCCTTGAAATTTGCCATGAATGTAACATTCAAGCTGATTAGCAGCAGGGGCAGGCAGATCACAAACAGGCAGGCTGTGCTTATGCGCAGTATTTTCATCTTCATGCGTTATGGTAGAAGGGCAGGGGTGATACTGTCAAGGCTTTAGGTGTGGATCGTTTTGCACGTAGAGCGAATGTTGGAGTTGGGTAAAAGACTTGTTTTTATTGGTGATGTTCCCTGCAAACGCAAATTCAAAATCGCGCAAAATGGAATCCCCATTTCATTCCCCTTTGCGAAAGAGGGGCATAGGGGGGCTTCTGCTGATGCAAACCATCACCGAATTTGCTAAAATAAAATCTGTTGTGCGGTTTTTTTAAGACCCACTTTTCAAAATTATCAAAAGACAAGATCAACACGATTGGCTGGATAGAAAAACTTATTTCTCAACAATATCCTGTAAATCCTGGGCATCCTGTCTGAAACTAAAATTTGTGGAGGTAACCTTTGAACAAGGAAGTAGCAGTCATTGGTGCGGGGCAGACAGCGTTTACCCGCGATTGCGGGATGTCTGTCCGCGAGCTCTGTTTCGAGGCCTACAAGGAAGCTGTTCAGGGCCTTAATCTCGATCCGAAGGATGTCGATGCCTCGATCATCGCTTCAGCGCCGGAGTACGATAAGCAGCGCACTCCAGCGGCGCTTATCTCCGAGTACCTTTGCTTTCCACCCAGCCCTACCTTTTATCTGGAAACCGTGTGTTCTTCCGGAACAACCGGTGTGAGGGTAGGATATTCCATGATAAAGGCGGGACTGCATGATATTGTGGTGATGGTCGGTTTTCAGAAAATGTCCGAACTGGACTCACGCACCGCGGCTCAGGTAATGGGTCGAGGCGACGATACGATGTTCAGTTCACCCTTCGGGACAACCATGCCCGGCGGACATGCCCTTTATGCGCAGGCTCACATGGATGCGTTCGGGACCACTGAAGAGCAGATGGCCAGAATTCGGGTCAAAAACTCATTATATGGTTCTCAGAACCCCAAGGCCAACTACAAAAAACGACTGAGCCTTGAGGATTGCATCAATGCAGGTCCGGTGTGTACCCCGATAAAGAAATTCGACTGTTGTGCCAATTGCGATGGCGCTTCGGCGGTCATCCTTGCCAGCGCCGATACAGCCAGAAAATACACCGACAAGCCCATCTGGATTCAGGGCACGGGTATGGCCACTTCCGAACTCAACTGGAGCAGCCGGGCTTCATTGACCAATTTCGATAGTGTCAGAAATGCCGCGAAAGAGGCCTACGAAATGGCCGGCATGGGCCCCGATGATATAGATGTGGCGGAAGTTCATGATTGTTTCACTATCTCGGAAATCCTGGCTTATGAGGATCTTGGTTTTGCCAAAACGGGTGAAGGAGGCAAGCTGATCGATGAGGAAGCCACCTATCATACCGGAAGAATTCCGGTCAATGTCGATGGTGGCCTGCTTTCAAAGGGCCACCCTATCGGAGGTACTGGCGGGTCACAAGTGCGAACCATCGTGCAGCAACTTCGCGGCGAGTGCGGGGATACTCAGGTCAAAGACCCCAAGATTGGTTTGGTTCAGAATGTCGGTGGCGTGGGCACATACGCCAATGTAATCATCTTCGGGAGGGATTAAGCGATGGATTTCGGGAATTTTGGAGTTGTCAGTTTTACCAAACAGGCGAAATCGGTTGCCTTTGTTGATTATCTGGCGGAAGGCAAGCTGATGGGCACCGTGTGCAAGAAATGCGGCAATAAGTATTTCCCTCCGCGGATGGATTGTGCCCAGTGCTTTGGCGATGAATTGGAATGGTTTGAAATTAAGGGGCCCGGGAAATTGATTACCTATTCGACAGTGAATTTCGGGCCTTCCGGATTTGAAGAGGTTCAGCCATATACTTTAGGTATTGTGGATTTCCCGGAGGGCGTGCGGGTGCTGGCCAAGATAAGCAACAAGATCGATCCTGCCAGTCTCAAATCGGGAATGGAGTTAAGGCCTGTTCCCCAGAAGTTGAACGAGGAGAAGCTCACCTACGAATTTGAAGTTTAGTGAAACTTGCTCAGGGTGCGGGGGTAGCGAAAAATGCAAATGCCACTCTAGTAGGTTTTGGCTTTCTGGGGTTCTATTGACGGTGGAGAAGCGATTATATTATAATGACTGTGGCAATTTGAAGTAGTAAAGGGTGTATTGCTTGGAAATAAAGAACGTTTTTATAGTGAGTTCCGGACAAACAATCGATGTTGCCTGTGCTATCGCTCAAACGCTGGCAGATAGTAATGTTGGTGTTAGCCTGAAGTGCGCGGATGATTCCGGCTGCAGGGAGGCAATCGAAAAAATCAAAAGGGCTCTGGATACCAGAGTTACTGGTGAGGAGTTGAAGGCGGAACAAGCTGAGGCAGCCCTGGGGCGAATTCAGACAACTACTGATCTTGCTGATGCCGGGAATGCCGATGTGGTTATCGAATCGGTTTTTGAAGATAAGGAACTCAAGCAGGAGACTCTAAAAAAGCTCGATGGTATATGCCCCGCTGAAACTATCTTCGCTACCAATACCTCAACCATAACTGTTACCAATCTTGCCAGCGTAACCAGCCGTCCGGAAAAAGTTATCGGGATGCATTTCATCTATTTCTCGCCCGTGATGAAGGTGGTGGAAATCGTCCGCGGGCTGAAGACCTCGGAAGCTACATTTGCGGCGGTTAATGATTTTACTCAGGCTGTTGAAATGGAGTCGGTTGTGGCAGAAGATGCCCCCGGGCTTTTGAGCACCCGGATATGGATGGTTCACCTCAACGAGGCGGCGAACAACGTGTTCAACAAACTGGTGGAACCGGAAGCGCTGGTTAAACTCAATCGAACCATTTCCCCCAATGCATTTAGTATTCTTGAATCTGCTGATTTCATAGGGCTGGACAATTGCGTTGCCCTGTTGCAAAATTTGTATTATGCTTATGGTGATCCCAAGTACCTTCCTTCCGCTCTGCTTACCCTTATGGTTGATGCGGGACAACTGGGTATGAAGAGTGGAAAGGGGTTCTTTAATTACAGTTAGGAGGAAAGGCGCATGAAAGACAAACAGATGACTGTGGACCAGGTGGTCAAACAAATAAAGAACGGTGATACCATTGTCATCGGCGGTTGGGGGATGGTTCGCAAACCATTGACGCTCGTCAGGGCAATAGCCAAATCTAACCTGAAAGACCTCACTGTTATGGGGTTGGCGGGGATGGATCTGGATCTGCTGATCGCTGCAGGCAAGGTAAAGAAGGCGATCACTGGATTCGTGGCTTTCGAAGGTGGCGAAGGTCGTGCTGTAGCATATGATGCAGCACGCCAGAAGGGAAAGATCGAATACATGGAACTTTCCGAGAATATGATTATTTCTGGCTGGAAGGCTGCTGCTGAGAGGATTCCCTTCTATCCCACTCGTTCTGGCTTGGGGACCGATATCCTGCAGTACAACCCTGAAATCAAAACCTTCAAAGCACCCTATACCGGCGAAAAGCTGGTTGCCATGCCGGCGTTGCGAGCCGATGTTGCGCTGATTCATGCCAATGAAGCCAGCAGTGAGGGGTATGCTACTATCAAGGGTGACAGGCTCTGGGATCATATTATTATGAGAGCTGCTGATAAGGTTTTCGTGAGTGCCGAGAAGGTTATTCCGAGATATGAACTCCAGAAAGATATGAAAAACATCAAAGTTCATACACCGTGGGTTACCGGTGTAGTCGAGACGCCCAACGGTGCACGCCCGGGCACTCTCTTCCCGGATTATACTCAGCCGGCCAACCGAACCATCAAAGCATATATGGATGCGGCGCTTGATGCTAAAAAATTGAAGGCCTATCTGGATCAGTATTAAGTTGGCACGCTAGAAGAAAAAATGAAATGGAGGATAAATAGTGGCAAAAGCAACAAATGCAGCGACTAAAACCAAATCGGCGGCCAAGACGGCAAGCAAGAAATCGGCGAAAACCGAACTTGCTAAAGATTACACGATAGAGGAACAGCTTGTCTGTGCGATGGCACGCGAGTTTGGACCCAATGATAACATCGCTCTGTCCGGTGTTCTTAACTGGACTTTTGTGGCCGAGGCACTGGCACAAAAAATGTATGGCAGTCAGTTGGCCCTTCATCATGATTATTATCTGGTTGATGGTTCCGGTTGTTTGGCGGAGGGACCGCGGTTCCCATTCCAGGTTGGTGACCCGCCACCGGATTACGTCTCTTGCCCGCTTACCAGTGAAGATATCTTTGCCATGGTGCTCGGTGGCAAGTGGTGTATTATGATGCAGCCGGTTCAAGTGGATAAGGAAGGTAATTGCAATCTTGCTCTCATCGGCGACCCGAAGAAACCGGATCGGTATTTTGTTGGCTCAAGGGGTCTGCCGGATAATTCCACCAACTCTGTACGGACCTATTTCACGGTGCCGAATCATCAGAAGAGGGTTTTTGTGGATAAGGTGGACTTCAGGTCTTCCGCTGGATGGGGTTCCGAACGGCGCGCAGGGGAGATTCCTTATGGCGCAGTCGAAAAGGTTTTCACCAATCTCTGTGTATTTGATATTGACCCGAAGACCAAGCAGATGCGGCTGGCCTCGGTGCACAAGGGAGTAACGGTTGACAAGGTTCTGAAGAATACCGGGTTCAAACCGATCGTGCCCAAGAACGTTCCGGAAACGGCGGTGCCCACCAATGAGGAACTTCGGTTAATTAGAGAGGTCATCGATGGCGCAGGCATCCGTCGCTTGGATCACGGAACTGCCGAAGAGAAGAAAGCGGTCTTTGACCAGATTAACGACGGAACCAAGTTTACCCAGGTTTATCCGGACAGGAGATAATCCTTAAAAGGAAAATGAGCGTAAGCTGCAATGCCCCCTGTCAGATTACAGACCGGGGGCATTGTTGGATAAAGACATAAAATAGTATCAGGGGAAGCGTATGGGAATCAGAAATATATTTGTGATCGGGGGCGGGGGTTTGATGGGTAATGGTATTGTGCAATGCTGCCTTGAGGCCGGATTTGTCACCACGGCACATGATATCAAGGATGAGTTCGTCCAACGCGGGGTTAGTGGCATAACCCAGAGACTGGAAAAGAACGTAACGAAAGGGAAGCTCACCGTTGAGAAAAAGGATGAAATTCTGGGGAATCTGAAGACTTCAACCGATCTGGCTAATGCCAGCGACGCCGATGTAGTGATCGAAGTTGTCTTTGAGGATATGGCAATTAAGAAAACTATCTTCCAGCAGCTTGATGAAATCTGCCCTGCCCACACGATCTTTGCTTCCAATTCGTCTTCTCTTCCCATTACGGAGATGGCAGGGTTTACTAAACGGCCGGATAAAGTCATCGGTATGCATTTCCTCCAGCCGGTGCCGGTCATGCCGCTCACTAACGTGATCAGGGGGCTTTTAACATCTGATGAAACGAGTGAAGTAATCGAGGGGCTGGCCAGGTCGCTGGGTAAAGAGCCGCTTCGATGGAAAGACGGCCCCGGTCATGGCCTGCAAATTTCTCCGATGGCCTATTACAATGAAACCGCCAAGGTGCTCTCGGAGGAGCGTGGCACCAAAGAGGATATCGACAAGTGTTTCAAAGTAGGGATGGGAATGCCGATGGGGCCTGTCACCACGCTTGATTTCATGGGTATGGATACCGTCCTTCACATACTGAACATACTGTACGAAGCTTATGGGGGTTCTCAGCACCATCCTTCCCAGCTGATTGTGCAAATGGTCAAAGCGGGATTGTACGGAAACAAGGCAGGCAGAGGTTTCTACACTTATGATAAGTAGATCAGGTGAAAGCAACGTAAGCCAGGGATATTCAGCCAAGGATATCCAGGTACTGAAAGAAATTGAGGCGGTGCGCCTGAGGCCGGGTATGTATATCGGCAGCACCGATCAGCGCGGGCTGCACCATCTGGTTCACGAGATACTGGATAACGCCATTGATGAGTCGATGGCCGGTTTTTGCGATCGGGCCAGTGTCGTGATTCATGCGGATAACAGTGTTACTGTTACTGATGATGGCCGTGGTATCCCTGTTGATAAACATCCTCAAACCAAAGTTTCCGCATTGCAGACGGTGATGACCACGCTGCATGCGGGAGCCAAATTCGGGGGAGGCTCGTATAAGGTTTCCGGCGGATTGCATGGAGTTGGCGCTTCAGTAGTAAATGCTCTCTCTAATTGGCTTGTAGTGGAAGTGGCTCGTGATGGCAAACTGCATCGTCAGGAGTTCAAGCGAGGGATCCCTCAGAACGATGTTGAAGCAATTGGTGATTCCGATAAAACCGGCACCACGGTTACGTTCCTTCCCGATGAAGAGATCTTTGCCACAATGGATTACGATTTCAATATTCTGGCGCAGAGATTCAGGGAAATGGCCTACCTGAACAAAGGGATATGGATCGATTTTAAGGACGAAAGGAAAGATCGGGAGACAAGCTTCTATTTTGAGGGCGGAAGTGTTAGTTTTGTTCATCAACTCAATCGCAAGCGGGCAGTGATTCATCCGCACCCAATCCATATCTCCAAGGCGATTGACAGCACCATGATAGATATCGCTATCCAGTACAACGAAGGCTTTAGTGAGTCCACACTGGCCTTTGCCAATTGCATTAACACTATTGATGGGGGAGCGCATCTCACCGGCTTTCGCACAGCGTTGACAAGGGTTTTAAATGATTATGCCCGGAAATACAAAATCATTAAAGAGTCGGATGCCAATCTCTCCGGCGAGGATGTCAGAGAGGGTTTGGTGGCCATCATCAATGTTAAGCTGACGACTCCTCAGTTTGAGGGCCAGACAAAGACGCGGCTGGGCAATCCTGAACTGAAGGTTCAGGTAGAAGGGGCTGTTTATGAAGGGCTGACTTACTACCTTGAGGAGCATCCGCAGGAAGCCAAGCGCATACTTGAAAAGTGTCTTACCACTGCCAGGGCTCGCGAGGCTGCCAGGAAAGCACGGGAACTGGTAACCAAAAAAGGCCTTTTTGAAGGGGGCAGCCTGCCGGGCAAACTGGCCGATTGTTCCGAGAAGAATCCGGCGAATCGCGAATTGTACCTTGTTGAGGGTGATTCGGCTGGTGGCTCGGCCAAGCAGGGCAGAGACCGGAATTTCCAGGCCATACTTCCCCTCAAAGGGAAAATACTGAATGTGGAAAAAGCCCGGCCGGAAAGGATGCTGGCTCATGATGAAATCCGGGCTCTTATAGTTGGATTGGGGGCGAGTGCCGGAATTGGGAGTGAATCGGAGCTAGACCTTTCCAAGCTTCGTTATCATCGCGTTATTATCATGACTGATGCTGATGTTGATGGATCTCATATTCGTACCCTGCTGCTGACTTTCTTCTTTCGCTATATGCCGGAGTTGATTAATGCAGGATATTTGTATATCGCACAACCGCCTCTTTACAGCGTAAAAAAGGGGAAGGAGCAGCATTGGGTTTACTCCGATGATGTGAAAGACGAGTTGATGGCAAAGATGGGAACTAAAGGGGTAAATGTTCAGCGCTACAAAGGACTGGGCGAGATGACCCCTTTGCAACTCTGGGAAACCACCATGAATCCCGAGACCCGAACCATGCTTCAAGTCAGTATTGAGGATGCTATCAAAGCGGATGAAATCGTGGAGATGTTAATGGGAGAGGCGGTTCCTCCGCGGAAATCCTTTATTCAGGCTCACGCAACTCAAGTGAAGAACCTTGATGTTTAGTTACTGATATGGTTCCTGGCCGATTCTAATTCAGCCACCGTTTCTTTCGTTTGTAGTGTTTGACTTCCCGGTAACTTTTGGCCTCTCCGCCAGAGCCGACTCCCAGATAGAATTCCTTAACGTCCTCGTTGTTTGCCAGTTCTGAGGAAGGCCCGTCGAGTACGATTTTCCCGTTTTCCATTATATAGGCATAGTCCGAAATAGCGAGTGCCGCCCTGGCATTTTGCTCGACGAGAAGAATCGATACTCTTTCTTCCCTGTTGATTTGACTGATTATCGAGTAGATTTCCTGTTGCAGGAGGGGCGCAAGTCCGAGAGATGCTTCATCGATCATAATAATTCGAGGATGGGCCATCAGGGCTCGCCCTACCACCAGCATTTGCTGCTCGCCACCGGAGAGATACCCGCTGGTCTGGTTGCGAAGGGACTCGATTTTGGAGAAATACCCGTACACCATATCCAAATCCCTTTTCAAATTCCCTTTCTTGCCAGCCACGTAAGCCCCCGCTTTTAGGTTCTCTTCCACTGTCAGGTGTTCCAGAATTCTTCGCCCTTCCATCACCTGAATTATCCCCCACTTGGCAACATCTTCAGGGTCTCCGTTTTCTATTCGTTTCCCATCGTATTGAATGTGTCCCTCTGTTACTTTCCCTTCCTCTGCCACAAGCAGTCCTGAAATAGCATTGAGTGTGGTGGTCTTCCCTGCTCCGTTGCTCCCCAGCAGGGCGACAAGTCCGCCTTCCTGGAGCACCAGCGAGACTCCCTTTAGCACCAGGATCACATTCATATATTTAACTTCAATATCATTTAGTTCCAGTAAAGCCATTTACGTACCTCCGTCAGGATAAGAGCCCTGCCCGGTTATTCCCCCAGATAAGCCTTGATGACAGCCGGGTTCTGTTTGACTTCCGCTGGAGGCCCTTCCGCGATTTTTCTCCCGAAATCGAGAACTACTATCCTGTCGGTTATGTCCATAACTACACCCATATCATGTTCGATAAGGACAATAGCCACACCTCGTTCCTCCTGAACATCCAGGATGAACCTGGCCATATCCTCTTTTTCCTCAACATTCATCCCTGCCATCGGCTCATCAAGGAGAAGGAGCTTGGGTTCCTGAGTCAGGGCTCTTCCCAAGTCTATCCGCTTGCGCAATCCATAGGCGAGTGAACCCACTACCGAATTTCGGTACCGCTGCATTTCCAGAAAATCGATGGTTTCCTCTACTGCCTGTCGTTGTGCTATCTCCTCATGATGGGCTCGCCCGAAGTAAATAGCTCCTTCGACGAAAGTAGATTTGAACATGAAGTGCCTGGCAGCCATCAGATTGTCTACGGTGGTCAACCCGGTGTAAAGCTGGATGTTCTGGAATGTCCTGCTAATACCAAGTTGAGCTATCTTGTCCGGCCGTTGCCGGGTGATTCGCTGTCCTTCGAAACGGATTTCCCCTGTTTCCGGTTTGTAGAAACCATTGATGCAATTCAGCATGGACGTTTTTCCCGCACCATTTGGTCCTATAATGGAGAGAATTTCACCTGCTTTAACATCAAAGCTTACTCCTGCCAGCGCCGTTACACCACCAAAAGTAAGGGTTATGTCATCGATTTCCAGAACATTAGGCCTATCCATAATACCAATAGCTCCTTTGATAGCACATTGAGTTTATCCAATCATAATTTGTCCGGGATGTCAAGAAACACGCGTTCTGCAAGCAGGTGATTATAATAGCTTTCGCGCCAGCGCTTCCTCTTCCCCCCGGCAGGTAATTGTTCTATCGATTCTGGCTTCCTTCAGCGATTTCAGTATTCGCCCTATTTTCTTCCCGGGAAGGATCCCCATATTTTGCAGGTCGTCGCCGCTGAGTTCCGGCTTAGCATAACGCAGTTCCCGAAGGTAAAGTTCCAGCCTCCGATGTATGATTAATGAATCAGATGCAATTGCCATCCCTTCGATACCTTCAGGTGTGTGGCGCTCCAGCAGACGATATATCCGACTGGGACGAAGTTCGGGGACTTCCAGAAGGGGAAGAGATTCTTTGAGTTTCTGCGCATCCCGCATTGTGCGTGCGGCCCACCCCGGCATTTTAAAACGTGTGATGCAATTGCTGGTTTCTTCTGGATTGAATCGATAGGATATGATTGCCAGATATATCGAAGTCAGCGAGAGGGATTCCTCGTTCTGATCACGAACTTGGGCGAATTTCCCCTCTAGCCAGTTATCACCTTTCAGTGGGGGGTAGAGTTTGCAGAGCACTCCCAGCTTATCGGCGCGAAGGAGGGATTTCTCCGGGCACTCCTCGTTCAGGATTAACTCCAGTTCATGCCATAAGCGTTCTCCGGTTACAGTATCCAGACTTTCCAGATTATTTTGGAGCAATTTCCCCGTTGTTTTCTCCAGTTGAAAATCTAGACGTTGCTCGTAGCGGATGGCACGCAGGATGCGGGTGGGATCATCTTCGAAACTCTTCGGGTGCAAGATTCGGATTGACTTTTGTTTGATATCCTGTTGTCCGCCGTGTGGGTCCAGCAACTCTCCGAAGGAATCGGGGGTGAGGCGGATGGCCATAGCATTGATGGTGAAATCGCGGCGGGCCAGATCATCCTGAATTGTTCCCGCTTTTACTGTGGGTAAAGCACCGGGATGGATATAGCTTTCGGAGCGAGCGGTTACCAGATCGATATTGAGATTCTCAAAAAGGATTTTCGCGGTGCCAAAGCGCGGGTGAGTCTTGAGGCTGCAATCGTTCGCTTTGGCGATTTGCCGGGCCAGCGAAATGGCCCTGCCTTCGATCACCATGTCAAGATCGTAGCTGCTTCTTCCCAGGAGGATGTCCCGCACCACACCCCCAACCAGATATACGGCTTCCCCTCTTTTGGCAGCCATTTCCCCGATATTTCTAAGTATCTGCAGATGAGCTGCGGATAGCGATGCCGCGAACTGGTGATTGAAGTTTTTCAAAAACCCTCCTTTCCGATTATATCATTGGGGGTATGAGGAGTGGATTAAACAAGAACCGAGGAGAAGAGCCCGGATTGCTATTCCCTTAAATTCTGCCTAGCAAAATACCCGGATTTGTTTCCAGCACGATTTTCATTTCCGCTTCAGGCAATCCGGCGCTGCGCAGAACGGTATCGGTCAAATCCGTGGTGAGCAAATCATCCTCGTTATGAGCGTCTGAATTGAGGAGAAGCTGTGCTCCTGCATCGCGGGCTACTCTGGCAACGTGCTCATTTGTGAGTGAATGACCCCTCCGGGCAGAGATTTCGATGAAAACCCCGTTCTCTCTGGCTAAGCCGGCTTCCTCTGGTGTCAGCAGGCCGGGATGGGCGAGGATATCTACAAATTCAGATTTCACCGTTGCCATGTTGGTTCCCGGCTCCACAGGTTCGACGGTGGTTTCACCGTGGACTATAACCACTCGCGCTCCCATTTCTTTCGCCTGTCGGGCAACTTCATCAATCGATTCTGCCGGAAGGTGCGTTAATTCCACTCCCGGGAATGCTCTGATATCCCAGTATTTTTCTGCCAGCTTGCAGTCTCTGGCGACTTCGGTGATGAACCGCTCCAGCTCACCGGGCCCGGCGTGATCGGTAATAGCAATAGCCCGGTAGCCGTTCACGATAGCCCGCCGGATCAGTTCCAGTGGCGAGAGTTCACCATCGCTTAAAAATGTGTGAGTGTGAAAGTCGTAAATCATCTTCATTATTTTCCACTATTATTTTAAATGCGTCAAGGAATTCATGATGCCGTAATAACTTGTCCTCAGTAATCTATTTGTGGTACCCTTTACACAAGGTAAGGTAAACCTTTGGCAAGTTTGAGTCTAATTTTTTAAAGCGTAAGGAGAGCAAAAAGTGGGCAAAATCAATGTGGCCATAATTGGCGTGGGCAATTGCGCCTCTTCCTTTGTGCAGGGTGTTGAATACTACAAAAACGCAGATGAAAACGATCTTGTCCCCGGATTAATGCATGTGAATCTGGGGGGCTATCATATCAAGGATATTAATTTCGTTGCTGCGATCGATATTGATAAAAACAAAGTGGGCAAGGACTTGGCAGATGCCATTTACGCCGAGCCCAATAATACCTTCAAGTTTTGCGATGTTCCCAAGTTTGGATTTAAGGTAGATCGGGGTATGACCCATGACGGGTTGGGGAAATATCTCAAAATGGTTATCACCAAGGCCCCCGGACCTACGGCAGACATTGTGAAAATCCTCAAGGATCGAAAAGTTGATGTGGTTGTCAGCTATCTTCCGGTAGGCTCCGAAGAGGCTACCAAATGGTATGTCGAACAGATTCTTACTGCCGGTTGCGGTATGGTAAATTGCATCCCGGTATTCATTGCCAGAGAAAAATACTGGCAAAAGCGGTTCGAAGAAAAAGGTTTGCCTGTCATTGGTGATGATATCAAATCGCAGGTAGGCGCTACGATCACGCATAGGGTACTGACCCGGCTCTTCAGGGATCGCGGTGTAAAGGTGGAAAGAAGCTACCAGCTCAATTTTGGCGGCAATACCGATTTCTACAACATGCTGGAACGGGAGAGGCTGGAATCGAAAAAGATATCCAAAACCAATTCGGTTACTTCTCAGTTGGATTATGATATGGGCGAGGATAACATCCATGTCGGTCCCAGCGATCACATTCCCTGGCTCGATGACCGGAAATGGTGTTATATTCGGATGGAAGGGACCACTTTCGGTGATGTGCCTTTGAATTTGGAATGTAAGCTGGAAGTCTGGGATAGTCCCAATTCCGCCGGTGTGGTGATCGATGCTGTCAGGTGCTGCAAGCTGGCCCTTGACCGGGGCATAAGCGGTTCATTGACAGCCCCATCTTCCTATTTCATGAAATCACCGCCGATACAGTACACGGATGATAAGGCGCATGCTCTAACCGAAGAATTCATTGCTGCAAATGTCAAGGCAGCTGCAGGTGCTGAAACTAAGGCGAAGGCAACCAAAGCAAAAAAGCCGGCAGCCGCATCAAAGAAAACCCGCAAGGCCTAGGTCGAATAAGATAGATGGTTACCAGAGATTATAAAGCTGCAACCGTCAAATGAAAATTGTACAGGTTTCACCGTACGATTATGAATATCCCGGTGGCGTGAATCGCCATATCTTCTCTTTGGGTGAAAATCTTACTCGTATGGGCCATGAGGTGAAGTATATTCTTCCCTCCTCACGCCCCCAGAAACCCCCTCATAACGGTGATATTACTTTTGTCGGCAGGCCTATACCTATTCATGCCAGCGGTTCAATTGTCCGTTCCCCGGTTTCTCCTTGGATTTTCTATACTGATTCCGGCAACTTGTGCGGTGCTCTTGAGGAGGAGAAGTTCGATATCGTCCATATGCATGAGCCGCTGTTTCCTCCGCTGACGACTGCCTGCCTGCGCTATTCACGCGCTACGAACATCGGAACCTTCCATGCTTCTCGTTCCAGAAGCTGGGGATACTGGTTCTGGCGGCCGTGGCTCAACCAATGGACGCCCAAGCTTGATGGAAGGATCGCGGTTTCCCAACCGGCTCAGGATTTCATCGGACGTTATTTCCCCGGTGATTATACCATCATCCCCAATGGTATCGACCTTGAAAGGTTCGACACATACACGGAACCCTTCGAAGAATACATGGATGGAAAGATCAACATCCTTTTTGTGGGGAGACTGGAACGGCGCAAGGGCTTCCGTTATTTGCTGGAGGCATACAGGAAAGTCAAAAAAGATAATCCCAATATCCGTCTCATTGTGGTTGGCCCGATAAACAAAATGCGCCTGCATTACAAGTTTCTCACCAAAACTTATAGCCTGAAAGATGTGATTTATGTAGACTATGTCTCGAATGAAGACCTCTCCCGGTTTTATCACACCGCCGATATTTTTTGCGCGCCCTCTACCGGTAGGGAAAGCTTCGGGATAGTCTTGCTGGAAGCGATGGCGGCCCGCAAGCCGGTGCTGGCTACCAATATCGATGGGTATGCCAGCGTGTTATGCCAGGATGTGGATGGGTTGATGGTGCCGCCAAAGAATATCACGGCGCTGGCTGAGACGCTCAAAGTCCTCATCGATGATAAGCAGTTGCGGGAATCCCTGGGAAAGAGGGGGCGGGAAAAGGCGGAACGGCATAGTTGGGATAAAGTATCACGGAGTGTAATGGACTATTACGAACAGGTTATCGATCAATCGAAATACGGGAAAACCGGTGATCTCTAAACTCCGCCCTACCGTCGGCCGGTTCTTATCGGAAAATCCCGCCCGCCTGATGGCGGCCCTCAGGATAACTCCCAATGGCCTGACATTGATAGGGCTGGCCTTCAATATTTTCACCGGCTGGGTTTTAGCTATGGATTTTTCTCATCATCTGTTGATCGGTGGAATACTGGTTCTCTTTTCGGGGTGGTTTGACATGCTCGATGGGGCTCTTGCCCGGCTTACTGATAGCATCACTCGATTTGGAGGGATGCTTGATTCCACCGTAGACCGGCTTTCTGAAGCGGCTCTGTTTTTGGGGTTGATTATTTTCTTCGCTAATCGGGGAGATACGCTTGAGGTTGCGCTGATTTTTGCTGCCGTTGTTGGCTCGATGATGGTCAGCTACACCAGGGCCAAGGCAGAGGGAATGGGATTCAAGGGAGAGATTGGGATATTTGCCCGGCCTGAAAGGCTTGTTTTGCTGACGCTGGGGCTGTTCCTGTCAGAAGCGTCACTGACAGCTCTCGTCGTTGTTTTATGGATTCTGGCGGTGGGAGCAAACATGACGGCGATGCGTCGTCTGTTCTATGTCTGGCAGCAATCCAAAACCGATATGTAGGGGCACATTGTGATGTGCCCTGTGCAGGGTGTAGGGCAATTCATGAATTGCCCCTACGATTCCAATGTGGATTTCAGATAAGCCCTGATCACCTCGTCCAAGTCCCCATCGAGCACTGCATCAGGATTACTGGTTTCATAGCCGCTACGCAAGTCCTTGACCAGTTTGTAAGGATGTAGAACATAATTGCGAATCTGGTTCCCCCATCCGGCGCTCACATGTTCCCCTTTTAGTTTGGACTGTTCTTCCGACTGCTTCTCCATTTCCTTTTCGAGCAGGCGTGCAGCCAGAACCTTCATGGCAGAATCCTTATTTCTGACTTGGGAACGCTCGTTCTGACAAGTAACAACGATACCGGTGGGGAGATGCGTGATCCGAATGGCGGAACTGGTTTTCTGCATGTGCTGCCCGCCGGGACCGCTTGAACCGTAGGCATCGATCTTTAGGTCTTCTGGATTGATAGTCACATCCGTATCGGTTTCAACTTCCGGCATTACTTCTACCAGCGCGAAGGAAGTGTGGCGGGCATGATCGGCATCGAAGGGGGAAAGGCGTACCAGACGATGGACGCCGCGTTCGGATTTGAGATAACCAAAAGCGTAGTCTCCGTTCACTTCAACCATTGTGCTTTTGATCCCGGCTTCATCACCAGGGGAGCTATCGATTACTTCCGCGTTGAACTTGCGTTTCTCGAACCATCTCAGGTACATGCGCAGTAGCATCTCGGCCCAGTCCTGAGATTCGGTGCCGCCGGCGCCGGCGTGGATTGCCAGCACTGCATTCCTGCTATCGTATTTGCCTCCGAGCGTCTCCTGAAATTCCATCTCCTCGATGAGCTGCTCAATATCTGCTATTTCAGCAGCGCTCTCAGCTTCCATTGAAGTATCGACTTCTTCAATGGCGAGGTCGATGAGGTCGATGAGGTTAGTGCATTTATCCGCAAGCTCGTGCCAGCCTTCGATAGCCGACTTGATCTGTGCCATGCGGCGCATTATGTTCTGGGCTCTTTTCTGATCCTGCCAGAAATCTGGCTGGCTGGATTCGGTTTCAATCCGGGCAAGTTCTTTTTCTTTCCCGGCAACGTCAAAGATGCTCCTTCATCCTATCGATGCGGAGCTTCAACTCTTCCAACTTTGATTTCAGTTCTTCCATTTATTTCTCCGTACAGAGAATATGCTGCGAATCAGAAAAGTAAGCAGGGCTCGCGGAGCCCTGCTTCTTCTTAAGTTTGTTGATGCGATTTGTGCTCTAGAGTCCGTAGGTCACGAGCCCGGGTGCGACTTTCTGGAGTTCCTCAACGGTCCAGCGTTCGCCTTTGCTGAAGATGGCGCGCTCCGGCAGCATCTCACCGTAGAGCCTGATCTCGCGTCCCAGAATGTGAAAGATGCAACCGTTGATTCTCTGTGCCTGGTCTGAGCCCAAGAAGGCGACGATCGGCGCATTATCCTCTGGCAGAAGTTCTCCGGCTTTCATCTTATCCAGCACCGTGGTGGTAGCATCCACGATTCCCTGAGATGCCCGGGCATCCCAGGCTTTTTCCAGGTCATCGCTCCAGCCCATGCGGGTTCTGGCTGCCGGGAAGATGACGTTGCAGGTGATATTCTTTCTTCCGCCTTCCATGGCAACGGTTCGGGAAAGTCCAATGATTCCTGCTTTAGCCGCGGTGTAATTGGCTTGGCCGGGATTGCCCAGCGGGCCGCCGCCGCCGCCGCCGATGGATGAGAAATTGATAATGCGGCCAAATCCCTGTTCCCTCATGTAAGGCATGGCTGCCCGAATGGTGCCGAATGTGCCGTAGAGGTGAACCTTGACTACTGCGTCAAAATCCTCCCACTCCATCTTGTGGAGCATCTTATCGCGCAGGATACCGGCGCAGTTGACCACGATATCGATCCTGCCGAAGTTGTCGACAGCGGTCTTGATGAGGCTTTCGCTGCCCTCTTTGGTGGCGATATTATCGGTGTTGGCTACAGCCTCTCCACCGGCTTCCTTGATCTCCGCAACGGTTTGATCTGCGGGGCCGCCTTCCGTGCCGGTGCCATCGAGGTTGGCTCCCAGATCGTTTACCACCACTTTGGCGCCTTCCGATGCCAGCTGCTTAATAACAGCCTGCCCGATTCCTCTGCCGGAACCGGTAACCACAGCCACTTTGCCTTGTAATGAATCTCCCATGAAAATCCTCCTAAATTTTGTAACCTTAATTAACTAGGTTCTTTACCCTTTTGAGGGCAGAACAACAGTTGCTTTGTGAGGTGCGTATACCGTGCCGTCCACTTCGGTCCATATATCAACCAGCACGGTGTTTTCACCAAGTTTTTCAGTTACCTTTCCTTTACAAAGAACTTCCTGACCGGGGAAGTGGAACTGTTTCCATTTTACTTCCATTTTTTTAACAAATCCATCCTCGCCCATCCAGTCGGTGATCAACTGTGCCAGGAAGGATGAAGTGAGATGCCCCTGCACGATTACATCAGGCAGGCCGCCTTTTTTGGCAACGTCTTTATCGTAGTGAAGTTCGTTCCAGTCCTGGGATGCCCCGGCCCATTTGACCATCTGCCGGGTGGTGGGGTTCTTGGTTATGGTGGGCAGCTCGGCTCCAACTTCCACATCTTCATAGTAAATCTTTGCCACTTTTCATATCCTCCTGTTCCTACCACCTGGAGGCAGCCATGGTTTCCCTGGCAATGACCTCGCCTTTCTGGTTTATAAATTCCCTCACGGTGGTGATGTTGATCATGAAGCCCATTTTAGCTTCTTTGCCGCTGATATCAGCTACTTTGCAGGTAACGGTTATCTCGTCGCCTGCTTTGAGCGGCTGGAAGAAATCAACATCGAAACCCTTAACAATTCCATTCTTCTTCGCACCAACAGGGATTTTGCTCATCAGTGCGGCCTGCAGTTCAGGGGCTCCCAGAGTAGTCACCATTAGCAACGGGGCAATATTAGCACCATATTTGCTCTTTTGGGCGTATTCGGCGTCTACATATAGAGGGTTGAGGTCCTCGATGGCCTCGGCCAGCTTTCTGATGGCGCCCTTTTCTACTTCGAAGGTGATTGGGGGAACGAGGTCTTTGCCGACCATATCGAGTGCTTCTTGCGGGACGGTTTCACTCATTAGATAGAACTCCTTTTGCTGTGCAGTGGTTTTAAAACTTTGAGCTACTGCGGATTTCAATCCCAAACCAACTTGATTTTGCCTGTTCAGGGTGTGTTTTGTCAAGTCGGTTTGCAGCTTTATTGACTTGTGAAAGCCCTTGACTGTCCGGTGATGGTCAGGTAGGATACGGGAGAATTGAGCGAAGAATTCACCCTCACCTCGGGACTCTCCCTCGAAGGAGAGGAAGGGTGAGATTGGGGATGAAGATGTTACCGATTTCTCCACTCGAAACTGTTGTCGTTACCCTCATCGTTGTCGTCGGAGCCTGTATTCAGGGATCGATTGGTTTCGGCTGGGCCATGCTGTCGGCGCCGTTTATCGTGCTTATTGAACCTGATTTTGTCCCCGGGCCGATGATACTGGCTGGGGTTTTACTGGTGATCCTGATGACATGTCGGGAGAGGGGAGGTATCGACAAAAGAGGCGTAAAGTGGATGGCTGCCGGGTCAGTTCCGGGAATAGCCGGCGCTGCCGCGGTTTTGATGGTGATCTCTTCAACCGGTTTCACCATCATGTTTTCCATTCTGGTGCTGCTGGCTGTTGTGCTCAGTGCAATTGGATTATCAGTGATGCTTTCAGGCAGGAATCTGTTTCTGGCGGGACTCCTTTCCGGATTTATGGGAACGATGACCTCTATTGGCGGGCCTCCGGTGGCGCTGATCTATCAACACGCCACCGGGGCAAAACTGCGCGGTACGCTTTCGGCATTTTTTCTGATTTGTGCGTGTATGGCCCTGGTTGGTTTGCTGGTTGCCGGAAAGCTTGGAACGAATGAATTGAAACTGGCATTGATTTTGATTCCGGGATTGGTCATCGGGTTTGTGGTTTCCCGCTTTATTTCCGGCTTCATCGATAGATATTCAATTCGCCCGGCGGTGCTCATCCTTTCCACGATAGGGGCAGTGATGGTGCTGGTGCGGGCTCTGGTGTAAACAAAAAAAGGCGGGCCTGATCCCTGAGCTTCCCGTTAGCGGTTGACTTATTACATCCTAAACTGTATTTTAGGGTCAAAATGCACGTTCCCAAAGGAACTGTGCAATTGTTATCCTTGATGATAAATGGTTAACTTCCCGACACGATAATGCGGTACCATATATAGGAGTCCTTATGATAAGTAATGTACAAAGCGGAGAACAGGAAACCGATTCTATCGCCACCATATTGGCGGCCTCGTCTAGTGGCTATGCACTAGACATATTCAAACCCACAGAAATCGCAGAACTGGAAATTTTCAAGAAGCGCGGTAAGTTGCAGATTAAATGCTTTGCCACTGGCAAGGATCGTCTTGCCAAACCGGAAGAAATAGTCCGCCAGCTTTACCTCAACAAATTGATTCACGAGTATGGTTATCCGAAGGACAGAATTGCTGTCGAGAAGGGCGTCTATTTCGGCTCATCCATGCACGAAAAGCGTGCCGATATCGTCGTGTTTGAAAAGGGTGCACCTGATACTCCATATATCATTGTTGAATGCAAGAAGCCCAAACGTAAGGATGGCCTCGAACAACTCAAGTCTTACTGTAACGCCGAAGGCTCACCAATCGGTGTTTGGACCAACGGAGGCGAAGCGCTCTATCTGCATCGCGAGGAGCCAAACCTTTTCAAAAATCTACCTGACATCCCTCGCGCTGACCAGAAACTCTCTGATCTACTCTCTGAACGATGGGATATCCAGAGGCTCACCGAGGAAAACCGGCTTGTCCGTGAGCGCCTTTCATTACGTGACATTATTCTTGACATGGAAGACCTCGTTCTTGCCAATGCCGGAGTGGACGCATTCGACGAGGTCTTCAAGCTGATTTATGCCAAGCTCTTCGACGAATGGAATGCCTCACGCCCCGGCAAGAAAAAGAAAAACCTGGAATTTCGCATCTACGGCTCCACTGCCCGCGAATTGTACGAGCGTATAAATAGCCTGTTTCATCAAGCTAAGGACCAATGGCCCGGCGTGTTTCTTGCCGATGAGCGCATTGAACTGGAGCCCAATCATCTCATCACCTGTGTTTCCTTCCTCGAAGACATCAAGCTGTTTAACTCGAACCTCCAGATCATCGACGAAGCCTTCGAATACCTTGCCGTTCAGGTCGGCAAGGGCGCAAAAGGGCAGTATTTCACTCCCCGCCACGTTATCGATATGTGTGTCAAGATGCTTAACCCCGATATCGATGAAACCATGATTGATACCGCCGCCGGTTCCTGTGGTTTTACTGTCCATACCATCTTCCACGTCTGGGGGAACGAGTTTACTGCTACAGGGCCGAATAAATGGCAGAGCGATTATGCCGCCGAGAAGGTCTACGGCATCGACTTCGATTCGCGCTCGGTCAAAATCGCCAAGGCACTCAACCTGATAGCGGGAGACGGGCGCACCAACGTCTATCGCGCCAACACGCTCGACCCGCGCCATTGGCCTGACGATATCCGTGTTGCTCTCAAGCCTTTCCTTCGCCGGTTTCCCGACACCCGGGCCGATGATGAGGAAAACCAGAAGTCTTATCGATACTTCAATTTTGACGTATTGATGACCAACCCGCCCTTTGCGGGTGATATTAAAGACATGCGCGTCTTGCATCAATACGATCTGGCGGAAAAAGCCAACGGCAAATGGCAGACAAAACTTGGGCGCGATATTCTTTTCATAGAGCGTAACCTGGAATTTCTCAAGCCCGGTGGAAGGATGTGTATCGTCCTACCACAGGGGCGCTATAATAACACGACTGACGCTTACATTCGCGACTTCATTGCTGAAAAAGCTCGCATTCTCGCTGTCGTAGGACTGCACGGTAATACGTTCAAACCACATACTGGCACCAAGACCAGTGTCCTCTTCTTACAGAAATGGAATGATGACCCGGATGCTGGACCGCTATGTCCACGTGTCGAGGACTACCCAGTCTTCTTTGCCACCAGCCAAAACGGAGGCAAAGACAACTCCGGCGACTATGTCTACAAGAAGGGCAGGGATGGCCAGCCGCTCCTCGATAGCCACGGCCACATGATCGTCGAACATGACCTCGACCAAATAGCCGACGGCTTCATCTCGTTCGCTCAGCGCTATGAATTTTCCTTCTGGCGGGGGGAGGAATGATGGCTGTTTGGAGTGAAATAGCAATTTCAAGGACTCGATTTGACAAGCGGCTAGACCCTCAGTTCTATCAACCTCAATATCTGGAAAACGAAAAGTTATTGAATGAAAAAAATTCCAAGCCGCTAATCGCACTTTGCTCCGACGTTAGATGTGGGCCATTTGGCTCAGCTATCACTGTAGACGATTATCGTGACATAGGAACCCCATTTATCCGTGTTTCTGATACGTCGGACATTTTCTTAAAGACAGATGACCTTGCTTTTCTAAACCAACGGAGAGCAATATCATTCACAAGGTATGAAGTTGAACCAGACGATATTGTGGTCTCGCAAAGAGGTACAGTGGCACAATTTTCAATTGTGCCGGATGATTATGAAAAGTGGATTATTAGTGCCAACCTTATTTCCGTACAAACCTCAAAGAATATCGATCCGTATTATCTGATTGCTTTTTTAAACTCAGCGATTGGGACATACCAACTGGAGAGACTTCAGAGCGGTCAAGTTCAGCCAAAGATTATTACCGATGATATTAAGCATCTCCTCATATATCTGCCAAACAAAGAACTTGAAAAGAAGGTATCAGCCACAATTAAGAGCAGCAAGGGGAGACAGGAGAAAGCGAAGGAGCTTTACGCGCAGGCGGAGCACTTGTTGTTGTCGGAATTGGGCCTTGATGATCCTGACCTGTCGCCAGCGCTGTTCTACGAACGCCACTTCTCAGAAACCCAACAAGCAGCCCGCTTTGATGCTGAGTTCTTTCAACCCAAATATTACGCGCTACGGGAAAGGCTCAACAAATCCACATCTTTACGAGAAGGGAGCACAATAGGCAGTATTTCGAAGCCTTTGAAATACGGAACATCAGCCAAGTTGTCATATGTTGAAGACGGCATTCCTTTTCTTCGGATTGCAGACCTTGAGAACAAGAGATTCGATGAAGCATCTGTTTTACGAATCTCGCATGAAGAGGCAAGCCTGCAAAAGAACGCCCGAGTATCAACTGGTGATGTGTTGATCTCCCGCAGCGGAACTCTTGGCTTGGCTGTTGCTATCCCCGACCATCTAGCCAACTCTGTCTTTGGCAGTTATTTCATCAGGGTCAAGCCAGACTGCACTGTAATCCATCCCGAGTTCCTTGCACTGTACATAAATGCTCTGTGTGGTGCTCTGCAAGTTGAGCGTCTAAACACTGGCGGTATCCAAACAAATTTGACAATTCCAGCAATCGAGAGCATATTTGTGGTTCATGGCGATATGCACTGGCAAATGCGCTTTGTAGAAATTGTGATGAAATCTGTTGTTGCCCGAGATGAATCGCGTCGTTTGCTAGAAGAAGCAAAACGAATGGTGGAAGATGCCGTTCTAGGGAGAGCAGTTTAATCTGCCAACTATTACTCCGGTAACTAAATATGATATGTCATTCCGGTCTTGTGAACCGGAATCCATTTCTTTGCTGCTTGTCTGGATTCCCGCCTGCGCGGGAATGACATAGTAGGTAGGTCTGGATTCTCGCCGGGTTTATCCCGCACTTGATGTGGGGCGGGAATGACATGAAAGGTGATTATATCCCCTCTTTTTTGCCAGATTAATAACCAATGGCTATCCTTTTTCTGCCCCCGAGGTTTCCACGTTATCAGGAGCGCATTGATAAAAGCGTACAAACGCGTTATACTATTATTCAATGTGCCCGGTTACAACAAAACTACCAGAAAACATTTCCACCAAGGCCTGAACCAGGCATAAAATAGTCGTTGGGCATTAAATAATGGTTGCAAACCATCGCTAAACGGCTGGTAACCACTGAAAAATGGCTGAGGACCACCGAAAAACGGTTGGGGACCATGAAAAAATGATAGGGGACCGCAGAAAAACGGCTGGGGACCATGAAAAAACGGTAGGGGA
>CAZJQZ010000009.1:0-31423 GCA_964548045.1 uncultured Dehalococcoidia bacterium | reverse complement strand
CTTGTTGAATTATATGTGAAGCTGCCAAACACCATAAATACATTCGTGGTGCAGTCCGCTGGACAATATACTACTGTAAGATGAGAGAGCACCTCAAACAACGGGGGTACCCCTCAAATCATCTGCGTTTTATCCTCATAAAAAGTTGGGGGGAATCCGCAGCTAAATTGCGGGCTAACTCCGTATCACGGTAAACCCATCATCTTATATTATGCGGATAAGGCTATTGTGGCGACTCGTTTCATTCTCATTGAAGCAGGAATAACGTGAGCAAATAGTCTGCCCCGATATTCCGGATATTTTTTTGTTTGTCGGGAAACTGGTGTTTATCAACAGTTTTGGGGGTTAAGGGAAGATGATTATAGTTCAAACGCCGCTTCGAGTAAGTTTCCTTGGCGGGGGGACCGACTTTGAGGGATTCTATTCGCAACACGGGGGCGCGGTACTAAGCACCGGCATTGACAAGTGCGTTTACGTTGTTATTAAGGAAAGGTTTGATGATCTGATCTACATCAACTACTCACAAAAAGAGATTGTAGAAAACGTCGCTGAAATCCAACACGACCTCGTCAGAGAAGCGATGAGAATGACCGGGGTCAGTAATGGTGTGGAGATAACCAGCATGGCTGATATCCCTACAGAGGGAACCGGGCTCGGGTCATCCAGCAGCTTCACCGTAGCTTTGCTTCACGGTTTGTATGCGCACCAGGGTGAAAGAAAAGAACCGGAAAAGATAGCAGAAGAGGCGTGCAAAATTGAAATAGATATCCTTGGGGCACCAATAGGGAAACAGGATCAGTACATTGCTGCATACGGCGGACTTCGTTTTATTGCCTTCAACGGCTTTGGAGTCAGACCAGAAAGAATCAAGCTTGATTCTCAAAAAATGAAATCTTTCAATGATAACCTTCTTCTTTTCTATACAGGTAAGACCCGAAAAGCAAACGGGGTCCTCGCGGAGCAGAAATCCAATATCGATGAAAAGGTTGGAGTTCTTTCTGAAATGAGGGATATGGCCTATCAAGGGAAAGAGGCGATCAACTGCGGGGAATTCGATGAGTTCGGGGAGATAATGCATCACGGATGGGAACTCAAGAAAGGGTTGGCCAGCAGGATCAGCAATCAGGAAATCGATGAGATGTATGATGCTGCTCACAAAGCTGGCGCTATCGGGGGGAAGATATCCGGCGCGGGCGGAGGAGGGTTCATGCTTCTCTATTGTCCCAGAAGGAAGCAGGATGATGTTCGTTCCTCTTTGAGTAAACTGCGAGAGCTTCCTTTCCGCTTTGAGGCTGACGGTAGCAAGGTAATCTTCAATTACAGGAGAACATAATGAAAGTCCTGATAACAGGTGGCGCCGGTTTCATCGGGTCACATACGGCGGACCTCCTTCTCGAAAACGGATACGAAGTACGGGTGATCGATAATCTCCAGCCTCCGGTTCATCAGCAGGGAAAGAAGCCGGATTACATTCCCTCAGATATTGAGTTCATTTTGGGGGATGTTTGCAATCGGGAGGATATGAGCAAGGCGCTCGATGGAGTCGAAGCTGTCTTTCATCTTGCAGCGTACCAGGGTTATCTGCCCGATTTCAGCACATTCGCGTATGTGAACGACGGCAGCACTGCTCTTCTTTACGAATTGATCGTGAACAATCGGCTTCCCATTCAAAAAGTGGTGATAGCCAGCTCTCAGGCAACCTATGGCGAAGCCAAATATGAGTGTTCCAAACATGGCATTCAATACCCGATTCCGCGATCTTTGAGGCAACTGAAAAATGGTGATTGGGAAATAAAATGTCCCGAGTGCGGGGCTGGCATGAACCCTCTGCCTGTTGAGGAATCGAGAGTGAATCCTCACAACCAATATGCAGTCTCCAAATATTGTGAAGAGCTTTATTCGTTGACGCTGGGCAAGCGGTACGATATCCCGACAGTAGCACTTCGCTACAGCATCACCCAGGGGCCACGCCAGAGTTTCAGCAATGCCTATTCCGGGATACTACGGATTTTTGCGCTTCGGCTGCTGAACGGCCTTCCGCCGATTGCATATGAAGATGGCAAGCAGCTTCGCGATTACGTGTACGTTGGAGATGTTGCGGCGGCAAACCTTTTGGTGCTGGAAAACGAAACGGCTAACTTCGAGGTCTTCAATGTGGGCGGCAATGAAGTGCTCTCGGTGAGCGAGTATGCGGAGCTCCTGTTGGGAATTACCGGACGGAATGATATCCCGATTCAGATCCCGGGGGAATTCCGATTCGGCGATACCCGCCACGTCATTTCAGATATTTCCAAATTGAGAAATCTTGGGTGGGAACCTATCGTGCCGGTAAAGCACCTTGCAATGGAATATGTTAACTGGGCGCAGAATCAGCCGGAGGCAAAGGATCACTACGGCGCGGCTGAGATAGCGATGAAAAATGCCGGTGCGATCAAGACGGTGGTGGGCCAGCCAGTCGCTTCGGTTTATTGATACGCATAAAAGGAGGGAGAAAGAGGATGGACGAACAGGAAGGGAAAGACTTGGCTGTGCTTAATGGAGAGTTTGGTTGCTCGGAAACCGAACTGAAGCAGTCATACGGAAGATCAGATCCGTTGGGGATATTGATAGCCGGTTATATCAATCAGATAAAGGCCACACTTGATGTACTTCCGATTGATACCATTATGCAGGTTGCCAGGCTAATCGAATCCGCTCGCATGGAAGGAAAGAAAGTGCTCATATTTGGCAATGGGGGTTCTGCAGCAACCGCTACCCATTTTGCCTGCGATCTCTCCAAAGGAGGGATGGTGGAAGGCAAGCCACGTATCAATGCCATCTCGCTTTGTGATAACCTTTCGCTGCTTTCCGCTTGGGCCAACGATACCGATTACTCGCTGATATTCGCCGAGCAATTGGAGAATCATGTGGTAGGAGAGGGCGATGTAGTGATCGGGATCAGCGGCAGCGGCAACTCTCCCAATGTGCTCAACGCCATCGAAAGGGCCAAATCACGCGGGGCCGCGACGGTGGGATTTTCCGGTTTCAATGGGGGAAAACTCCAGAACATGGTGGATGTTCCTATCGTTGTGGACAATCACAGCATGGAACAGGTGGAGGATGTTCATATGTTGCTGGAACACGTAATTACCACTTGCGTGAGAAGCGATAGCATAAATCTTGAAGATGACCTTGTTGCCGAGGCCATGAAGATACTGGAAATGGAGAACAACTAACGATTATGAAAGCGATGATCCTGGCAGCGGGCGAAGGGACCCGGCTGAGACCCCTGACCCTGTCTATGCCCAAACCACTTCTTCCGCTGGATGGAATTCCGGTGATTGAACGCACGATGACCTGGCTTAAACTTCATGGCATTAGCGAGGTTTGCATAAACCTGTGTTATCTGGGCGAAAAGATAGTGGACTTAATTGGTGATGGTTCTCATCTGGAAATGCAGGTGACCTACTCTCAGGAAGTAACTGCGCTGGGAACGGCAGGTGGAGTGAAGAAAATGGAAGATTTCTTCGATGATTCCTTCGTTGTGGTCTATGGCGATAGCCTGACCAATTTCGATCTGACGGGAATGATGAATTTCCACCGGGAGAAAAATGCAGCTGCTACTCTGGCCATGTTTGAGGCCGATAGTTTTGAGGGAGTGGGGGTTATCGAAACGGATGATGAAGGCCGGATTTTAGGCTTCATCGAAAAACCCGGAACAGAAAACTCGACATGCAATGATTGGTCGGTAAATGCCGGAATATATGTTTTGGAAAAGACGGTACTTAAATACGTTCCACCGATGGGACCATGGGATTTTGGTTATGATGTTTTCCCCAGTTTGATAAGAGATGGTTTGCCGCTATACGGATATCATATGGGGCCGGATGCCTACTTCCTCGATATCGGAACGCTGGAAAAATATGAACAGGCAAATAATGATCTTCAGAATATGAAGCAGGAAGTTGTGGGTTGATTTATCCCGCAGTTACAAAATCTCTCAGGATATGGGGAAAATTCAAACAGCGCAAAATGGTAATCATAAATCAAGCTGATTTTGTGGTGATGTTAGAGGAGGATGTAGTGTGACCAAAGCGGTCTTTCTCGATAGAGACGGAACAATCTCTGAGGAAGTCAATTACTGTAGACGTGCGGAGGATTTGCACCTGATTCCATTAGTAACTGAGGCTGTTAATCTGTTGAACCGGAGCGGTTTTAAAGTGATAGTAGTTACCAATCAATCCGGCATAGCTCGAGAGTATTTCACTCTGGAAACGCTGGAGCAAATACATCAAAAAATGCAGGATGAACTGGCTATTGGTAATGCCAAAGTGAATGCAATCTACCATTGTCCACATCATCCTGATGATGGCTGTGAGTGCCGAAAGCCTGCAACAGGGCTTCTCCGTAAGGCAAGCCATGATTTCAATGTAAATCTAGAGGCTTCATATATGGTGGGGGACAGACAGACTGATGTGGAAACCGGCAAGGCTGCAGGTTGCAAGACGGTTCTGGTTGCTACCGGGCCGGATTGGGAAAACGGGGTTAGCAGTCATCCGGATTATATAGCGGACAATCTCATGTCGGCAGCGAGATGGATCGTGAGCGATTCCATTTGTCAGGAATTCGGCAATCTCTTGCACACACCAGCCAAATCTTGAAGACCATAGCTTAAATAGCTTGTTTTGTAACAGGGAGGGTCAGATCATGAATAATGTGTACACAACCATCATTGTTCCCGCCAAGGATGAAGAGGACGGACTTCCTATCGTTCTCCAGAAGGTGTGCGGCATTGTTGACGATACCTACGAGGTGATCGTTATTGATGATGGCTCGGTGGATGGGACCACTGAAGTCGCTTCGCGTTTTCAGTGCCAGGTCATAAAGCACGAAGTGAACCGGGGAAAGGGAGCAGCTTTACAAACCGGTATCGCTATGGCCAGAGGGGAGAACATTCTGTGGATCGATGCTGATGATACCTACCCGGCAAGCCTGATTCCCCAGATGGTGGAAGCTATGGAAACGTACGATATGGTTGTCTGCTCCCGAAAATATGGCAGGCACAACATCCCCAGGTTCAACCGGATCGGGCTCTGGCTTTTCCGAACCCTGATTCAGGGGATTTATGGATTCCAGGCATTCGATCCCTGCACCGGTCTCTACGGTGTTAAAAAGTATCATCTTGAAAGGATGAACCTTCTTTCGTCCCGATTTGCCATTGAACCGGAAATTTCGATGAAAGGGGGGCGGATGAAGTTGAAGACCCTCGATATGCCAATTGAGTATCGGGACAGGGTTGGGGAAACGAAGCTTAACAGTATCGTGGTTGGATTCGAGGATTTGATGCGGATTCTCAGCCTTTGCTTCTGGAGGCCGGATCGAACGAGTTGCTAACGTCAAGTTGCTCCTTAATTCGAGGGCATGGATGGCCGAAAGCATTCGCTCTCGAAGGTTGGAACCGATGCTCCAGCCTACCTAAAAGTTAATGTTTACTGAGCGCCGAAGTGCTAATGCGATTGAGTTCATAACAGGAAAATTGTGAAGGGGGAGACATGAAAACGGTATACGTTGCAATGAGTGCAGATTTGATACATCCCGGACATCTCAATATCATTGAAGAAGCCAGCAAACACGGTAGAGTTGTGGTGGGTCTTTTGACGGATCAGGCGATTGCCAGTTACAAACGCCTCCCTTATCTATCGTACGAACAACGAAAAATGATCGTCGAGAATCTCAAAAATGTCGCGGAAGTCATACCGCAGGATACTCTGGATTACGTGCCCAACTTGAGGAAAATCAAACCGGATGTTGTAGTTCACGGGGATGACTGGCGAACCGGTGTTCAAAAGGAAATCCGATCGATGGTGATCGAAACTCTGAAAGAGTGGGATGGGCAATTGATCGAGCCCGAATACACCCAGGGAATATCATCAACAAAGCTGAATAACGAATTGAGGGAAATCGGAACGACGCCCGGAATCCGGTTGAGCAGATTGCGCCGACTTCTGGAATCGAAAGATCTGGTGCGCATACTCGAATCCCACAACGGGTTGTCGGGTCTGATTACTGAAAACACTAGATTAACCGGGGAAGATTTCGTCAGCGAATTCGACGGAATCTGGCTGAGCAGCCTGACCGATTCCACCGCCAAAGGCAAGCCGGACATCGGGTGTGTTGATCTTACTTCCCGGATGAATACCTTGAACGATATCCTGGAAGTGACCACTAAACCCATCATCTTCGATGGGGATTCAGGGGGATTCCCGGAGCACTTCAGATTCATGGTGCGCACGCTGGAGCGTGAGGGGATTTCGGCGGTAATCATTGAGGACAAGATCGGATTCAAACAGAATTCACTCTTTGGGACTGAAGTTACCCAGTTTCAGGATAATATCGAGGATTTTTCCGATAAGATTCGCGCCGGTAAACAGGCGCAGGTCACCGATGATTTCATGGTGATCGCCCGAATCGAGAGCCTGATTTTGAAAGCCGGAATGGACGATGCAATACAAAGAGCGAGGGCCTACATTGCTGCCGGTGCGGATGGAGTGATGATTCACAGTAAAGAAAAGACCCCCGACGAAATTGTTGAATTTTGCCGGCTCTATCAACGGCTCAACCACAAAGTGCCGCTGGTTGCTGTGCCGAGCACGTATAACACCATAACCGAAACAGAATTGAAACGAATAGGGGTACGGATAGTGATCTATGCCAACCAGTTGTTACGGGCAGCCTATCCTGCGATGGTAGAGGCAGCTAGGACAATACTGGAAAATGAAACAGCCTCCGGGTGTGAGGAAACCTGCATGCCAATTAAGGAAATACTCACCCTGATACCGAGTGTGAAGTAAAATGAAACCAGAAGAATTTGTCGGCTCTTTACAGGATGCGGGTTTTGCCCCTTTTATGGGGATTCCCTGCTCAGTGTTCAAACACTTGCTGAATTACATCGGCGATAGCGATCAGGTGCAAAACTACCTTTGTTCTTCGGAAGGTGAAGCAATGGGCCTGGCTGCCGGGTTTTCGCTCACCGGAAAGATACCGGTGGTCTATATGCAGAACGATGGCTACGGCAATGCTGTCAATCCGCTTTCCTCACTGCAATTGCTGTACAGATTACCGGCGTTGCTTCTCATTTCATGGAGAGCCGAACCCGGAATGAAGGATGCCCCTCAGCATAAGCTTATGGGACAGACCATCCTGCCGCTTCTGGATACATTTGAGATTCCCTATGTTGTACTTCATGGCGAGAGCGATTTGAGCCAGCATATCGCGATGGCCAGAGAGTATTGCGTGAATCAGTCTGTGCCGTTTGCTTTCATCGTCAAAAAAGGCTACTTCGAACAGTACGATAAAGCGTCGATTTCCCCGGAAAATAAACTCGATAAGCGCATGGATTATATCCCACTGCTGACAGATAATGCTGGCCCTGATGATGTATTTTTGGGAGCTACCGGCTTTTCCGGCAGAGAGTTATACCAAAGTGTGGCTCACAAAGGCAAATTCTACATGATGGGTTCGATGGGATGCCTGGCGTCGATCGGGTTGGCAGTCGCGCTGGAAAGTCCCGAGAAGCGGGTGTTCGTGCTGGATGCCGATGGCGCTCTTCTGATGAAGATGGGGACGATGGCAACCGTGGGGCACTATCAGCCGAAAAACCTGATCCACATCTGCTTTGATAATCGTGCGTATGAATCTACGGGCGGGCAGTTGACGCTTTCTTCAGCGGTGGATTTCCCATCAGTAGCAAAGGCTTGCGGGTATCGAACCGTAAGCAAAGTGAGAAGCGTTGAAGACTTTCGGCTGATCGTAGAAGAAATCGGGCAATACGAAAACCCGCATTTCATTCATATTGAAATAGAGTCCGGGACGGTTGATGGATTGGGCAGACCTTCCGATTCGCCCGAAGAAATGAAAGCTTCGTTGATGGGGTTTTTGAAATGACCTGGAAATACCATAATCCTGTCCGGATTGTTTTCGCCGATGCCTTCGATGAAACAATTGGTGCAATTGCCGATGGTAAAAAAGAGGGCCTTTTGATGTGCTCAAATCGTTTTCGAGAGACGGACGACTTTAAAAAAATCTCGCATTCTTTGCCTGATTTCCAATGCTTTTCCGCCATCGAAAACAACCCGTCGTTTGATAGCTGCGGGAAGGCCATCGATTTTGCTCGCAATTTCAAACCGCAAATGATTGTTGCTATCGGTGGTGGTTCGGTAATCGATACCGCCAAAGCGGTGCGAATGGCAATCTACAAGTCCTGTTATGAAATCCGGGAACTTGTTGGATGCCAGGTTGAAGCAAAGGAAAAACCTCTTTTTGTAGCCGTTCCTACCACGCACGGTGCGGGCAGCGAACTCACGATGTGGGCCACGGTCTGGGATAAATTAGAGAAGAAAAAGTATTCATTATCCGAAAGCGCAAATTATCCGGATTATGCCGTATACGATCCTAATTTGACATCATCTTTGCCTCTGGCTGCTTCGGTTTCATCCACTCTCGATGCGCTTTCGCATTCACTCGAAGCCGTATGGAACAAGAATGCCAATCCTGTCTCCAGCAATTTTGCCGCCAAGGCGGTCGCACTGATTGTGGGCAATCTGGAAAAGTTAGTTGAGCCGATATCGATTGAGACCAGAAGTGACCTGTTGATGGCATCGATGTATGCCGGGCTGGCCTTTTCCAATACCAAAACCGCTGCAGCACATTCCATCAGCTATCCGTTGACTGCCTATTTCGGCATACCACACGGGATCGCCTGCTCGATGCCGCTCAACTCGTTGTTCAGATTAAATACGGCGCGGATGCAGGATATCTGGCCGGGCTTTTTGGGGAAGGCTCGTTTGGATGATTTTGATGAACTATGGGAGAAGGTTTCAGGTTTGGCCAATACCGGGATTCCGTTCAGCCTTAGCAGATATGGTGTGGAAAGGGGCGATCTCGACTGGCTGGCGGATCTGGCGTTTTCGAAGGGCAGGATGGAAAACAACATCGTTGATTTGAACCGAAGCGATGTTAGCCGGATACTGGCTGATATCTACTAATTGCCCAGCGATTTGCCGGTAGAGTCGCATGGTCATATGTTCCCTGCTTCCAATAGAAGTAAGAACACTTTCTTTTCCTCAAGAGAGCGGACTGAGGTGAAGGTAAAAACGTGTATTGCGAGAGCTTAATCTGATGAAACAACTGGAAATGGAAAACCTCGGTCTGAAAAATACACTCGGAACTATTCGGACGCCGTGGGAGATTCTCAAAAATCTCCACGGAGTTTCGCTTTACCGAAATGCAGTCTACCTCATTTTGACCAATGCGGTTCTTGCGATTACCGGTTTCCTATTCTGGATTGCTGCTGCGAGGCTTTATCCGGCAGAGGCAGTTGGAGTAGCTTCGGCTGCTGTTGCCGCAATGCTCTTGATGATGGCCTTTTCCACAATTGGGTTGGACTTTGCATTAATTCGTTTCTTGCCTGCCACAAATGGCAAATCCGGAGATATGATCAATTCATGTTTTACCGTGAGCGGATTAGTATCTTTATGTCTGGCTGTTGTTTTCATCGCAGGGCTTGATCTATGGTCCCCGGCCCTTCTTATAATTCGTGAGAATATTGCTTTTGGAATTGTATTTGTCCTTTCCGTTGTTGCCGGGACCATATTTATCCTTAGCGGACGTATCTTTGTTGCGAAAAGGAAATCCGGTTTCACTCTGATGCAGGGCATGGTTCTTGGCCTTTCCAGATTTGTTCCTCTCATAGTGCTTGCCGCTTTCTTCGAGGCATTCGGGATGTTCTTTGCCTGGGGTGCTGCATTTTTAGTGGCCGCGTCTTGCGCACTTTCTTTCATGATTCCGCGGGTTGAACCGGGCTATCGCCCCTCTTTCGCTTGCAGAAAAAGCATGGTTTTGAAATTGTTGAAATTCTCTCTACCCAACTATTTTGCTCACCTTTGTTTGGCGGCAACACAGTTTGTTCTCCCGATAATTGTGATAAATCGTTTGAGTGCCGAAGAAAATGCTTATTTCTATGTTGCCTGGACGCTGGGCTATGTACTATTCATGATTCCTGTGGCGATATCATTTTCCCTTTTTGCTGAAGGGTCGAACAACGAAAATGGCTTGAAGGATCAGGTAATGAAGAGCCTCAAGTTGCTTATGGTCACCGTTGTTCCGGCAGTAGCTCTGGTCATTCTGGTAGGAGATAAGGTGTTACTCCTTTTTGGTACGGAGTATTCTGAGAATGCTACACATCTCCTACGGATTTTGGCTGTCTCCGCAGTGCCATTCAGTTTGACCTTTGTCTATTTTGGAATACGAAGGGTCCAGATGAAAATGAAATCGGTGGTATGGCTCAGTTTCTTCATGGTAACGATTGTGCTGGGGTTAAGCTATGTACTCTTACCTCGAATGGGCATCGAGGGAGGTGGCATTGCATGGTTTATTAGCCAGTGCATTCTAGCTGTCTTGATAATAGCCGAGTATTTAATCAGACGAACCCGGCTATTCCAACCGGCTCGATAAGGTTCTCCCCGGTTGAGGAGGATTACGTGGAGGTGGCGATAATGAAGTTAGGCGAGTGACCTGTTCTATCCACCGGTTAACCACATAACTACATGATTAAAGGAGAGCATAAACATGGGCAAGAAGATTGTTTTGGTCAATGCGCTATTAAGGCCAAGGCTGGTACGGATGAATATCCCGATGGGATTATTGTGTATTGGGACATATGCTTTCGACCGCGGATATGAAGTGGTTGTGCTGGATGCCAACAACGTTGAAAAATCCTATCTCTTTGATCGTTTGGCACAGGAACTCAATGATGATGTTCTCATGGTTGGTATGAGCATCATGACGGCACAACTTACCAGTGCCGTCGAAATCGCGGCCCGGGTGAGGGAAATCAATCCGAGCATTCCGATCGCCTGGGGTGGTGTGCATCCCACATTGTACCCGGAACAGGTGGCAAGCAGTCAATATGTTGATTACGCTGTGAAGGGAGAAGGCGAGAACACGCTGATAGAGCTCCTCGCTGCTATTGAAAACCAGAGTGATCCAAGTGTAGTGAATGGCATCTCATTCCAATCGGATGGCGAAGTGGTTACGACTTCGGCCAGAGAACCGATGGATTTAAATGATCTTCCGTTTCCGAAATGGGATTTGCTGGATGGCATAAACTCCGAAGATGATCTCGCTGAAGTGGCCCACAAAACATCGGTGGGTTTGCCCATCATGACCAGTCGCGGATGCCCGCATCGGTGCTCGTTTTGTATTAATCCCATTCTGGGGCAACGGTACAGGTTCCGGTCGGCCGAACTGGTGGTAAACGATATCCGGACTATCCTGAACACGGGCGTTACCCGCATTTCTTTTTTCGATGAGGATTTCTTTGCCAACAAAAAGCGCCTGATAGAGATCATGGATCGAATCGAAGCGGAGGATCTTAAATTCCGATGGTTTGCCAGCGGGCGCGCCGATTACTTCAGGGAACATCACATCAGCCCTGAATTGCTGGTGCGACTCAAAAATTCGGGGTGCCAGCAAATTGGCATTGGGGCTGAATCCGGCTCCCAACGAATTCTCGATGTACTTAAGAAGGATATCGAAGTTGAAGACATTATGAATACTGCCAGGCGGTTGAATGAAGTCGGTATCGATGCCACGTTTTCGTTCATGATTGGTTTGCCCGGAGAGCAGGTTTCAGATATGCACAAAACCGTATCATTGATCAGCAGGATTACGGCTATCAACGATTCTTTCCGCATTTTGGGCCCCTTCATTTACCGGCCTTACCCGGGGAGCGAACTCTACGAGAAATGCATGAATGCCGGGATGCAGGTGCCTGCCACTATCGAGGAATGGGGTTCCAGTCCGTATATCGGCAACGAAATAATGCCGAAGGATTACCATCTTTTCCCGTGGGTGAATTGCCCAATGAAGGATTTGACCAATCTGGCTTTTTATTGCTGGATGTCCGGATTAAAGGTGAGAACAGAATTGGCGACCGCCATGGCGAGGAAGCTGGCGGCATTGCGATGCAATCACATGTTCTTCAAGCTGCCGGTGGAACGCTCGATCGTACGGTTTGTCAGCGAACGAAGTATGGTTAAAGCATTGAGCGTTGGGAAGTTCGATTGATTTGATTCCGAATTAGGAATATCGTAGGAGTAAAAAGTAGGGGCAATTCATGAATTGCCCCTACTTTTTATTCTCTTTGGGTACAAAATACCCAGTGGCTTGCCATGTAAATATCATTCCCGCGCATGCGGGAATCCAGATGGGTGGCAGGGCAATGGATTCCGGCTCGGAGGCCGGAATGACATTATTGATACCCCGCTGCTTGCGGCGGGATAGTTCATTTCTCAGGGCCGTTGAATTCTGACACCGTATCGGATCACGTTGTAAGTGCTCATGGCGATCCCGGCCATCGTGGCCATGGCAAAAATTGCCAGGTAAATAAAGCGGGCATTGAGCGTAAACTCTCCGATGGCAAATGGCGAGATGAAGCAGTCTATGACAGCAACTGTGATAACAATGGGGATAAATCCTTTGGGTCCAAAAAAGGCACGTCCCAAGTGCATTATTACAGGCTCTTTAGCAACCCCTTCCTCTTCGCCCTCGGTAGTCGCTTCCTGCAACCTTCCCCAGGAATGAAGAATCGGGTAAGGAAACAGTGCACAAGCCATATAAAGGAGCCATCCGATGGTTGCCATAAATCCGAATACGAAAACAGTTATACTTCCAATTTCCTGATAGATTCCAAAGGTCATGCAAGCCAGTAAATAAGGCCAGACCAGCCAGCCGAGTCCACCATCGAGAAACGACCCGGCCGGCCAGGACGTTTTGTTGTATCTGGATACTTCGCCATCCACGCAATCGAAAACCAGATAGAGGTAGAAGAGAAAGATGCCCCCCAGCCAGCACACCGGCTCTGCAAAAACCATCAGCACGCCACTGGCTATGGCGATGAGGAAATCGATAAACGTTGCCTGATTGGCAGAGATGTGCATCTTCAGAGATAATTTGGTGAAATATATCGATGCGCTTCGGATGAACATCTTGTCGAATGTGCTCCTGCTGTAGAGATTATCATCTCTGGTTTCCTGACATATCTCTCGTAGCGCCCTGATTGATTCAGCCATTGTTAGTTACCTCCGATGTATTTAATTGTTCCACCCGGACAAATTTGTGATATGCTGATGCCATTCTCCTGGCTGCATGATCCCAGGAAAACGTGTTATGAGTAAGCTTCATTCCTTTTGATGACATTTCCGTTCTTAGTGCCTCATCCTCCAAAACCCGGATGATCGATGCCCCGATATTTTTGGTGTTTTCCGGATCAATCAGCAAAGCACTGTGATGCTCCATCTCCACGATATCCCGGATCGGCCCGATATCCGATGCGATCACCGGCAGGCCAAATGCCATCGCTTCCAGCAGTACAACCCCCTGGGTTTCATATCGGGTTGGGAAAACGAACATAGTTGCGTCTCGATATACCCGGTACAACTCCTGCGTGGAAAGATCACCGGTGAATACAACATTTTCAGAAAGACTGTGTTCATCGATGAACTGCTTTATTTTCTCGAAGTAAGCAGGATCATCAACTGCACCGGGGAAGATAAACTCTGCATCAGGGAATTTCTCCAGAACTTGCGGGATGCTTTGTACTAGCGACATCTGATTTTTCCGGAGATTGATGATTGCCACATAGAGTATCAGCGGATTCCCGGTTCTCCGGGTTGACTTGCCCGGGAAAGCGGAGATGGCCTCGATATCTATTCCGGCGCTGACCTGTAACACTTGGGCAGGATCGATCCCATACTTGCGTTGCAGTTCTTCACCGACAGATAATGTTTGAGAGACCACGCAATCGACGCACCGCATTACCATGCATTCCAATATTGTGTGCTTGAGTTTGTCTGTCATTCCGCACGGCATTACCAGATATGGATTATGTGCGGTATATATAAGGGGAATGTGCCAGTGGAAGATCCATCGAGCGATCAGGATAGCCGCTGCCGGGAACTGGCTGTGCGCATGAACGATATCCACCCTTCCGTTTTTAATGAGCCGGCTTAGCATAAAAGTCGAAATCAGACTGAAAATCATTATCTTTAAATAGCTGAACAGACTTGAATTGAAGATCGAAGGAAGACTGATTTCATGAAAACGAGCCTCTGTTTCGCCTCTATCATGCGCACCTTGTTTCATATCAATAATGTCCACATCGTAACCCAGCCTGGCCAAATGTTTGGTCGAGTAGTAGATCGTTTTCTCCGGGCCGCGCGAACCGAAAGGTAATACCGGCACGACGCCCGTTCCGATATGAACAATTTTCATTTCAAATGTGCTCCGTTTAATTAGTTCGCGATGCCTCCAGAAAACTCCCGGAATTGTAGGCTACTATTTGTGCATCAAACCCACTATTATCAAGAATATCAAACAGGTACTCCGTATTGACCCTCTCGTGCGATTCGACCACATCCATATCCGCCATGTTTTGCAGATGTTTACGCCTGCCCCACAGAGCGTACTTAAAGAGACGTCCTATGTACCTGGGGCGCATTGTTATCCATAAAACCCAGCCAGCCAAGTCCGAAATGCTGAAATCATAATGTCCCAGAGATTTGTGCTTTTCGGGCAGGAAATGATCGTGATCGAAATAAAGGAAACACTCTTTCGGCACAGCTACTCTGGTAACTTCCTTCATTGTTCTGCAAGGATCGGGCAGGTGATGCAACATCGAATACCCGGTGATGGCGCTAAAGCAACCATCTTTGAAAGGCAATCGAGTGGCATCGCACTGAACCCTGTCTTGCGCCCGGTTCTCCTTCAGCATTTCTCGCGACAGGTCGCAGGCGATAACACGAACTCCCTCTTTTCTCAGATGATCGGAAAGGTTGCCGGTGCCACTGGCCAGATCCATCACGGGCAGAGATCGATCTATTTTCGCAGATAGCTGTTTTATCTCGCGTTTCAATCTCCGTTGTTCCCAAAGGTTGAAATCTTCGGGATGAATGGCGTTATAGAAATATGCCTCAATCTGGTGTAACCGGATGTTCTGTTCGAGCACTGATTTTTCATCTGTCATTTGTTATCCCTCCTCATTTTTCAGTTACCTTTTGGGTCGCCGAAATATAGATTGACATCTTTGTTCGAATATATGTAATTGAAATGATGGCTATCGGCCAGCGATGCATGCCATTCCCGGAAAAACGCGGCATCATCGAATTCAAATTCGAACCGCTCTTCGTCACGATTGTCGACGTGCACATATACGAGATTCTCTGAATTGTTCTCCATGATTTGTTCGGGAGTGATCTGGTCTGATTTCTCAGCTCTGTATAAAGCCAAAGCGATCATCATAGAATATTTATCTTGCTGTTCAGGCAGTTCCAAAAGTATATTAGAATATACGGTGCCGCCAGACTCGCTATTTTCAAAGAAATCGAGACTTTTGATAAAACCGGTGGAAAGGTGATCGTAGGTCTGATTTCCATAGTGAGTTATCATATGCAGCGGCAGCGCGATCAAAAGGCAGCCCACAAAAATCACACGCAGCCTGCGAAAATCCAGCCATTTCACGGCGAAATACGCGATGATGGGCAGGATAAAGGTCAACACACGGTTGAAGATATGGAAGCCTCCATAGGCGGCCCCAACCCCGATAGATGTGGCAATAATGGCAGCCAGCACAATCAGCATCGATCTATCATTCGGATTCCATTTATGCTTCAGGTAGGCCAGCAGCCCACCGGTTATGGCCAAACCCGCCAAAAGGAGCGTGAAGTAGAAGCGAATACTGCTGATAACTATATGAGATTCGCTCCCATTTGTTCCCCGTTCCATCGAATGAAACGCCAGGGCATCCAGACTGAGAGCGGATTCGAGAAAGATCGGGAGTTTAAACGAAAAATATGATGTGGCCACATATACCTGCCACGCTACGATGAGGGAGATGAGCAGCAGAATAAAGGTGATCGGAGATTTTCTTTTATGAATGAACTGGCCAAAGACAATTGCCAGGCTATAAAGTGCGGTGAGTAAATGAACGAAGGTGAGCGTTGCTCCGACGACTATCATGCAAGACCGCAAGCCGATATCTCTCATCCGGCCCCTCTCCATAGCAGTAATGAGCATAAGCACACAGAGCATCAACAGGAAACCCATCGCAGGCGGCGAGAAACGAACCGGGCCCGTGACGCACCCAAGGCATGCCACCCACAACGCGGCCCAAGTGTAATTCGTCTGACTTGCGGGGAATATGCTCTTCAGAAAGGCATACATCATCAACAGGATAAGGATCATCATGAAAAACGTTGATGTAGCCAGGAATCCATGGGGGATACCTTCCCATCCTGTCACTTTCATGCCGGACGCGAACAGTAGCTGAGAGCCGGGCCAGTTAAGGTATGTTACGATTTCAGGATCAATATGCCCGTTTCGGAGTATATAATCAACGTTTCCGTAATCGCGGTACATATGGTTTAAAAATGGCAGGCTTCCTCCGGCAAGGACAGGAACCAGCCAAAATGAAACAACCAGCAACGAAAGTTGCAGGAACAGCAGCTTTGTATGGTTTTCTTTGGAAACCCAGAGAACCGCGGAAGCGATTGTAAGGAGACCCAGCGATACGAGAAAGGTGATCGGGAAACTGTGAATGAGCCCCAATGATCCGATGCTAAGCTTGGCTTGAACGAGAGAATACGACCATAGGCCCAGAGCGATGATGGTCAGCAGGGTTGAAACCCTCCCGGCCGACCAGTGCGCCAACGTTGCATGGTCACGTGGCATTACGAGCGTATTCGGATTGAGCGCGTGTTCAAGCGTCATTTCTCATCCAGCAAACCCAGTGAAAAGGTATGAGGGGCATACCCCACCCATGCACTTTCGCTTTTGGGAAGAGCTGCTTGAGTTCCTTTCTTCTGGGAAGATTGATCTCCTCATAAGTTGTTCTGCTCATGCATCCGATGGTGAAACCGTAATCCACTACCAGCTTTCGGCGTGTGCTTTCTGGCACGAACTGGAATAGCGGCATCAGATAGTGTGGCTCAAACGGGAAATAGTGATTGGGAGTCGACACAAAAAAACCCTTGCGGGCGACCCGGACGACTTCCTGGGCCAGCAACGGCCATTGATCTTTTGGGACATGTTCCAGAGTTGCGTTTGAGAATACATAATCCACGCTTTTACTTTTAAGGGGGAGTTTGCATCCATCGGAAAGAATAATTTGCGCGCTTTGGGGATACCCAAGTTCGGACATGCTCATCGGCCTGATTTCGATATTGGCAACTAAAACTTTTTCAAAAAGCGATATCACTTTTTGAGTCCCTTTTGAGGGCCCTCCGATTTCCAGCAAAATATCATTCACCGAAGGTTTCATCATTGAACAGAACTGGCCGGATAGGGTCTCCCTTTCTTTGGCTACAGCCCAACTCATCAATTTTCGCGGCATGCCTAAAGCCATAATCCCAACCTCCTTCGATGGTGATTTAAATTCCTTTGCTTCTTTCCAGTTTGCCGAACGCGTATCCTGTTATTGTGGCGATAGTGCTGATAGTAATGGCTCCCAATTGAATTATTGATTCCTTTTTATGAAGCCTTTTGATGCGATCCGGTATCGATTTAAAAAGCAGATAGCGAAGATACGAGTTCTCCGTCGAAAGCTGCCCGCGTGATTTTATGAATCGCTGCATTATTGCCTTGCTGTAACCTTCGTCATACGACCTGCGAATAAGGTATTTTAGACTTACGCGAAAGGCATGAACTTTGTGATGCACAACAGCATTTGGCTCGTAGACGATATCTTTCCCGGGTATTCGTTCTTTAACTCTCAGGCAAAATTCCGCTTCTTCCCCCCCCCTTCTGCCTCCCTCTATAGCTCCGATCTCTTTGCTGAAGAAACCAGCCTGTTCGTAAACACTCTTGGGCGCGATCATGCTGCATGTGGCAACATTCCTTACCACGTTTCCATTTGTGGGCATACCTTTGTATGTGCCACCGACAACCCAGTCCAGTTCCTCAGCAAACCAGACAGGCCGGTTCCCGTTCGGCCACGAGAGAATACACTTTCCTCCCACTACCGATGCATTGGAACTATTGAGCGCTCGAACCATCTCTTCCAGCCAGTTCTGTTCAGCGACCGCATCGTCATCGATACAGGCAACGAGATTGCCCTCCGCTTCCCGAATCCCGAGGCTTCGCGTCTCGGAAACCCCCTGATCGCCTTTATTTAAAATCACCTTCACCGACGAATTTCTATTCTGTGATACATATTGCGCAGTGACCGTCCGTTGTAGATTGGTAAATAACTCTTCATTTCTATCGATTGAAACGATCACTTCATGCGGCGGAACCGTCTGGTTTAAGGCGGATTCCACAGCCTGCAAGGTATCGTCAAAGCGATCCATGGTATAGGCACAGGTAACAACAGAGATTTTCGGATCGTTTATCGGTTGATTTTCTGGATTTAAAGTCATGCCTTACCTCCAATCAATGTGCTGCATCTATCGATTCGGGAACCAGATATACTCCGGGACGCACCTGTATTAAATCGTTGTTGCTCATATTACGCGCTTCCTGACTGACCGGCCAGCGCGAATACAGCACGGAAGCACCCTGTTTTTCAATCCATTCGGTTTCGATTTCTCCCGTGTTGAAAGCAGCTTCAGCTTCCTGCGACCATTTGTGAGCTTGTGGGGATGCCACGGCCCCGTTGACCTGGTTCCCCGCCCCGGCGATTGGGGGGTAAGTCCATGCAAGGCTCCCTTCCATTAAGGCAACTTTGTGCGAGTCCGTTGTGTTTTCTCCCAGCCACACGAAATCGGAGCGTATTTGATCGCCAACCATGTAATAATATCCGGCATATTGATCCCGCTTATTGCCGAAAAATCCTGTAGTGAGTGCCATTACCAGAACAGTTATCCCTGCCATAACCGCGACTGCCTGAATCGGGCTGGCGTGTTGCCTGATCTTTAAATTGAGTCTTGATATCGATCTGAAGTAACGTGCGATTCCAAATCCTGCCATAATTGCCATGAACAGTCCCACATAAGACCAGCCACGCTCGTAGAGAATATTGGGCCCGAGGTCATAACGAGGATAGACAATATACATGAAGGCAAACAGGAGCAAAATGTACGCAGGGAGGACGTATGTGCGCAGGCGATATGCGCGAACATATAGGAATGCAAGCGAACCGGCAGTGAACAGGACAGTGGCAATAATCCCGAATGCTTCAATGAAACCCGAATGAAACCCCAGAAGTTCGGTCATGCCGGAATCATTGTTGGGCATTTTCTCCCAGATTCGATCGAAATAAGCATATTGCCAGCGAAGCATAATCATGAGCGGTACAACAAGCATAACCCCGATGGCTGCAATCACCCCCCCCGATCGGAAGTATTTCCGATCAATCAATCCTTCGATTGTAAGGGCAAACAGATACAGGGCAATCAGCGCAAAAACGATTCCCCCGGTGGGTGGATGAAATGAGACTGTGACACCGATTAAGACCATTAACAGTAGCAGCGCTTTCGTAGTTCCGATGGACTCGATCCTGTGCAGGATAAGGATAGCTACTGGAATAAACAGCATTGCCCCCACCATTGGCACCAGAAAAGCGGGGCCGAGGGTTCGTATGGATGTGGGTATCAGTATCACGAACAACGCTGCTGCCCAGCCATACCCCTCGCGATGCCCCAGGGCATACACCAGGAATGATATCAGTACAAGCATCACGGCAGGCGCTATCCGATAGAATCCCAGCCATGACAGCCCGGTCATCTCCCGGAATGATCCCATCAGCAGGTGAAATCCCATCTCGTGGTGCTTGCTGATGGTTCCATCTCTGTAGGGATCGTGGTAGGTCAGCGATCCTTCATCCATCATTGCGTCCGTATATCCCATTGCAAAGTACTCGTCAACGTGAAGCGGATATTCATAATCCCAATGGGCATCCATCCCGGCCCAGAAATTCACGAGCAATATAATGATTGCTCCGGCGAGGCTGATCAATGCCGAATGTCTTTGCCAGATTCTTCGGATCGTCCCAGAAGAAGGGCTTTGCGACATTGTCTGTTCAGGAACTGCTCGATCCACCTGCCCATTCTCCTCGTTTTCATGCGTGAGCCAATTCGAGTTCGCGACGCGCGACGTTTGATACCTGCGCCGTTTCTGTGACCTTCCTGGTGCGTCCCTTCCTGTTTTGCTTGCTGTTCAGCGATATTTCGGTAAAGGCGAGATTGCGGGATCGTAAGTCATATTTGGCTTGTTGCAGCGCTTCCTCATCGTGATTTCTTTCCGAAAGAATCAGTACTGATGATGATTCTCTGGTTCTGTGCAGGCCTCTTTTAAGCGCCTCTGTGGCCGGGTTTGTAGCCGCGGTCTGGCCAATTGCTTTGAGTTCAACTTCCATCAACTCGATCAGTGTTGCCAGTGAATCCTTCCTGAGCATTTCCAGCCTTTTCTTATTGGCCCTGATCCTCTGCAGGTCCGCAGTTGCCAGATACCGGTGAGATCGTTCCCAGTGAACTACCTTGTGTGAAAGCTCCAGACATTTGAGAACCAGACGGCGGTGATCAAGTGATTCAGTGACGATGGCAACTTCCTGATGATCGTAGGCAGCCACGACGGAGGGAATCCCTTCTGCGGCAAGTGTGATTGCTGTCGTTAAAAGTGAATAGACCAGACGATCGGCTGCCTGCTCACTACTGGCAGCCAGGTTAACAAGCAACATGGCCGATGAGGTCTGGGAATCCTCGTATTCGCGCACCACAAAATCCTGTAGCTTCATGGAGTGTTTCCAGTCTATGCTCCTCAGGCTGTCCCCTGGCTGATGGAGACGGGTTCCGTAGAAATCCATACCTCTTCTGGAGCCGATCGCCTGCTTGCTTTTCTTAACAGCCGAAGTCATTGACATTACTGCACTGGACTGGCTTGTTTCCAGATATTTCTGGGCAAGCCACATGGCATACCGGGCCCTGGGTATGACCTGAAGATCAGCCACCTCAAATTCAATTTGGCGGGATAGCAATCCCCAGCAATCGGTCATTGATCCGTCCATACGAACAGACGATGGCCCGGAAAGATATGGAGTCAGCGATATTTGCAATTCTGTCTTGCTGTTAGAGAGCGGCAGTGAGACCGGTTCTACGTTGACCCATTTGTAAGGTGATTGAATTGACAGCCATCCGCCGTACTTGAAACTGCTTTCAATTGAGAGAGTGAAATCCAGATTGTCATCGGCCAGCACTCGATGCGTTGAAGTCATGGCGGTTACGGGAATTTCCGGCATGGCTCTTACAACACGTGTGACCATTACGGCCAGCCAGCCAGCCAGCACAGCCCCGGCGATTATCACGCTTAATTTCCCGAGGAGCGTGGCCAATATGATGGCAATAAGTATCACTACCCCCGTTCGAACCAGCCCTTCACTTACTCCCCACCCTTTTCGGAAAGCAATCGATTTACCCGAGCGGGCCACTTGCCCGAGGTCATATCCGAACGCCCAAACCAGCGGCACAGAAGTCAACCATGCGAGGTATGCAGGCAATGCGGATTCCCACATCAGCGGCAAGGCAAGAAAGAGGTAGATATCGAATGAAAGGCGAAACCATGAATGCGAATGGCTGCTTGCCAGATACAGGAATACAGCAGCGAATGCCAGAGGAATGAATGAAAACGCCATCGGCGAAAACACCAGCATTATGCCCAGGGCGAGTACGCCATAGGTCGAAACGAGTACGCGATATTTCCACGCGCGTTGTGGTGTCATGATTTTATCCTTGGCACCGGTGTCTGTTCCATGATTTTGCTCAGGATGTGTCGGGGAGTTATCTCATCCATTTCAGCTTCAGGTTTTATTCTGATTCGATGTTCGAGTGCCGGTATAACCAGCCGTTTGACATCATCGGGGATGACGAAGTCCCGTTCTTCGAACAACGCCAGCGCCCGGGCACACTTAAACAGGGCGATAGATCCCCGGCTGCTTGGCCCGGATTCAGTATCGGGGTGACGGCGGAGGGTATCTATAATGGATACAATATATTCCACAATGTCGCGTGAGACATATACTTGTCGGGCTATCTCCTGCAACCGCGCTATATCGTCACTGCTGATAATCGGCTCAAGATCGGGGTTGTCCAGATAGTCGATATTGGCCACGATTTCCACTTCTTCCTCGAACGAGGCATACTCGGAATGTGCCCTGAGCATGAATCGGTCGATCTGGACATCTGCCAGCGGATAGGTGCCCTCGGCACCGGTAGCCACCTGGGTGGCGATAACCATGAAAGGTTTGCTCAAGGGATAAGTCTTCCCTTCCACTGTGACCTGATGTTCCTGCATAGATTCCAGCAATGCCGCTTGAGTCCGGGGCGTGGTCCGGTTGAGCTCGTCTGCCAGAACGATATTGGCGAACATCGGCCCTTCAACAAATCGGGGCTCGCCTACCATTGAGTACAGGTAGAAACCAGTCACATCAGATGGCATCATATCAGGCGTAAACTGAATCCTGTTAAATGAACACCCGATGGTCTGAGCAAGACTGTTGACAACCTTGGTCTTGGCTGTGCCGGGCAAACCTTCGATCAGCACATGCCCGCCGGCAATCAGGGCCACAAACAGGGTGCGCCTGATTTCCTCCTTCCCGATAACAGTTTTCGACATCTCATCCATAATTTGCTGGGGAAGCTTGATGGTTTCTATATCGAGTTGCATTAATCTGCCTCCTTTCTCTTCCAGGGTTTGAATGCTGCAAATACCACGATGCCTAGCATGGCTATCACGGAATACGGGTGGGAGATGCGTTCTCTGGATTTGGTCATGGCCTGTTTGGATTCATCCAGCGGCGCTTTTGGCAGACGGGACATATCCATCGTGACCTTTTTCCCCTCTCCGTAGGTTTTCAATATTTGGTCGATGAAGGCACGATTGTCATCGCGATTCACCATACTGTTGATAAGCACGCTGGGATCGGAAAGAGCCAATACCCGCCCTTTACCGATCGAATAGCCAGCAGCCACAGGCAACGGCCCCTTTCGATCATCACTCCCGCTTTCGCCATTTCCATCGAGGTCCAGGAAACTGGATTCGGAAGACCAGGCAATACATGATTCTTCATCCGAATCAAGCAAGGCAGTCCCATGATTAAGAACTACTGCCTCGATTCCCGTTTCATCGAGATCATCGGAGAAGTCAATAATCCGTGGCAGCCATTGATTTTTATGGCACAACAGGGGATCGAGCAACGGCTGCCCGCTGAATCGGACTGCCAGCCCCAGCCGTTCCAGCACAGTATTGCCATAGCCGTAATCATCAGCCAGCAGCAAGGTGCCCCCTTCTTTAACGAAAGATTCGATCTGCACAAGAGCGCTCTCTTCGTATGGCGCGTATGGGATTTCCATCAGGACAGTGTCTGTCGGATTGGCACATGACTGAGTAAGCGAATCAGCCTGGTGAACATCCATGTCATCAGAGAAATCCCTCAGCCCGTTCCAGAACGGATTTGCCATCATATAATCCTGGATCGACGGATAGAACCAGATGGTCAGCATCGATACCCCCAACACTACGGCCATCGCAATCGCGATAATACTACGCACCTTCATAGCTGATCGATTTCTCCACCATTTGATTTAGCTCCTGGCTTTCATCCCAATCCGTGAAGCTGGTTGAATGCTTTGAATACAAAACCCGTTCAACTATCCGGGTGAATCGATCGAGATAAGCCTGCCCCGGACCGAGCAAAGGCCCGCAACGAACCGAGAATTCTCTGAAGGTCATCCCCGGGCTCAAGACTATGCCGGTAAGGGATTGGGTCCGCTTTACCAGTTTGGCGTAAATCTCAAGGACGCGATTCCCGAGGCCCTTCTTATCGGATTTCTTCTCTGGTGTATTCTGCTTTCTTAAGGCGCTCCATGCCGGCTGCATCGGCGACAATAGAGATGCGGCAGTTGCGGGGGTTGTATCACGAAGCACAAACCATACCACCAATCTTTTTACCAGAATGATCAGGACGGCAATTAGCACCAGCCCAAGTATGCCCACAGATACGGAATTTACCGCGATTAAACTCCACGAAGTGCTGGCAGAAGAGGCCCACGGTTCTTCAGGGTAAACCGTGATTTCCAGTTCTTCCGAGCCGACTATGCTTAAATTCAGGCCGGTATCGAGTTTTACGGAGAAAGAGCCGTCATCCGAGGTGACGGCCTGTGTTTTGTGCCCACCAAAACTTGCCTCAATCGGGGTGTTCCCGAGTGGTCCGCGGTCCGTGTGGACTGTGCCGTTCAACTTGAGAGCGAGCGGCATTATGGCCAGGCCAGGCGGGCTGAGATCAATTATCGGCACGGCTCTTACCACCTCAAAGACTATTTCCGACAATGCAGGAGCGTACCGCCCATTTGCAGGAGCGATCACCATTAGTCGGTGTGTCCCGATATCGATCTCCGGGTCCAGCGAAATGCTCTCTACGAAAGTTACCCCTGCCTTTGTCTGGCGTACGAGGTTCCCATCAAGGTACAGTTCGATATCCCGGCTGATTTGGGGTGCATCTTCGTCACATTCGAATTGTCCCTTTATCACCGCGTCCATACCGGGATAAGCCTTACCGTCCATCGAGAGATTCAGATTGCAATCATAGAACTGTAGATCTATCGTGATCGTCTCGCTTCTCGATCCCTGATATATACCTCTGTCACCTTCTCGTGGATAATAGACAGCCTGTAATTCCGCAGCCGGAACGTATTTGTACGGAAGCTGCATGGACCCGGCGTAAGACCCGTCCGGTTTGGCTTGTATCCGAGTAGAGGGAATGCCGTCAAGCAGGATGACTATCTGTCGATCCGATAGCGGCGTTCCATTTGAAGAGAGATTTCCTTTGACGGTAATTTCTTCCCCAACAAATTGTGTTTGCGGTTCAGCAATCAGGCTGATTTCCGTCGGCTGCAGTTGATCCTGAAGTTCCGCTACTGACAAGGCTAACAGTAATTCCTGGAAGAACCCGAGCAAATTGTTTAGTTGTTCAACTCTGTCCTCTACTTCATCGTAGGCCCTTCGCAGGGGCTCCTGATCCCCTGTCGGTGGCACAGATAGCTCAACTCCGGCGGATTCAACAGCACCCTCTATATGCCACAATTCGGAGTAGGCCTGATCGATCTTAACTGCCATCTTTTCCTGCAGACTGACTATATCTTCAAACTGATATTGACTGATAAGTCGGCTTCCCTCTTCAAGCCCGGAATCAATCTCCACTACCAGTTCTGAGATGATGACACTGGAATCGGTGAAATCTTCGAGCGAGTTGTTCAGTCCTTCCGGGATATTTGCAAACGGTCTTTTCGACTGGAGAGCCTTCACCTCGGAAGGTGACTTTTCCAGAACCTGATCAAGGATCCGGGTATAATAATTCAGGATCGCTATCCCATCATAGTAGACCTCGACGGAATCGGGGTCTTCATGGCGCAACGCATCCCCATCATCGGCTATTGCAGTGTCACACAACAATATCAGCCATGACATCAGGATTAGCATAGATGTGATACCTATTCGTTTGAGAAGCATTATGCCTCCGCGAATATGTCCCATATCCGTAAAGCTACGATCACCAGAAATCCGGTGAAAAAAGAAAAAGCTATGCTGTTAAGCATTTTTTTTGCTTTTGCGCTGAAATGTACGAAGACAAGAGTAGTGATTAGAGAAGCGATGACCAGCACCGCAAAGTGTGCATCGAGGCTATCGTGACCCGAAGCCAGCATCAGGCCATCGACGATACAGAAAACCAGGGCAAGTGCCAGTATGTACCTGTTGTATATCTTCATGCCCATATCTCCAGTTCGATCCGGGCCTTGCCTTTGTGAATTTCATCACGTGTTACCACCACAGGTTTTTCGAATGCTTCGCTGGTCGTTGTGGCTGCTATCGAAGCCAGCGGACTACCCATCGACTGGTAGAACCATACATTTTCGTAGCCGAGTTTCGGTTTTGCGGCCTCCACCCTGACCCCGTTCTCAATTGTACTTACGGAGACAGATGATGCTATATCCAGCATACCCACCAGGATGGTCGAAAGGGCGGACTCTATTTCATCAGGAGTAGGACCAGGCTTAACTTCAAGTCCACTGAGGCAAACGGAGCCCGGCGTGGCAATTGCAATGCCCAGGTCATCTGGACCGTTGCCGTGTCTTACTATCAGCCTGCCCGGGATTTCCTTATCTAAATTGATCGAGGAGCCATCCTGTTTTATGAGAACCAATGCCTGAGATCGACCACCTCTGCGAGAACGCGGAAGATATATCGCCTTTCCGTTGAGGCCGAGCTCTTCCAAAAGGCTGGCGGTATTCTCCATCCCGGCCTGGAGTATTACCCGGCTGGCCTCCGGGGAGATGGGATCACGGGTGTTGGCCAGCGCAACGCAGACAAGACCGAGCATTACACACGATATCCCAACTCCTGTGAGGGCTACGGAATTTGCAACGAAATAGAAAAGAGGCGAAAGGCCCGAGCCAAGGACTGTCAGAACAATCCCTAGCCACACATAAGGATCCCTCGCAGCCGTGCCGTTTTGCGCCTTAGCTTGTTGCATCAACCCTTGCCTCCTTTTCCCCTCAAATACCGGAAGCTGTCACGGTATCGGTTTCCTGAGGGTTTGGCCGTTGTCCAGCCATTTTCCCCCGTGACTCGTAGACGTCAACCCACAGGTGAACCTTTTTACATGGCTGGTCAGTTCCTTCTTTATATAACTGGAATTCAACTTTCTGATTCGTGCCCGAACTGGCAGGAGCAAAGGTAATCGCTTTTTCCCATTCTTCACCATGCTCGAGCCTGATGAAATTCAGTTCTTTCGCCAGTTCCCCTTCGATGGCAAGTACTGTCCGATATACCATATCGTCATGTTCTCGATTTATTACCCCTAAGATGACCGTGCCGTCCTCTCCTGCAACTAGTTCATCCGGGTAGCCCTCTGCTTTGCCATCGGGCCCGAGAATATAGAACTCCGTGAAATCTTCCCCTTCACCGGGCATCTGTACTACGTATACTGTGGTTGCTATAGCTCCAACGATGGCGATCACCAGAAAAGCGGTCAGGGCCTTATCCCACTTTCCGCCTTCTCGCCAGCCAAGAGTCAGGGAAGAGAAGTAACCTTTCGTGTCCACCTGAAATCTCTCTGCCGATGGTAACTGTTTTCTTCGGATTGCTGCCACGAGACACAGGATGAGAATGATCGTCAGGAGGACGGATGCAATTGGCGTGAGTCTTATGCCCCAGGGCATGTAATTCAATGCCAGCCCGACGAGAGGAACTATAGCAATACTCAATCCCAGGCTAAGAGCCAGGCGCTCTATGCCATCAAGGGACGTTTTTCTGGGAAACAGCGCTGCACTGAGGGCATAGCCAGGAAAAATGAGGATGAATGGCAACCCCAGAAAAATGCGTAGCGGGCCGCCAGCCAGCAGCGCCAGCACTACTGCCAGTATCGACAGAGTAGCTACAAAAATCAAATCTTTCATAGTTGCTCTCTCCTTACTCGAATCATATTAAATGCATGGATAAGGGAATACGGAGCCAACCCTTAATTTATGTGGGGGTTTGCCAGTAGTTTTTTATGGGGACAATCCGCACTTAATTTGATGGTTCACCGGTTTGTTTCGCCAAAATGGGGTATCTATACTCAAAGCAAATGCCAAATTGGCCTCTCGTCGAAGGGCCGCAAAGGAGGGTGAAATGAGAAGACAGTATTGGGGTTCCAGAACGATGCATGGTTCGATGATAACGGTGGCAATCGTGGCGCTTATCATGCTGGGTCTGCTGATAACGACTGGCGGATTTGGGTTCCACGGGTCTGCGTTTGGTTACGGTTATGGATATGGTGGAGGCGGCGGCGGATATATTCCATCTCCTAACCCTACCCCAACCCCAACTCCTACGCCAACGCCAAGCGCGACACCAGAGGCAACCCCCGCTGAAGTTCCATCGCCGGAGCCTGGTGGTGTAGTAGAAGACCTCACAGGTATCGTTTCAGCGAATGGCGAGTTAACAGAAAGAGTTACTGTTACTTCTGAGAATAGTAATGCCGTTTTGAGGATACCTGCCGGCACGGTGGCCCTGGACGGGGCCGGGGAACCTCTGGGATGGATAACCTGCCAGCCTGTTGTTGATCCCCCACCACCACCAGCAGGGATTGACATCATTGTTGCGGTCGATTTTGGCCCGGATGGAGCCACCTTTGATCCTCCGATAGACCTGTCGCTGATCTTTGACCGGGGTGCGCTGTCAAGTGCAGATACTGACAATCTGACTATGGCCTATTACGATACGTCGGCGGGCCAATGGGTTGAACTTGGCAACGTGGTATTTCAAAGCCGCAGAGTTAGCGCACAGGTGAGTCACTTCACTCAGTTCGCTGTGCTGGAGCAGGAGGAAACACAGGCTGAGCCAGCATCTACAGCGGAACCAGAGCCCGCGCCAACGGCTGAACCCGAGCCAGTTGTAGAGCCGGAACCAACGCAGGAACCTGAGCCGATTAGTGATGATTTTGAGCCACTGGCAAGTTCAAGCGAAGAAGAAACCGGGGGCAGCAGTGGAAACCCGTGGACGATCATTGTTCCTATACTTGCAATATTAGTGGTAGGCGGAATAGGTTTCTTTGTCCTAAGGCGGCGGAGTAACTGGAGCTAAGTAACCGTCGACTAGTTCAGATCAATTTCAGAGAGGGGCCCCTTCATAACTGAAGGGGCCCCTTTTATAATTTGCTTTGATTCTGTCTCAATATGGTGTAAGCTATAGCTCAGTTAGATTACCGAGAGCGAGAAGGGTATTTTGAACTGGGTTGATTCTGCTATTCTGGCCGCTGTGATTCTGGCAGCGGTTAATGTCGTCGATAGTCATCTTATCGCCAGAAGAATGCCAGGCCTTCTGGCGTTTCTGTTTCCTGTCGGTGTCATCGCAATCATATATGGCCTCATTGTTTTTATTTGGGCTCCGATCCCCCAAGAGGCTGAAACCAGCCATTTTCTGTATGCTGTCGGCTCAAGCCTTATCCGTTCCCTGGCAGTAGTGTCATTCCTGTACGCCATGCGGAAAACCGAGGTTTCCCGCATCATGCCCGTAGTTAACACTCACCCGATGTATGTTGCCATCATGGCTTTTGTGCTGCTCGATGAAAGCCTTGCGGGAATAGAATGGTTTGCCATTCTTATCATTGTTGTCGGTGCTGTGCTTATTTCTGTTAGATGGAATAAGGGGAACTTCGCTCTCAATATCAACCGATATACAGCTTTGCCGGTCCTTTCAGCTCTCTGTCTGGCAGGCGCCAATCTAACGAGTAAATATGCCCTAGAAGGCATCAATTCCTGGAATATGTACGCCATCGGCTCACTTGTATGGGGCACTGTTTGTGTGATTTCTTCGGCTCGCCCAAGCGTTTTAGCGGAGCTGCGCCACCTCAATCGGCGAGTATCGACAATGTCAGTACTCATAATTAATGAGACGCTGGCGCCCATTGGCATAGTCCTGCTTTTCTGGTCGATTGACAGGGGACCGGTATCCCTGGTTTCCACTATTGCCGGATCTCAACCTGTTTTTGTATTCATCTATGCTATGGTCATTAGCCGAATATCTGCCGGTGTCTTACTTGAGAAACGAATGAGTAAAAGGGGAATGGCATCAAGATTCTTTGCCATTGCCCTGATCGTCGGTGGGGTGACGATTATTCACATTGCTTGAAGGATGATCTATTCTATTCCAAATGCGTGATCTCTGTCGAAGGCATCTCGAGGATATCCATCTTAATGCCTGCTTCCTCAAAAAGCGGGATGAATGAGTCATCGGCGTACTTGCGGAAGCTGACGAATCGCTTGATCCGGGCGTTGATCAGCATCTTGGCGCAGAGGATGCACGGTGTGTGGGTGCAATAAAGTGTAGCCCCTTCCAGGCTCACCCCGTGAAGCGAAGCCTGGATTATGCAGTTCTGTTCGGCGTGGATGGCACGGCAAATCTCGTGGCGAGTACCGGAAGGGATGTTCTGCTCATCTCTCAGGCAGCCCAGTTCAAGGCAGTCCTTTATCCCGGCAGCGGCTCCGTTGTATCCGGTGGAAAGGATGTGCTTATCCCGAACGGCCACGGCGCCAACGTGGTGACGCAAACAGGTTGAGCGCTCGGCCACAACCGAGGCGATTTTAAGAAAGTACTCGTCGATATCGGGGCGATGCGTTTTTGTCATTTTTCAAGTTCAGCGATGAACTGCTCAATCTTACTTTGCAGATCTTCGATAGGGATGTCTTCGTTGATTAAAGTGAAATCGGCAATGGCGATGGGACCACCCTTGTTCAAATTCTCGATCTCGGCGTAATCCCGGCTTCGGGCTTCAGCATTCGTTAAAGGCCTGACCTCTCTATCACCAAGCCGCGCATACCTTGTTTCTGGCGAGGAATAGATTGCCACTATTAGGAGATCATCCCCATATTTCTCTTTGAGGAGTTTATATTCTTCCCAAGAGTAAAGCCCATCGATTATGACATTGGATCGCCTGAGTGAGGCTTCAATTTTGGGGAGATTCAATTTGGCATATGCTGCCATATTCTCTTTTCTCAGTTCCTCGCGGACTTTTCGCTCGTTTTCCTCATTCAGTTCCAGTCCACGTTTGCTTACCTCTTCATCGGTGATGTCTCCGAATCGGATGCGAATGAATCCCTTTTCTTCAAATGTCTGGGCGACTTGCGATTTGCCAGACCCGCTCATCCCGACTATTGCTACAACTTTTGCCATTTGTGCCATATTATAGCAGCGAACAGCATCAATAGAAAGGCTCTCCGCAAGTGCCGATGCCCAAGCTAAAAACCTCTATCAGCCACGATATCGAATTTTGTGTACTACACGGATATGAAAGCTATTCCTTTAATTGACGATTTGGTGTGGCTTATTGTAGTATAGTCACACGTTTGATGACGATAGTTGAAATAAATCAGGAGGTTAATGATCAATGGATGAAGAAGTATCAACGACAGTCGATGATGTCCTTTCTACAGGTGAGGAGGTAACAGCAGTAGTCGGGGATGCTGTTTCGAAGCTTGACTTCAGTTTTTCGGGAGCTATCGACATTCTGGAGCCATTGGCGGTTTTATTGGGTGAAATACTGGTGTATTCGTTGTTTGTCTATATATTCTACCGGTTTATGGCCAGAAGGGATATCATTACCGCTGGCTATAATCAGTATAGCAAGAAGGCAAAGCAGGCTTCGAGGTCGATGTTTTATATCATGAAGCATACTCTAATCTTTCCATTCATGGTGATTGCATGGACTGGGGCGCTTGTCATAATTCTGTCACTTCTCAGTGGGGAAGATAAAACCATACAACTGGAAAACATCCTGCTGGTAGCTGTGGCATTAATCAGCACTGTAAGGATTACTGCGTATATACGAGAGGATTTGTCAAGAGACCTTGCCAAAATGCTACCA
>CAZJQZ010000008.1:0-33349 GCA_964548045.1 uncultured Dehalococcoidia bacterium | reverse complement strand
CCTCAAAAATGGTCGAACCGCTCATTCCTGCGGTGAGAAACCTGGCGCAGCATATTTCAACTTCGCTGGATCTGGCTAAAGAGTATGCTGAACGCAAACAGTCAAGTGATGCACTGAAAGCACGTGAATATGAATTGCGCTTTATGTTTGATTCGATCGAAGATGGGATCGTAGTTGTCGATCTGGAGGGTAATGCAGTTGAAGCCAATGAGGCTACACTGCGTATGGGAGGGCTCGATAGCAAGGATGAGATTATTGGCAAGAGTGGATTTGGTTTTGTTCGGGAATCCGACAGGCCCGGATTGTTTGAAGCATTAAGCAAGGTTATTAAGACCGGGCGAGCTGGCCCTGTGGAATTTATGGTTTGCAACCATAATGGGGATGATTTCCCGGGAGAGGCAGTCGCCAATTTGTTTAGAGATGCGGATGGTAATCCGTCCGGTGTCATCGCTGTTTTCAGAAATATTACCGAACGTAAAAGAACGGAGGAGGCGCTGCAGCGAAGCGAAACCTACTTCCGCCTGCTCATCGAAAATGCCCCCGATATGATCGTGGTGTTGAACGAGGACGATACGATACGATATGTCAGTTCCTCTCTGGAGAAAATAGCGGGATATACGGCTGAGAAGCTGCTCGGATTAAACGCGTTGGATTTCGTCCATCCAGAGGATCTAAAATATGCACGTAAATTACTGAATGAGGGCAAGAAAACTCCGGGTTACATTGCATCGCTGGAGGTCCGTTTACTTCATAGTGATGGTTCATACAGGCACGTCGAGATGACCGGTACTAATCTTTTGCATGATCCTACATTAGAAGGTGTCGTGTTGAATTTTCACGATATCGATGCGCGCAAGCAAGCTGAGAATGCGGTGAAAGAAAGTGAGGAGAGATATCGAGCTCTATTTGAAAGTACCGGAACCCCGATTACCTATTTCGATCAGGATGGCCATATCTTACTGATCAACAACGTGGGAGCGGCGTTGCTTGGTATGGAAGTCGCTGATTTGATAGGCAAATCACTCAATGAGATAGTCCCTGAAAAATCAGATATTTTCATGAAAAAACTGCGCAAGGTGCTGGAAACCGGAAAGGGAGCAGAGGTTGAGGACCGCGTGATGCTTTCTTCAGGGGAGCTCTGGTTATCATCAAATATGCATCCCGTGCGGGATTCACAGGGGAACATATTTGGGGTGCAGGTCATTTCCTCTGACATTACCGAACAGAAGCATACGGGGGAACGGATTCGTCATCTGAACGCGGTGCTGCGTGCCATACGCAATATTAATGAGATCATCATCAGGGAAGACGACCGTGATCAAATGATACAAGACGCATGCAAGACGCTCATTGAAACCGAGGGTTACGTAAGTGCCTGGATCGCCTTGATAAATGATTCCGAGAAAGTTTATGCTAATGCCGAAGCGGGGATAGGGAAGAATTTCGCTCTTATGGAAAAGCAAATCAGCAGAGGGAAATGGCCTGTATGTGTAAAGAGGGCTTTAAAACAGATGGCTCCAATAGTGATCGACAACGCCCTCGATAAATGCGCCGGTTGCCCGCTGGCGGGATCATGTAGTGCCAGCGGTTTTCTGAGTGTGAAACTGGAGTACAGCGGGAGGGTATACGGTGTGCTCTGTGTCGGTGGTGCCAGCGAGTACTATATAGGAGAGGAGGAAAGAGCTCTATTTGAGGAAGTAGCTGGAGATATTGCTTTAGCCATACAGGAGCTGGAGATAGAGGATGAGCGTGCTCGCGCGGAGGAAGTGCTGCGGGAAAGCGAGGACAGATTCAAGGAAATATTTGAGAATGCCAATGACGAAATCATTCACCTGGATATAAACGGGGTGATCCTTGACGTCAATCGTAAAATTGAGGACATTTTTGGTTATACCAGTGATGAAGTGGTCGGGAAGAATTTCAGTGAACTGGGATTCTTCCTGCCGGGTCATTTGCCTGAGATGATCGAGAAGTTCAATGATGCGATGAGTTCAAAATCGGAGTCAGGCTTAGCTGAATTTGAGGGAATTCATAAGAATGGGAGTACCGTTTTTGTTGAAGCGAATGTGAGCCCCATTAAAAAGAAAAACAAGGTCAAAGGCATACTGATAATCGTCCGTGATGTCACCGCGCGCAAGCAAATGGAGGAACGGCTTAATCAATATTCCACCGAGCTGGAACAGCGATTGGATGAACTTCAGACTGCCTATGAAAAGCTGCAGGAACTGGATAAGATGAAGGATGCTTTCCTTTCGACGGTTTCGCACGAACTCCGGACTCCGCTGACTTCCATTAAAAGCTTTGCCGAAATATTGCTTACTTATGACAGCGATCCGGAAACGAGGAAAGAATTCCTGAATATCATTAACGACGAAAGCGACCGATTGACCAGGCTGATCAATGATTTCCTCGACCTTTCCAAAATAGAGTCCGGGAATATACAGTGGGAAACCACTCTGGTGGATATTACCGAAGTTATCAAGACATCAATAAACACCACTGAATCCCTCTCGGCCCGAATGAATCTGACGATGGACATGGAGAATGTTCAGGATGTGCCGACTGTCTGGGGAGATAAAGATCGGTTTGTACAAGTGATGACCAATCTTATCAGCAATGCTATTAAATTCTCTCCTGAAGACGGAAAAATCATTATTAATGCAGAAACTTTCCGGAGTGATGAGGATAACGCTCAGGAAATGGTGAAGATCAGTATTATTGATGAAGGAAAAGGCGTCTCTCCTGAAGATCAAAAAATCATTTTTAACAAATTCACCCAGGTGGGTGATACCCTGCGTGATAAACCGCAGGGAACCGGATTGGGTCTTCCGATCAGTAAAGAGATAGTGGAACATTATGGCGGCAAGATATGGGTGGAAAGCGAGCTGGGCAAGGGCAGTACCTTTTCCTTTACTTTGCCGGTAGTTTGGAAAGCTGAAGAAATAGCGCCGGGCGATGAGATTGCGGAAGTTGAAAGTGTTGCCAAAGGTGGGGACACGATTCTGGTAGTCGATGATGAAGCACACATACGTCGTTTCCTGCGCCATGAGCTTACCGAGCGAGGATATCGTGTTATCGAAGCCGGGAACGGCATGGAAGCGATGGATATGGTCAAGAAATACTCGCCGGATCTTATAACACTGGATGTAGTCATGCCTGATATCAATGGATTTGATGTGGCTGCGGCGCTGAAAGCAGATCCTGAAACCCGGAATATCCCTATTTTGATCGTTTCCATAACGGAGGATAAAAAGCAGGCCTATAGTCTGGGAATAAGCGACTACGTGACAAAACCATTCAGCGAAGCAGTTATTCTGGAAAAAGTGGCAAGTTTGTTGCAGAATCCAAATGGAGTTATCCTGGTAGCAGATGATAACGAATTCCTGGTCAGGTCCATAACTTTTGAATTGAAACAGAGGGGTTATTCCACTGTCGTGGCCAATGATGGAGAGGAAGCGTTGCAGGTAGTCAACAACAATCCTCCTGACCTCATTATTCTGGATATAATGATGCCCAAGATGGATGGACACGCAGTTATTCAGGAACTGAAGAGCAAACCGGAGACTGCTGATATCCCCATCATCGTATTGACCGGTGTTGAGATCGACGGGGAAAGGGTAAATGCTCTTTCTCTCGGTGCCACGGAATACATAAATAAAGCGGATGGCTTAAGTCGTTTGTTCGAAACGACCGCCAGCATCCTTACTGACAGCAATCCCAACGAATGAGGCCGGTGCGGCATCACTGATCGGGCCGTGCGCGGCAATTCTCCTGCCCTGGTACACATATACTACGGATTCTCTGTTCGTCATACCTTGTTCCACATTATCAGAAGGGATATAATATAAGATTGGGCCATAAATTGGAGTTGTAAAACTATGTCAAACAAGCGTGATTATTACGAAGTTTTGGGCTTGAAACGTCAGTTCACTGATGAGGATATCAAAAAGTCCTATCGGAAGCTGGCGTTTCAGTTTCATCCTGATAGAAATAAGGACAAGGAAGCCGAAGCTAAATTCAAGGAAGTCAATGAGGCTTATGAGGTGCTGAGCGATCCGGGGAAACGGGCTAACTATGATCGCTTTGGACATGTAGGGGCTGATGGCGGATTTGCCCGTGGTTTTGATGGTGTTGATTTTGGCGGATTCGGAGATATCTTCGATGCATTTTTTGGGGGCGCTACCCGGGGACATCGCTCAACTGCAGAACGGGGCGCAGATTTGCATGTCCAGATGGAAATTTCCTTTGAGGAAGCTGCCTTTGGCTGTGATCGGGAACTGGAGATAGAACGCGTAGAACCGTGTTCAGTGTGCTATGGAACTGGCAGTGAGCCGGGTTCAAATCCGGAGAAGTGCCCCAATTGCGGCGGAGCTGGTGAGGTGCGCCGTACTCAACAGGGCATTTTCGGGCATTTTACCAATATAACTACCTGCCCACAGTGCAGCGGACGCGGGACGATTATTACCAATCCATGCCGGCAATGCAACGGAACAGGCCGAGAACAGCAGCTGCGCAAGATTTCGGTCAAAATACCGGGTGGTCTCGATGATGGTAATACAATTCGTATAACAGGGGAAGGGGGCAGAGGCTTTGGGGGTGGCCCGCCGGGGAACCTGCTGGTTTCAATTTCTGTCATGCCGCACGGAGTACTTTATCGCGATGGAGAGGACATAGTCTATGACCTTCCTTTAAACTTTGCACAAGCTGCTTTGGGTGGCGAAGTGGATGTCCCGACTCTGGAGGGGAATCACGCAATCAAGATTCCGGCCGGGGTTCAGAATGGCAGGATATTTCGGCTTAAAGGCAAGGGGGCTGCTCATCTTCGCAGGTCGGGGCGAGGAGATCAGATAGTAATAGTGCATGTGGTTAGCCCGACTCAACTGGATAAAGAACAAAAACAACTTTTCCGCAAACTGGCTGAGATAATGGAGCCAGCAGTTCTACCTGATGAGGATAAAGGTTTTTTTGGCCGGATGAAGGGGTCCTTCGGTAGCAGGTGACAACTGACCTTTATGCCTGAGTACAAGTCTCAAATCGGAGGTTGATGCGATGCATCGTTTTTTTATCCCCCCCGAATGGATCAGTCAAAGTGAAGTCATCATTATCGGGGAACAGGCACATCAGATGCGAAGTGTGCTTCGGCTCAAATACGGCGACCGAATAGTCGTGCTTGATAACAGCGGATCTGAATATGAGATCACGCTGGTTGACATAACAGTTAAACAGGTAACTGGCAAGATAGTGGAAAAACGCCTGAGTTCCGGCGAGCCGACTGTTGAGATAACACTGTATCAATCGATGCTTAAAGGCGGCAAGTTGGATATTGTCCTGCAGAAGTGCACCGAGATCGGTGTGACGAGATTTGTTCCGATGATTTGTCATCGTTCAATAGCAAGGATTCCCGGTAATAACCGGGAGAATCGCTGGAGAAAGATTGTTCTGGAATCGGCGGAGCAATCGAGACGGGGGAAAATCCCTGTTCTCGAACCGATGATCGATTTTTCACAGGCCTGTGAGAGAGCCGACGGCGTTTCACTGATGCCCTGGGAAGAATCATCTGAATTAGGGATCAGGTCTGCGATGAGCAAGGCAGGGAAGGCAAACAAAGTGAACATCTTCATCGGTCCAGAAGGCGGGTTCACTGGCGATGAAATCGAACTGGCACGGAGTTATGGTATCATACCGATCACTCTGGGGAAACGTATACTTCGCGCTGAGACGGCGGGGATGGTGGTTGCTTCCATTATCGGTTATGAAAATGGGGAAATGGGGAGTTAAAGTGAAAGTGCTTGGAATTTGTGGAAGCCTCGTCCGCGGTGGGAACACCGAGGAATTGCTTAAATACGCATTACAATTAGCAAGCAAAGAGGGGGCCGAAACTCAGTTGGTAACTCTGGCCGATAAAGAAATTGAGGATTGTACTCATTGCAACTGGTGTCTTTCAAAGCAAAAAGAAGATAAGTTCTGCAGCTTGAATGACGACATGGACCAGCTTTACAAACCGGTAATGGATGCCGATATTTTATTTGTGGCAACGCCAGTCTATCTGGGCAGAATGACGGGACCACTGGCGAATTTCCTGGACAGAATCCGCTGCATTGAGTTTGGCAATGTCTATGAAAATTGTCTTGCCGATAAAACAGGCGCTGCCTTTGCTGTGACTTGGGGCCGCAATGCGGGAGTGGAAACGGCATTGATGTGCATTACCGAGGCTTTCCTGATGCTGGATATTTTGCCTTCCGGAGCGCACATGTCTCCCTTTGGAGCAGCGGCTGTTTCGAGCACCCACGGGACGGGCGAGTTTGATTCGCATGATAAATTACATGTTCTCAAAGATGAATGGGGGCTGAGTACCACTGGCATGGTGGTAAACAGGGCGCTCACAATCTCGCGTATCGTGAAGGCCGGTAAGGAATCATTGCACTTGACATAACGTTAAATGCAAGTGTAGAGGATTATTCATGAAGGGTGATAAAATCATCACCAACAACCGAAAAGCCTTCCACGATTACCTGATAGAGGATACCATCGAAGCAGGCCTGGTTTTGACGGGCACCGAAATCAAATCGATTCGCCAAGGAAAGGTGAACATCCGTGATGCTTATGCCCGGCCTCAGAATGGCGAACTCTGGCTGATGAATGCCCATGTCGCTCAGTACAAAGAGGGTAATCGTTACAATCATGATCCCATCAGGCCGCGCAAGTTGTTGATTCACAAAAAGGAACTCCGGATATTGAGCGCTGCTGTGGAGCGAAAAGGCTTGACTTTGGTTCCGCTCAAAATGTATCTTAAAAACGGACGCGCCAAAGTGGAAATCGGGGTAGCTAAAGGCAAGAAGCTTCACGATAAGCGAAAGTCCGTGATCAAACGCGAGACGGACCGCGAGATGGAGAAAGCGGTTAAATCGGGCAAGCGTTGACTTTAAAAATTGAATATGGGGACGAGTGGCTTCGACAGGGGAAGTTAGCGTTCGGGATTGCAGGCCGAGATTCCATCAACTCGTTAAACGGTGGAACCAAGATAACTGGCGAACGCCAATTAGTTGCGGCCTAATTTAGTTTAGGCCACGTTCATTCTCACCTCTCCCTGGCGGGTGGGTCTGGACGACGAAATGCCGGGGTGCGGCAATCCGGATGGTGATAGGGAAGGCCTAAGCTTAATCGCCTGACCTGTTAAGCACTCTGCCGGTTGAGGGCATTTCAGGTAAGATAATAGACTGGCTAAGCTTGTAGGATATCCCGGGCGGGTTTCTTCTGGACGGGGAGTTCAACTCTCCCCCGTCTCCACCAAAAGTACAACCAGAGTGAGATGCCATAATGGCATCAGTCATTTTGAAAAAGTTGCCCGATAGGGTAATGTGCGTTATGTCTACTAATTAACCACTACTATAATTTACATAATAATTATAGTGCGACCCAATAATGTCAGATTAAAGAGAGGAGCAGAAATGACCAAAAAGATTGATAACCCTGCCGATACCCCGGTTGAGGCTTATGATTACTGGCACCAGGTCTGGTGCGACTATCTTAATGATCACTATAAGGATAAGTTTTTAGAGGCAGGCTTGCCTGGCGACACTTTTACAGAACGTGTCCCGGATGCGCCGGGAGGCAAGGGCTATTTCAGCTATGGATACAGTGACGATGGCACACTCTATTTCTTTGAAGGTGAAGGTAAAGCTATCATCGAATATGATTCGTATGCGTTGGGTATCCAAATGCTGGGAGATGAGAATTGCAGCTTTCTCGAACAGGTTCAGGCAGGCAAAGTTCGATTCGTAAAAGACCCTATGGATTTCGCCAAGATGGGTCCGCTCCAGCCGCTTCAGCGCGAAGCTTTCAAAGTTGCGATTGCCGAGGCGGAAAAGAAGTTCGATCTGGATTTGCCAAAATTCTGGTAGAGCAATGGGTTTTCTTAGAAGATTTAAGCAGAAGATCAAGGATTTCCTGGGGATTAAAGATGAAATCCTTTGTGATACCTGCAAGTGGGATTGGCGCAGCGCCTGCCACAATCCGGCTCGGCCCAATGCCACACATTGCAAAGACTATGAAAAACGAGGTACATAAAAAAAGGGCGGGTTTGAAACCCGCCCTTTTTTAGTTTAGCTATCTTTCCAGTATCATTGCCATTCCCTGTCCCCCACCTATACACATCGTCATCAATCCATATTGAATGTTATTTCTTTGCATGTTATACATTCCGGTGACAATCATCCGGGCACCGCTGGCGCCAATCGGGTGACCGATGGAAATCCCGCTGCCGTTCAAATTGGTTTCCTCTTTTGTTATGTTAAGTTCTCGCATGCAGGCAATCGTCTGTGATGCAAAGGCTTCATTCACTTCGAGCAGCCCCATGTCTTTGATGGTAAGCCCGGCTTTGTTCAGGGTTTTTCTGGTGGCCGGGATTGGCCCTAAGCCCATGTATGCAGGGTCGATCCCCGCTGAAGCGAAAGACTTGATTGATACGAAGGGTTCCAGTCCCAGTTCCTGAGCCTTATCGCGGGTCATTAGCACCACCGCTGCCCCGGCATCATTGATGCCCGAAGCATTCCCGGCTGTCACCGTGCCGCCCTTTCGAAACGCCGGACCGAGTTTTGCCATTTTCTCCATCGAGGTTTCCATGGGCCTTTCATCGGTATCGATCACTTTCGGATCACCCTTTTTCTGTGGAATGGTCACCGGTATAATTTCGTCTTTAAAGAGGCCGGCTTTAATGGCTGCCATTGCCCGCTGATGACTGAGCAACCCGATTTCATCCTGTTCTTCCCGGTTGATCCCATACTTTTCGGCGATGTTCTCGGCGGTATTGCCCATGTGATACCCGTAGAATATCTCCCACAAACCGTCCAGCACCATCATATCCATGAGATCGCCCTTGCTGGTCACGTCCATCCGGTAACCCCATCTGGCTTTGGGCAGCACGTATGGAGCACTGCTCATCGATTCCATTCCACCGGCAACAATGATATCCGCATCGCCTGCTTTTATTATCTGGGCCCCCAGCCCGATGGCCTTCATCCCTGAAGCACAAACTTTGTTGACTGTGATAACCGACGTCTCTTTGGGCATGCCTGCATAAATACTTGCCTGACGGGCCGGGTTCTGTCCCTGGCCACCCTGCAGTACGTTGCCCATTATGACTTCGTCAACCTGAACCGGCGTGAGGGATTCGTCCCACACATAGTTCGTGGTTTCGAGTTCCGGGGTTTCACCCTTCAGGGCATCCGGGCAGCAATTCATCCAGTCAGGTGATGTGACCGGTCTCAGTCCCGCTCGCGTCACGGCTTCCCGAATGACCAGACTGCCCAGCTTGATTGCTGAAACCTCTTTTAGCGAGCCTCCAAACGAACCAACTGGAGTTCTGGCTCCGCTGACTATTACAACTTCACGTTCGCTCATCAATTCATCCTGTTAGTATTGATAGAAACCCTTGCCTGATTTCCGGCCCATCCATCCGGCAGTGACCATCTGCTTGAGCAGCACTGGTGGGGCATACTTGGGATCGGCGGTTTCTTCGTACATGGCACATGCAATGTGATAGGTTGTGTCTAATCCCACCAGATCCGTAAGCGTCAATGGCCCCATTGGATGGTTGAGTCCCAGCTTCACCCCGGCATCGATATCTTCCTTTGTGGCAAGACCTTTCTCATAGGCACGGATCGCATCCAGCAGGAAAGGGATAAACAGCAGGTTCACGATGAATCCGGGACTGTCTTTTGCCCGGACAACCTGCTTGCCGAGCGATTCGCTGAATTTGCAGCCGGTTTCCATCGCCTCCGGACTGGTACTGATAGTCTCGATCACTTCGACCAGTTTCATGGCCGGAACCGGATTGAAAAAGTGGATGCCCATGACTTGTTCAGGTCTTTTGGTCGCTGAGGCGATTTCGATAATCGAAAGGCATGAGGTATTGGTGGCCAGAATCGCATGGTCGGGAACAATACTATCCAATTCCGTAAAAATCGCTTTTTTGAGTTCCATTTGTTCTATTGCTGCTTCTATGACCAGATCACATGCTTCGAAATCCTGCATGTTTGTTGTGCCGGTAAACCGGCCCAGTGCCGCATTTTGATCGTCTTCACTCATCCGTCCCTTGGCCACGCTCTTCTTCCAGTTGGACTTGATGGCATTCATACCCTTTCCGAGAAGCTCATCGTTGATTTCACGGGCCACAGTTTCGTAGCCTGCTTCAGCGCACACTTGTGCGATCCCACCACCCATGAGCCCGCATCCCACTACCCCGACTTTCTTTATTTCCATTATTCCTCCTGTTATGCCTTTGTAAGGACAGGTTTCAAACCTGCTCGTACGGTTATTTCTGCTTGTATTGTGCTGCCCGTTTCTCCGTGAAAGCGGCTATCCCTTCGAACGAATCCTCGGTGGTGAGGGTGTTATCGAACAGGGCTTTTTCCAGGTAGAGCCCATCTTCCAGATTCATGTTCAAACCCCGAATGATCGCCTCTTTGGTGGCCTGAACGCCCAGCGGCCCCTTCTGGCAAATCTTCTCTGCCCATTCTCTGGCTGTGGACATAAGCTCATCAAGCGGAACCACTTTGTTTACCAGTCCTATCCTATAAGCTTCCTCTGCATCGATGTTCTCCGCCGTCAGCAGCATCTCTGCCGCTTTACCGGGGCCAACCAATCGCGGTAAACGCTGCGTACCACCCCATCCCGCCATGATCCCCAGGTTGACTTCGGGCTGGCCGAATTTGGCGCTATCGGCTGCAATTCGCATATCGCAGGCCATAGCGATCTCCATACCTCCACCGAGCGCCAGTCCGTTGACCGCAGCAATGATCGGCTTCATGATTTTGAGTCCGCGGGTAATCAGTGGCGGCAGAACATAGCTGTGATCCCTGAGAGCTGGAATCATGGATTTCACATCTGCTCCGGCACAGAAGGCACGCTTCCCTGCCCCGGTTACTATGGCTACCAGCGCATCAGGATCATCACGAAACTGAATCAGCGCTTCGCTGAATTCCTGAAACAGCTCCGGGCTCATCGAGTGGAAGCCTTTGGGATCATTGAAGGTGATGGTGACTATCCGGTAGGATTTCTCATAGAGGACTAATTCATCAGACATGTTGCACTCCTTGAGTTGTGAGGTATTTTATGTAAAGTAAATCACCTTCCCGCTCACTTCCCACCCCAAGGGGTAATATAGCACAGGGGGGTGATTCGGGGCAACCTGAATGTATTCAGAGAGAGATATGCTCAAGAGACAGTTTCAACTCGTCCGGCAGTTCCGATTCAAACTCGACGTATTTGCCGCTGTCGGGTAAGCGGAACCCCAGCCTACAGGCATGCAGAAACTGTCTCTTGAGCAGCTTCGATTTTCCTCCGTAGACCGCATCCCCCACTACCGGGAATCCTATGGACGAAAGATGTACCCTTATCTGATGCGTTCTCCCCGTTTTCGGGCTGACCTCAAGCAAAGTGCAATCGCCCACATATTCCCTCACCCGGTAAAATGTTTGGGCTTCCCTGCCTGTTGACACTATGGCCATTTTTTTACGATCTTTGGGATGGCGTCCAATCGGCCCTTCAATAGCGCCTTCAGTTGGCGAAAGAAGCCCTGAAACGAGCGCCAGATAAACCTTTTTGATCTCCCGATTTTTAATCTGGGCAGATAGGCTCAACTGGGCAGCATCATTCTTGACAGCTACCATTAGTCCGGATGTATCCTTATCCAGACGGTGTACAATGCCGGGTCTGAGTGAACCCTTGATTCCACTCAAATCGGGGCAATGGGCAAGAATGGCATTAACCAGCGTTCCCGACCAGTTCCCGGCAGCGGGATGCACGGTCATCCCGGCTGGCTTATCGATCACCAGTAGATTGCTATCTTCATAGACGATATTGAGAGGGATGTTTTCCGGTTCGATCTCGACTGGTTTCGACGGTGGAATCGTGAGCGTGATTCGTTCGTTGCGGGTAATTCTCCGGCTGGGCCGTGCGGTCATTCCTCCGATGAGGACGTTTCCCTCCCGGATAAGTTGTTGAATGTGGGCGCGTGAAAGATCGGTATGCTCGGCGATATATCTATCCAGGCGACCGCCTGTCTCTTCAACTATCAATTCTATTGTTTCCTGCATTGCCTTAATTCTATCACGTTGTGCGGCAGCTATCAGCATTGACATGTGATATACTGATGACTGAAAGCTGAACCGGAAGTCCTCAAAATGCCTGAATTACCTGATCTCGAAGCTGTCAAGTCGATCCTTAACACTCAAATCGCCGGGGTTAAGATTGAGCGAGTAGAGGTGCTGCAACCATTGATTATCCGCCAGCCGACGCCTGATGAGTTCATATCCATGATGAGAGGAAACGCAATTTCCGAAATCGAGAGACGGGGGAAATATCTGCTGTTCAAGCTAAAGAGCGAACATGTCATGGCTTTGCATCTCATGCTGGTGGGTAGACTTCAATTATGTGACGCTCGTGAAAATCGCAAAGCCAGAACCTGTTTCATCTTCCATCTAGAGGGAGGAAAGCAACTCCGATATTTCGACAGCAAGCTAATGGGCAAAGTATATCTGGTGGAAAAAGGGAAACTGGCCAGCATTCCCCAGTGGAAGGAAATGGGCCCGGACGCGCTCGATGAGAAAGTGACGCTGGAAGTGTTCCGGCAGCGGATCAATCGGCATTCCGGGCAAATCAAGAACATCCTTTTGACCGGCAGTTTTCTTACAGGTATTGGTAATGCCTATGCTGATGAAATTCTTTTTGAAGCCGGCATCTACCCTTTCTGGCCGATGAAAAGCCTTTCAGACGATGAAATGGAGCGTTTGTATCATGCCATGAGGTCAGTGCTCGTTGAAGCTACCGAGATCACGACAGACAGAATGCAGGGTGACATTTCCGTGGAGGTTCGTGATTTTCTGAAGGTCCATCGGAGGGAAGGGCAGACGTGTCCTGCGTGTGGGGGGCGGATATCACAGGTTCAGGCCAACCGCCGGATTACCAGTTTTTGTCCCAGTTGCCAGCAGAAGTGAAGTAATCCGGGCGAAGCTCTCAGTTTCTGTTTGCCTCAGCAAAGGCTGTCCAGATTTCCTCCGGCATCAGATCGAACTTCATCATGTGGAAAATGATGTATTCCTGCCAGACAGCCATAGCATCGAGAAACTCGTAAATGTTCTCGAATTGAATTTCAACGCCGTTGTGCACCAGATGGATGTGGTTGTTTTCGCATTCCCATATATTTGGTCGCATTTGCACCCCCCTGGGCTCTTCCCTGCGTAGTACTAGCATATAAGCACCGGGGTCTTTGCGAAAGGGTGCTAACACTCAACTTTCGAGGACTTCTTTGAGGGTTAACCCCCAAATTACTGTGGGGATAAGTGTCTCGTGCGGTTAGTTGAATGTCGATGAGTATTTTCTAGCCAGTAAAAATCATCCATCAGTCATATTTATCTGATTGGCTCAGCTTTGCTACTGGTCTGTTACTGGTTATTACAACCACTCATCATTGTCAGGGCGGTTTGGGGATGATGCGCGTCCGGGCCCTTCCTTTGCAGGACGATTCCTGCTTCCCTTGCCAACGAATCGATCATCCCAGTCGCGCAGTGCAATTTGCGCAAGTGGATAGGCATCAAAATGCGGCCTGCCCACCCCTCTAACTTCGACCAGAATGTAATCTTCTCCCACATCACTTATATAACGGCCCGACACGCTTTTTTTGCCTTCGCCTTCTGACGGGCGGATTTCCAGTCTGCCAGTATTGCGATTTTCAAACAGTTCTACCTCTGTTCCGATAAGTTCTTCCAGTTTCTCATACAAATACACAATTATTCTCCCAACTGAGGTCTCTTATTTAGCCTGATTCCATTGCCACCGCATTATAAGCTGATTTTTTGCATTTTGCAATATGTCGTGCTCAATATTGCGATTTGACTTTTGCAACAGTTAAAACAACCCGTTCAATTGAATTTAGAACCAAAATTAGGACAAGGAAATACGTAGCTAAACAGCTTCAAAAATCAGGGGGTATGCTCACAACTGGTGGCCCCAAGGGAATTCGAATCCCTGTCTACGCCTTGAAAGGGCGTCGTCCTAGTCCCCTAGACCATGGGGCCACGTAGAAATTGCAATGAGGAAATTATACCAGACTGCACGAGAAGAGACAACTATGCAGCCTGCATAATCAGATTCAGCAGGCTACCCACAACCACTGTGGCAACAAGCATGACGATAATCGAGCCAAGGAGTCCCTTCAATCCCAGTTCTCTTCCCAAGACCACAAAGCTGGCAATGCAGGGGAAAAACATGGCCAGTACTACGCTGCCTACTACCAGTTGATGGGCGGTCAAGTCCAGCCCTCCGAGCATGCCAATGGCCATATCCTTGCGCAGGAACCCGATTATCAGAGCATCAGTTGCGGCTTCCGGCAGGCCAAAAAGTCCGCTGACCACCGGTGCGGCGAAATCGGCAATGTGCTCAAACACATTCAACGCATATAGCACAGTGATCACGAAGATTCCGGCTAAAAGCACCGGGATTGCTTCACGCAGAAACCCGATTGTCCGCATCCACAACTTCGAGGCCATGATTCTGACAGGAGGCAGATGGTAGGGAGGTATTTCTATCAGAAGTTCGGGGGTGAAACCCTTGACGATTCGATTCAAAATCAAGCCCAGCACAATCCAGACCACAATAAGAGTGGCATAGACTATGGATACATATTGAATCCCCTCATCTCCTACCAGACCTATCACCATTGCCTGTAGCGCCGCGCAGGGTACGGCAATCGAGATCAAAGTAGCTACGATAAATCTCTCCCGCCTGCTTTCCAGAATGCGTGTGGCCAGAATCCCGGGAACGTTGCATCCCATTCCCAGTAGTGTGGGGATAATGGAATAGCCGTGAATTCCCATGCGGTGGAGGAGATTATCGATAAGTACTGCCATCCGAGGCAGATACCCGAGGTCTTCCAGAAAACCCAGCACCAGATAAAATGCGATCACATAAGGCAGAACTGCGCCAAACGGGATGAACAGCCCGGTTGTCAACATGCCGAAGGATTCGACCATATCCAATTCTCCATCGATCAGTTCTCCTACCACAACATCATGCCAGAAACCACTTCCACCCATAGCACCGCTCAAATCCATCATTAGAGGTTGCCACAACTTTTCAACAAGAGGCTCGGATACGTATCCAATCAGGCCCTCGCCTATAAGACGGATAATGGTGAATGAAGCAAGCAGGATGGCTGCTGCGATGGGAATTCCGGTAAGCGGCTGGATCGATGCATCGCCCAGTCGTTCCCGCCAAGTGTGATGGCGGTGGGTGACCGTCTGGACCTGTTCCACGATACGGCCCACTTCGGCCCATATTTCGGAGTGAGTGCGGGCAGGCACAGACGGGATTTTTGCCTGAGAAATATGGGCAACGGCTTCCTTCATGCCTTCGCCGCTCACCGCTACCGTGGGAATTACAGGTACCTCCAGCAGTTCTTCCAGCTTTTCAGCATCGATATGAATTCCACGGTGTTTGGTATCGTCCCATATGTTAAGCGCGACGATCATCGGGATGCCTTTTTCCATTAGCTGGAGCGTCAGGAAGAGGTTGCGTTCGAGGTTAGTGGCATCCAGAACATTGATGACCAGATCACCTTCCGGGAGCATTTCGCAGGCAACTTCTTCGGCCTTGCACGTTGGTTCGAGGGTGTAAGTGCCGGGCACATCGATTATCTCGGCCGCTTCGTCACCGAGCTTGAGGTAACCTTTGGTAAACCCTACCGTGGTTCCGGGATAGTTGGAAGCAATAACACGAACTCCGGTGAGCCGGGAGAAGAAGGCACTTTTGCCTACGTTTGGATTGCCCACCAGGAGTATTTTCACTTAGGTGACCTCTACTATGATTTTCTGCGCCATGCCAAATCCGAGGGCCAATTGAGTTCCTTCGATTTGAATGGTAACCGGCCCGCGTCCGAACATTCCGCTGACCTTGGTGATTCTCTTGCCGGAGCGTAGACCCATTGCCTCAACTCTTCGCATGCCACGGCCTTTGCCAACTTCCACCACCCAGCCGCTTTGCCCGGCTTTCATCTGTGCAGCAGTGATCCGTCTCTTTTCTGTCATCAGCCCTTTTTCCTTTGACATTCTGGACAGTATCCCCGCAATTCGACCTCAATACTGGTTATCTGGAACTGACTGGCCTCTTCCAGCTCGCTTTTCATTTTTTCGGTGAACTCGCATTCAAACTCAAAAACCTCACCGCATCCAATACACACAAGATGGTGATGCTGCGGGTGTACATTCAACTCATAAAAATGATGATCTTCTCCCAGATGCCGCTCTGCCACAAGCTCGGATTCCTTAAGCAAATTCAAGTTCCGGTAAACTGTGGAAAGGCTGATGTGATGGTCTTTTTCCCTGGCGAGGCGGTAAATCTCGTCTGCGTCGAGGTGCCCTTTGGCGGTGCGGATGATATCCAGAATCAGCTTTCGCTGGGAGGTCATGCGATGTCCGATTAGTTGCGTGCTCATTAGCTCACCCCTTACAAGAATTGTAACTATTATTGCAAATGAGTTGCATTACTAATAATATCACATCTTCAGTTGGGGTGCAAGGGATTCGATTAGTTTTTGGAGTGAGGATTACTTCCGGGGTTTGAATCTATCTTGGCTATCGATGGAAATGGTCACCGGACCATCGTTGTGGATTTCAACCAGCATGTGAGCCTGAAACTGTCCGGTCTCCACTTTTAATCCGCTGGCTCCGAGGAATTCGGCGAACTTCTCAATCAGGGGTTCTGCTATTTCAGGCAAGGCGGCTTGGGTGAAACTGGGACGGCGGCCTTTTCGGGTGCTTGCCATCAGAGTAAACTGGCTGATCACCAGAACTTCGCCACCGATATCCTGAATGGAGAGATTGAACTTGCCTTCTTCGTCGGAAAATATTCGCAAGCCGATAATTTTATCGGCCAGATATCGGGCGTCGTCTTCGGAATCTTCAGTTCCTACCCCAATAAATACCACAAGCCCCGGACCAATCCGACCGACGGTGTTTCCGTCGACGCTGACCGAGGCTTGAGAAACTCGTTGAAGGAGGGCCTTCATTGTTCAGTTGCTGATTTTGATGCTTCCGCTGTCTGCGTTGAAGCTGTGGTTTCCGATTTAGACTCAGTATTGCCAGATCCATCACCATTACTATTAGCGGAAGGCTGCTTCGAGTTGTAATCAGTCACATAGAAACCGCTTCCCTTGAATATGATCGGGGCGGGCCGAAATAACCGGCGGGCCTCATTATGACACTCAGGACAGGCGCAAATGGGCTCTGCATCAAAACCCTGCCTTTCCTCGAATTTATGGTTGCACGCGGTGCACTGATACTCATAGATTGGCATTAGGGATTTACCTCCCGGTCATCTTAATGGTTTTTATTATTAGCACTCCCTGCGAGGGAGTGCTAATCTCAATTTATCATGTTTTTCTTATTCTTGTCAAGAGCAATGCTCGCCAGTTGATTGTATATGGCACCGCTATGGGTGAGCGTGCTTTGCATCAGACTGACCCGGCTGACGGTGAAAGGTGATGCATTCTCGGGTGTCAGCTTCCCAAGCGCCAAACCGAGGTCGGCACGTTCCAAATGAGTGGCATTTTCACGGACCCGACCCAGTGTAAGATGAGCAGAGAACTCTCTCTTTTCCGGCGTAAAACCCAGCGGAACCAGAGATTGTTCAACCTGTTTTTGGAGCTTCATCAGTTTTGATATATCACCACCAATGCCTGCCCAGACCACGCGGGGTGCTTTCAGACCGGGGAAAGCACCAATCCCTTCCAGCTTCAGATCGAAATATGTTAACCCTTCCGTTGCGCCAGCCAATGCCGATGTTATGTCAACCAATTGTCTTTCCGGGATATCTCCCAGGAATTTCAGTGTTAGATGGATGCTCTTTGGATTAACCCATTTCACGGCTCGTTCCCGGCCCGGGCGAAGGTTTTCAATTAGGCCAGACAAACTTGATTTGACTTCCGTGGGCAGCTCGATGGCAATAAAGGCTCGCACTTTTCCCATCAGCCGAGTCCCAGTAGCGCGGAGGCATTCCCCCCCAGAATGCGTTCTTTGACTTCTTCCGAAAGACTGGTTCGCTCATCCAATCCGGTGATTATCCGCTTCTGCGTAATAAGGGGGAAATCGCTGCCGAAAAGTATTTTTTCAACCCCGACAATTTCGACTGCTCGCGGGAAGATATCGTATTTATAAAGGAAGGGAGATGCCGCCGTATCGAACCAGACGTTTTCGAAAGCTCGTCCCACCTCCGGCATCAGGGCGTAAAAAGGAAGTCCGCCTCCCCAGTGGGCGCAGACGATGCGTTGTCTGGGGAAATTGGTGATGAACCGGTAGAGCATTTCGGGATGGACGTTGCCTTTTCCGGGATAAACATGGCCCACCGGTTCCGAGGAATGGGTTAGAATTATCATGTTGTGCTTTTCGGTTGCTTCGACCACCGGCTGCATTAAATCCTTATCTCCCAGATCGTATCCCTGCAAATGAGGCATCAACTCACCGATGCCGCGAAGCCCGCCGTCAGCACATCGCTCGATTTCGGCGGGAGCGTCTTCCCACCGGGGATCGATCATTCCAAACCCGACCAGTCTATCGGGATAACGGGCAACGGATTCCATTAAATAATCGTTTGTTTCCCGACAAAGCTCCAGACTTGACCAGCCCATGTTAGTGGCAACGGACACGTCGATGCCGTCACTATCCATGCTTGCGATCAATTCTTCGGCGGTGGCCATTTTGGCAGCGGGATCGGAAAAGAGAGCCCCGAGACACTGGTCTTCCCGAATCAATTCATCCCGGCGTTCTTTCAAATCAGGGGGCACGATGTGGGTATGGAAGTCAACAATCACGCTCGCATTATAGCAAGCTGTTTCCTGGCTGGTCAATTGCAATGCCTTCTTGTGAACCGGTAAGGTTGTTGCTATCATGATTTCCGTATGAAAGATTATTACGAAATCCTCGGTGTTCCTAAAGATGCCAGAGATGATGAGATTAAAAGTGCTTTTCGCCAACTGGCTTTTCAGTATCATCCTGATAGAAATCCGGGGAACGAAATCGAAGCCGGAGAGAAATTCAAGGAGATTAATGAGGCATACAGCGTCCTCTGCGATTCGGCCCGAAGGCAAAAGTACGATGCTTACCGGAGAGGCGGCTATGCCGGTGCGGGATTTGGAGACAGCCAGCGGCCTGACCGAGCCGGTTCGTATTCTTTTAACGATACTTTTTTTGATCCGGCAATGGCCCGGCAGGTATTTGCCGATCTCGAACGAATGTTTTCCCAGATGGGTCTCCGATTTGATAAGAGATTCTTCGATCAGATGTTTTCAGGAGGTGATTCCTGGGGAGGGGCAGGAGAATTTCACTATTATTACCGTGGGCCTGGTGGTGTCAGGCAGGATTACTACAGACGTGGTAATGCCGGAGCACGCAATCCGCAATCGCGCATTTCCGATAATTTGATAGCAGGAAGCAAACCCAGTTTTGCTGAAAGGCTGATAGGCAAGGCAATCGGCAAATTGAGCAAATATGCGCTCCGTAAGGTTTTGGCAATTGATCTCGATCTGCCTCCGCGTGGGGAAGATATCCATAAAGATTTGAAGATCTCGGCAGCAGAATCGGCTGATGGATGCAAAAAGAGAGTCCGCTACAAACGGGGGAACAAAACAAAAACCATTGAGGTATTCGTGCCTGTGGGGATTGCCTCCGGAAAGAAGATCAGGCTTAGCGGAATGGGTGAACCGGGAATACAGCCGGGCGATTTGTACTTGCAAATCAGGGTAAAGTAGGGGCACGTTGCAACGTGCCCCTACTGTTTTTATTTATTGCTGTTCGGAACTGGAAAGATATTTGAACAGATCGGATTCCGTGCTGAGCACTAGGGTGGTTTCGCTATCCATAATAGAGGTATAGGCTTCGAGTGTTCTCAGAAGACTGTAGAATTGTGGGCCCTGTGCATAAGCAGCGGCATAGATGGCTGTAGCAAGCGCATCGCCTTCACCTTTTAGTAACTGCTCTTGTCGGTAGGCTTCGGCCAGAATAACTATTGCCTCTCTATCGGCTTCCGCTCTGGTTTTGAGGGCCTGCTCTTCACCCTCAGCCCGGTACTTCTTGGCCTCCCTCTCACGCTCAGCCTTCATCCGGTCAAAAACATTTGATTGCACTTCCTTCGGTAAATCGGCTCGCTTGACCCGGACATCAATGACTTCTATCCCGAACTCAGTGGCTTTCAGGGCAGTCCGTTCGCTTACCTCTTCCATTATTGATTCTCGCTGCGTAGATATTATGTCTACTAAAGTGAAGGAAGCCAGTTCGTCCCTCAATTCGGAGACGACAATGGCATTGAGTCTTTGCAGTGCATTAGCCTCATTGCTGCCGATGCTCTTGTAGAAAGTATCGGGCTCGATGATCCGCCAGCGGGTTACATGATCAACCTCAAGGTTTTTCTTATCCAGCGTGAGGTAAGATGTGGGAGGAGCATCGCTCATAAGCACTCGCTTATCGAGGCTCTTGGCTGATTGAATAAATGGGAGTTTGGCGTGGATGCCGGGGCTGTCAACCGTCTTCATGTATTCTCCCATTTGCAGGATTATTACCTGCTCAGTCTCGTCCACAGTGTAAAAGCACTGCAAAATCACGATCAGGAGGAATATCCCAATGGCTGCGATAATTACTGTTTTTCTCATTGGCTTGCCTCCCCGGTTTGATCGGATATGGCAGGCACTGCTGCTGCACCGGAAAATCCGGTGAGTTCCTTTAATGGCAGGAATGGCTCCAGATCGCCTCCGGCGCTGGGATCAATGATGAACTTTTCGGTATTTGTAAGAACGCTCTCCATTGTTTCCAGGTATAGCCTTTCCTGTGTCAAACTTATCGCCTCATCATAGGCCAGGAGGAATTCATCTGCCAAATTTAGATTGGCTAAAGCATCGATCAAATTCTGTCCGGTCAGGTCGCTGGCATTGGCGATTCCGGCAGTAGCGCCAAGTCCGGAGAGAATTTCGTAGAGTTTATCTCTCGTTGTGGCTGTAAGCTGTTGATCTCCCAGGAAAGTGAATTGCGAAGACCCGGCTATTACCACTTCGGCAATAACCTCTTCAACTGCTTCAATTTGCATCAACACGTCACTTGCCTTTGAAACACCGTCTTCTGCCAGCACCTGAAATGCTGCCGGCACTTCATGTTCCCTCAAAACCTGGAGGAACTTAGCCGCATCACCCTCGGCTTTGAGCGCCCGCTCTTCCCTGTAGGCTGTAGCCTCAAGCACCATCTTTTCTGCTTCTCCCCTTGACATGGGAACACGGTCGGCGGCATAGCCTTCCGCTTCACGAACCACCTTTTGTTTATCCTCTCGTGCCCGCACCACCTCATCAAAAGCGTCTTTCACTTCACTGGGCGGGCCGGCGTATTGCAGTTTCAACGTGGTTACCAGCAAGCCCGATCCGTAATCATCGAGCAATTGTTGCAGGTATGTCATGACTTCGGTCTGAACCGTGCTTCGGCCTTCGATCATTACGAAGTCGATGGTATGGTCTCCGACCGCGCTTCTCAGGGCAACCTCTGTAGCATTGTGGAGGACCTGTTCGGGGTCCATCACATTAAACAAATAAGCAGCGGAATCTCTGACCTTGAACTGCACTACTACCTGAGCTTCAACGATATTCTCATCGCCAGTCAACATGTGTGATTCTTTATCAACCATTTGATATTGCTCATTTCCAGTTGTTCGAAACCCGATTTCAGCAGTTCGGATCTCCTCAATACTGACCCGGTTGACCGTTTCAAATGGAGACGGGAGGTGATAGTGAAGTCCGGGTCCGGTGGTGCTCACATGTTCCCCGAATCTTTTCACCACCCCTTCTTCTCCTGGCCCAACGGTGTAAATTCCGGTCAGCAGCCAGATCACGACTGCTGCTCCTATCAGAATCCACAACCATGGCAAATTCCTTCCCGGTTTTTGCCCTACCCCTTTGGCTTTCCCGGTTAGCCTTTCCCATATTTCTTCCCAGGACATCTCGTTTCCCGGCCCACCCGGTGATCTAGCCATTCTCCACCTCCTCGGTGCTAATTATCTTCTCCCATGTAATCATCACCCTCGTCATCATCATCGGTCTCAAATTCATCTCTGGGATTGCGTTCCCATATCGGTTGCGTGAAGTGGTTGATATACTTGGTCATGAACTCCTGGGAGAGCATTTTCATTTCTTCGGCCATCTGCTTTGCATCTTTGGCTATATCGGAGAGGTCGAGGTTCAGCCCGAATATTTGTGATAGCGCTCCGAGCACCGCGTAAGAAGCTATGGGATTGGGCATCTCGGCAGCATATTGAGGGGTTTCGCCCAGAATGCAGATACCCTCCATGCCTCTTTCCCTGGCTGCTCCCAGCAGCAGGCCGTTGAGTCCTCTAATCTGGAAATTGCCCACCAGCGTAATGTTGTACTGTTTGAGTTCTGTTATCAATTTGGCATCCGTTGCGGCTGCCAGAACACGTGATTTTTGCACACTGTGCTGGACCATAGCGGCGGCGCAGGTGTAAATCCTCTTGACCTTGAATCTCTCGGCCACATCCAGCACTGCTCTGGCAAGATCGTAATGATTGCGGTCCGGCTGGGATTCGCCGGAGAATACAATCACATCACTTTTACCCTTCGGGGTTTTTATCAAATAGAATTTATTTTCCGGGAATACCGGAACTTGGACCACATTTTCCTGTACCTGAATCCCAACAGGTGTGAAGAAGTCCATAGGATCAAGTGCCGCAAACTCTTTGCCCTCCATCTTGTCAACAAGGTAGGCAGCCACTTCCAGGGCCACATCACTGACGCCAGGCCAGGCTGCCAGCATGACCGGTTTCTTGAGTTTGGGGGTGCGATGCAGAATAACATGTTCCATGGCTGGCTCTCCAGTTCAAATGTTGCCTGATTTGCTATAGGCCCATAACTACGACGTAGTCATTGTAACACAGCAATCACGTGAGGGAAATGGGCTGGCTGGAATTGACACCTTTACCCGAATTATTGTATATTCAGCTATGGGTGCTAAGAAAAAAACAGGGTATTTAATCAGGGGGAATAATGATTAAACGAATTGACCACGTGGCTGTGGCAGTGAGAAACCTCGATGAAGCAATTAAGTCATTTGAGACACTCTTCGATTTGAAACCATCCAAAATCGAGGAAATACCCGATCAGGGTGTCAAGGCTGCCTTGATTCCTATCGGGGACACTGAGATTGAATTTATCCAGCCGATAAGACCAGATACCGGAGTTGCCAAGTTTCTGGAGTCCAAAGGAGAGGGAATCCATCATATCGCCATCGAAGTTGACGATACCGATGCGGAACTCAAACGGCTTGAGGAAAAGGGCGCAAAGCTCATCGACAAGCAGGGGCGAAGCGGACTGGCAGGAAAGATTGGTTTCGTCCATCCCAAATCCGTCCACGGAGTTCTTCTTGAGCTTGCCCAGAAGGTTTAGCAATCACAAAAGGAGGCATTTTGCCCATGTCTAATATTAGAGTACTTGTAGCCAAACCCGGATTGGATGGCCATGACCGGGGAGCCAAGGTGGTAGCCCGTGCATTTCGTGATGCCGGAATGGAGGTCATTTACACTGGAATCCGGCAAACCCCCGAAATGATCGCCGAAGCTGCATTGCAGGAAGATGTGGATGTTGTGGGGTTGAGTATCCTTTCCGGGGCACATACGGAACTCTTCCCGCTTATTATGGCGGAGCTTAAAAAGCGAGATTTGGGTGATGTTACGGTAATTGCCGGTGGCATCATTCCCGAAGATGACCAGGCTGCTATGGAGAAGATAGGCATCAAGGCTACATTTGGTCCGGGGACAACAACCGCAACTATTGTCGATTATGTCCAGAAAACTGTTGCTGAGAGAAACTAGGCAGGGTTGTTAAATGTCCGGTCATTCTAAATGGTCCACAATCAAACGTGCCAAGGGTGCGGCTGATGCAAAGAGAGGCCAGCTCTTTACCAGGTTAGGCCGTGAAATCACCATTGCTGCTCGCAGCGGAGGCGGTGACCCTGATGCAAATTCATCGCTGCGTCTTGCGGTTCAGAAAGCCAAAGATAACAACATGCCCGTTGATAATATTGACCGGGCCATCAAACGGGGCACCGGGGAGAATGCGGCTGGCGCGCTTGAAGAAATGACACTGGAAGGTTACAGTCCGGGTGGCGCTGCCATGCTTTTGCAGATTGTCACTGATAATCGCAACCGTACCGTATCCGAGGTTCGCAGCATTTTTACCAAAAACAATGCCAGTATGGGAGAGGTTGGCTGCGTTACCTGGGTATTCAATAAAGAGGGTTTGATTGCAATTGAAACTGAAAATGATCCCGAAGAAATAGAACTTGCCGCCATTGATGCCGGCGCCGAGGATGTCAAAGTAGAAGACGGAGTAATTGAAATTCATACCAAACCCGAAGATCTGGAGGCAGTCAGGAAATCACTCGAAGAAGGCGGATTGACCGTATCTTCCGCGGAGGTCACGCTGGTTCCCCAGAACATGGCTGAACTGGATGATAAAACCGCTATGCAGACACTCAAGCTGATCGATAAACTGGAAGATATCGATGATGTTCAGCAGGTGTTCACCAATGCCGATTTCCCCGATGATGTCCTCGAACAATATCGATCCCAGTAATCTTTGCATGAACACGAAAATTTGTATCATGGTTCACGATTTTCCCTTAAAATCTAACATCAGGGAACTGAAACGGGGGAAAGTTGCTATTTTGGGACAGCAAATTGAATTCAAGTGATAACTAAGGTTGACTTCTATTTGCAACAAAGCTAAAATAGTTGTTTGGGTGCGTTTCTTGCAAGCAAATATTCCACATTCATGGTTAAGCAGGGAAAATCCCTTAAAAGTCGATTAGGAGGATAGAGCGTGGCAACAGTAACAAAACTCTTCAGGAAGCCGGAAGACACAGAGAAGGCTGTGGCTGATCTTAAGGGTATGGGATGTGAGGTTTCGGTGATTGAGAAAGGCAGCGAAAGTGAGCTGGATTCTATGGGCCTTTCGGAACAGAAATTGGGATTCTATAAAATGGGTGTTTCAATTGGCGGGACAGTGGTCAAGACAGAAGTCGACGATGCCAAGATGGAAGAAGTCAAAAAAGCTTTGCTGGCAATCGGGTTCGCTGAACTTACTGAGAGGCCGGCACAGTGGGCTGGCAGCCCCGGATTTGTTGGCGCCGCTAAGATGAGTGCAACCAATCCCCTAGATGCCCAGATGTCAGGAGATTTCCGCAAGTATTAGGGCGAAAATCCAGAAATACATAAATCGTTAAAGAAGGAGAGATATGTCCAGATTTATCGCAACTTCAGCAATCAGAGGTGCTCATGATGTGGTCGGTCGCTTTGAGCAAATGTACAACGAGGCTATGAAAGACCCCGGCCCGGATGCTCCAATCGCGTTTCCAAATACAGTCTATTATTTGCCGGTGATTTACGGAATCCTCGGTCACAAAGTTGAAAAGATCAGTGACTTGGGATGGGTCGTAGATTATTGCAAAGCGGCACTCCCACCGGAGCCAACTGCCAACCTGTGGTTGCCTTACCTTGGCGAAACACTGGATGCTGGAATGGCAACTTTCTTTGCAGAAGAAGGGATCATGGGTATCGAGTATGCTAAAGGGCTCCAACCCGAGGTGGGCGAGGATGGGTATCAGTGGAATGGTCCCGTTGATGACCCGCAAGTCCGCTCCTGGGGGGTGGCGATGGTGGACGGCTCAATGCCGGGCTTTGCTGCAGTTCTTGGAGCTGCCAAGAACGATGATATCGGTAGAAAGATAGTTCGTGAGTTCCAGTCCAAGGGTATCCTGCTCTTCATGTCAGGTAACTCAAACGGGAATACCCTGACCAAGCAGGCCCTTAACCAGGGTGTCGAGTTGGGATATGACTCATTCACCATCCCCTTTGGCAGTACTACTGAGTCCACTATTTATGCGGGTGGTTATGCAACACGTGCCGCTATAAGCTTTGGGGGTTATGATCCCGGCGATTCTCGCAAGAACCTGCTTTATAACAAATTCCGTGCTTTTGCCTTTGCACTGGCACTGGGGCCTGTCGACGATCTCAAGTACGCAACCGCCGCTGGCGCGATTAATTACGGTTTCCCCGTAGTTGCCGATACTTTAATTCCCAATATCATGCCGGTTGGTATTACCCAATATGAGCACGTCATCAGCATGCCTTTCGATGACATCCCGGGTAAGGACGATGATGAGCGCGCCGAGCGCCTCGTCGAGAAGTGCATCGAGGTTCGTGGCATCAAAATCAAGATCACCAAGGTTGATATCCCGGTAGCTTACGGTCCCGCCTTCGAGGGCGAGGTCGTCCGCAAAGCAAATCTCCGCAGCGAGATGGGCGGTAAGAATGGAACCTGTTTCGAATGGCTCCGAATGAAAGACCTTGACGAAATCGAGGATCACAAGTTCGAAGTGATTGGGCCTGATCTCGATACCGTTCAATCTCCTCCGGATAAACTCCCGCTGGGCATTGTAATTGATGTGGCCGGACGCAAAATGCAGAAGGACTTTGAAGGAGTACTGGAACGCCAGATACATCATTTCTGCAATGGAGCTGAGGGTATTCAGCACCAGGGACAGAGGGATATTACCTGGATTCGTATTAACCAGAATGCTGTGGACAGAGGTGTCAGGCTTAAAGATATTGGTGAAATCATCCACGCCAATTTCCACAATCATTTTGGAGCCATAATTGACAAGGTGCAGGTTACATTCTATACCGAACAGGCAAAAGTGGATGAGCTTATGGAAGAAGCTCGCGCTGTGTATAAAGAAAGAAATGAGCGCGTGGCCGGTATGAGCGATGACTCTGTTGATGTTTTCTACAGTTGCACGTTGTGTCAGTCGTTTGCGCCTACACATGTTTGCGTAATCAATCCCGAGCGCGTAGGGCTCTGCGGCGCGTATAGCTGGCTGGACTGCAAGGCTGCTTATGAGATAACCCCTACCGGAGCAAATCAGCCGGTACCTAAAGGTTCAATGATATCAGCAGATATGGGCGAATGGCAGGGTGTCAATGATTTTGTGTACAACAACTCACAGCAGTCGATTGAGAGATTTACCATCTATTCGCTTATGGATGCTCCGATGACAACCTGTGGTTGCTGTGAATGTGTGATGTCGATCGTTCCTGAGGCTAATGGAGTAATGATCGTATCACGTGATGATTACAGCAGTACCCCATCCGGCATGACTTTCACCCAGTTGATGGGTGTCATGGGTGGTGGAATGCAAACTCCAGGAATGATGGGGCTAGGCAAGACATATATTCTCAGCGATAAGTTCATTTCGGCAGATGGTGGATTCAAGCGGGTGGTCTGGATGTCCAAGAATCTGAAAGAGGAATTTGCCGAAGAGTTAAAGGTAGTGTGTGAGAAAATTGGCGAACCTGATTTCATCGACAAGATTTGCGATGGTGACATCGCCCAGGATTCGGATGGTATGGTAGCTTACGTTACTGAGAAGGGACACCCTGCATTGTCAATGGACCCGATGATGTAGATAAATACTTCATTTCGATAGATAGGAGGCCATGAATGGCTGTAGAAATCCCGATAGAAAAATGGACCGGTAAAGTTAAGGAAGTAAAGATTGGCGGCGGGGGCCGCAAGGAAGTTGTGTTGGGTGGAGAGGTGACCCTCCCGTTTCTTGGGTTTGAAGGTGTTAACCCCAACCCAACCAAAATAGCAATTGAAATACAGGATATCGAGCCCACCGGAGCTTCCCCGGTTTTGCTCTCTGCCTGGGGCGATGCTGTTAAAGACCCGGGCACCTGGGCGAAGAAAGCAGTGGAGTTCGGGGCTGACATCGTTTGTCTGCGGCTTGCAAGCGCTCATCCGGAATCAGGAGACACGGGGGCAGATGAAGCCAAAGCTGCAACGGATAAAGTTCTATCCGCAGTTGATGTGCCTGTTATCGTGTTAGGTCCTGGTGTGGCTGAAAAAGATAATGAAGTCATGAAGGCAGTTTCGGATGTGGCCAAGGGGCAGCGCATAGCGATGGGCAATTGCGAGGAAAAAAATTATAAGACAATTGCGGCATTGTGCATGGCTGACGGGCACATAGCTATTGCCAAAACCCCGCTGGATATCAATCTGGCCAAGCAACTCAATGTGATGATTTCTGAGATTGGGGTGCCGCTTGAGTCGATTATAATGGATCCTGATACGGGCGCACTGGGTTACGGCATTGAATATGGCTATTCGATCAACGAGCGAGTACGGCTGGCTGCCTTCATGGGTGATACCATGTGCCAGACGCCCATACTTAATCATGCCGGCCCTGAGAGCTGGCGGCAGAAAGAGGCAAAAGCTGCTGAGGGTGTGCCTGATGCCTGGGGCAATCTGGAAACAAGGTCGGTGGTTTGGGAAGAGATGACATCCTTGGCCTGCCTTGAGAGTGGATCGGATTTACTCGTCATGAGTCACCCCCGGGCGGTAGAGGTAATCAAAGCCACTATCAACAAACTGAATGGATAAGGAGAGGAAGCGATGGCTTTAACTGGAATTCAAATTTACAAGTATTTGCCGCAGACCAATTGCAAAGAGTGCGGCTTTCCTACCTGTCTGGCGTTTGCCATGAAGCTGGCTCAGGGTTTGGCCGAGCTTTCCAAGTGTCCCTACGTCAGTGATGAAGCTAAGGAGGCACTTGCTGCAGCTTCCCGTCCTCCAATGAAAGCTGTTAAATTCGGCGCAGGTGAGAAGCAAAAAACCGTCGGTGGAGAGACGGTTATGTTCCGTCATGAGAAGACCTTTTTCAACCCGGCAGCTCTGGTTGTCAGAGTCCGGGATACTCAATCAGATGATGAAGTTGCCAAGACCGTGGAGGCTGCCAGTAGCTACTCGGCGGATCGTGTTGGTATGACTTTTGGCATGGACGGTATTGCGATTCAGAACGATTCTGGCGATGCCGGCAAATTTGCCGCTTGCGTCGAAGCGGTCATGGGGAAAACCGATTTGCCAATCATCTTGATTTCCACTGATCCTGCTGCCATGAGCGCAGCTTTGGAAAAAGCGGCTGACGGCAAACCTGTTATTTATGGTGCCAACAAGGATAACATCGATCAGATGATCGAACTGGCCAAAAGCAAAGCTGTACCGCTGGGAATTCGTGGCGAAGGGATTGATGAGTTAACGGAGCTTTCTGAGAAAGCAACTAATGCCGGATTAGAGGATCTCGTTCTTGATCCGGGAACTCGCGGTTTTGGAGATTCGCTCGTTGCTCTCACGCAAATGCGTCGGCTGGCAATTAAGAAACAATTCCACCAGATGGGTTTCCCCACCATCACTTTCCCAGGGGAAAATGCAACTTCTCTGGATGAAGAGGCTATGCTTGCGGCACAGTACGTAGCTAAATATGGCGGCATTGTCGTACTTGATACGTTTGATCCTGCTATTATTTATCCGCTCATTACACTCAGGCTCAACATATTCACAGACCCGCAAAAACCTATTCAACTGGAATCTGGCGTTTACCAAGTTGGAGAGCCCACGGCGGACAGTCCGTTCTGTGTTACTACCAACTTCTCTCTTACCTATTTCACCATTGCTGGAGAGCTTGAGTCCAGTGGTATTCCTTCATGGCTGATGGTTTGCGATACCGAGGGGCTTTCAGTGCTTACAGCTTGGTCCGCAGGAAAATTTGACGCGGAGAGGATTGCCAAGACGGCTAAGGAAACAGATGCAGCTTCCAAAGTTAACCACAAAAAGCTGATTCTTCCCGGGAAAGTGGCTATACTCAAGGGTGAACTGGAAGATGAACTGCCGGACTGGGAAATCATGGTAGGATCACCGGAAGCAATGGATATAGGCGGCTGGTTCAAGGCAAATTGGAACTAGAAATATAACCGATAAAACCGTTAGATTGATTGTAGGGGCAGGTTTTAAACCTGCCCCTGCTTTGCTATTGGGTGGGTGAAGATGAATCTGGTTCCCTGCCCCTGAGTACTTTCAAACCAGATGGCACCACCATGCGCCTCTACAATGCCCTTACAGATTGCCAGCCCCAGACCGGTGCCTGATTTCCTTCGTTTTGTATTTTCCTCCAGCCGATAGAAGCGATCAAATACCTGCTCCGAATACTCCGATGGAATGCCTTCACCTTCATCGGTAACGCTGATAATCATCTTATCTGCGGACACTTGTGCTTCGAGGGTAATCTGCGTTCCCTCCGGGGAATATGCAGCAGCGTTCTGTATGAGGTTGGTAATCACCTGTCCGATGCGAATTTCGTCGACGAAAACCGGCGGCGATTCATCAGGCAATATCACTTCAAGATGATGGTCACTGGCGAGATTTTCAATCAAGCCCTTGGTCCCGCTGATGATGCTTCGAATATTAGCCACATCCTGAGCAAGTTTCATTGCCCCGGCTTCAATCATTGACATATCCAGCATGTCCTCAACAATCCGCAATAACCTGTTCGATTCATGGTCAATTGTTATAAGGAATTCTTTCTGTGTTTCGCTATCCCATTTTACGTCCGGCTGGACAAGTGTACTGGAAAGGCCCTTTATAGAAGTCAGCGGAGTGCGAATCTCATGAGAAATACTGGCCAGGAAGGCAGCTCTCAGGCGGTCGGTTTCCTCCATCTCTCTGGTTCGGGACATTGCTTCGTTCAGACGGGCATTTTCAATGGCGGTGCTGATTGCGTGGCCGATTGTTGTCAGTATCTCTTTTTCCGCATCAGTGAATATGCGGTTGCCCTGAGTTGCTGCTGCTATAACTCCGAGGGTCTGGCCCCTTGCTTTGAGAGGTACAAACATTGCTGATTTCAAGCGATTCTCTGAAATCAGTTGACTGGCAATATCCTGATCATCTCTGATAGCAGCGCTCAAATCCTCTATGAAAACAGGCTCTCCTGTTAGTGCTGCGCCTTCCATCTCGCTTTTTTCAATCTCAGCCTGCGGGAGCATCTCCAGTTGCTCCTCACTTATACCTCGAACAATATTCAACATCAAGTGATTTCCGTTTTCATCCAAAAGGGCAACAGCACCGTGTTTGATTTCCATCAGTTCAAGCATTTTGTCCAGCGCGTTGGTAAGTATCTCATCCAGATCAATGAACTGACTTACTGATTGTGTAATTGTGTTCAATGCGTTCAATTCTCGGTTTAGCTGGACGATCTCTTCACTGGCCCGCTTGCGTTCAGTGATATCACGCAGAATTATCAGAATGCCTTCAGTAGCATCGTCATCTTTTTTGAGATGGCTTACGCTGGCCTCTATAAAAACGGTACTCCCATTTTTGTGAAACATCTCCAGTTCTATTAATCCCTGTACTATTTCTCCGCTGACTGATTTATCAAACATCCGGGTCATTTTTTCCAACTGATCTTTCGGCATGGTGAAATTAAGCTCGCTGATCTTCTTTCCTATGATATCTTCATAGCGGAGACCTAATATGTCTTCACCCTTCATATTTCTATCAACGACCGTACCGAATCGATCAAAATAGATTATTTCGTCTTTGGCGTTTTCAAAAATTATTCTGAATTTTTCTTCGCTCGATTTTAGTGCCTGTTCTATGGACTTACGATTAGTAATGTCCCTGAGTGCAACCAGCCCAGCCATTTTGCCTTCATATTCAATTGGAGTACCAACTGCTTCCACCCAGACTTCTCGTCCTTCCTTTGTAATTCCGCGAAGTTCGTTCAGCTCTCGAAGGTCTTTTTCAAACAGGTCTTCGACTATGATTCGGGTGATACGATCCTGGTCATCCGGATGAACGTAATCGAGTGGGTTAACGCCGATTGTATCCTCAGGGAAATCAAAACCAAAGAATTGAGCGGCAGTTTTATTGCTAATAACCACGCGCATAGTTTCCGCATCAAATACGAATAAACCGTCCGTGGTGCTCTCAAAGAGAACTTTATAGTTGTGTTCGCTTAGCTGCCGTGCTTCTTCTTCCTTTTTTCGTCCGGAGATTTCTCGTAATATTCCGGACAACCCGTCAATGTTGCCGGATTCATCCCGCTGCACTCTGCCGTGATCTTCAAACCAGTATATATTGCCCGATTTATCAAACAACCTGAATTGAGCCAGCAATTCTTCGCCGGTTGTCATCGATGTCAAGAAGTTTTGAGAGATTCTTTCTTGATCTTCGGGCACAACAAATTCCAGGAATGATCTGGAAATAATCTCCTCAGGGAGGTAACCGTATCGTTTGGACTGTGGGCCGATGTATGTCAAAATACCTTTTTCATTCACGGCATACGGCAAATCATTTGAATCTTCAACCATAATCCGATACTTTTCCTCGGATTCCCTCAGCGCTTCCTCAATCTTTTTGGTCGTAGTGACGTCGTTATAGATATTCACCACTTCACCGGAAGACAATTTAAAAATGTGGTTTTCCCGCCACGTTTTCTCACCATCAGCTCCGGTGAAAGAAATAAGCCTGTATTCAGGGGCTCCATTGGCCCATACCCTATGCAGAATATCAAGGAGTCCAGCATTGCTGAATTCCGGGAAAACCCCGGTCAGTTTTTCACCGATTACTTCCTCTTTCCGCTTCCTCTCGATCAGTTCACCGGCCCAATTGAAATCCGTGAGGATAAAATCGGTTCCATCATCCACAGCGGAAAAGATAGCAGCACCGCTACTCATATTCTCAAACAATTCTCTGAAATGGCCCTTGATTTCCGGTTTCACTTCAATTCCTTTTGGCGCACCACGGCTAGAGTTACTTTGAGCGAAGCGCTCATAATATGGTGTATCACATAACTGTAGGTTTGTCTATGATGTAAACCCCCAAAGGCTATTAAACATTCGAGGCATGGAAATTTAGATTTGCGAAACAGAAGAAAAAAGATCTGAACAGGAGTTGAGATGTCTTTTAGAACAGCATATAGTTTCCGGACTCATCGGCCGGTTTTTTCCGTCGTGGCGGCGGTTTTGTTTTTCCGGTGTTTGCGGCCCGCGACTTTCTGGCCAGCCACGCTTTTTCGCCTTCGAACAATTCCGGATCTGCGCCTTCCACATCTGAAGTGATCTCTTCGATTCTTTCGAGTATTCTGACGGTGAAATACTTTTCCCGATCAATGCTTTTCAACCGGGCAATTTTGCGCTGCTTGGCTACCCATTCGGGGGCATTTTTCAATCGGCAGATTGGTTCCCCCGGAAACCAGATGCATTGCTTCACGTTTACATCTTCTGGACACAGTGGTGCATCACAATTCTGGTAGTGATGGCAGTGAATCCACTCGATTGGCAATTTCAACTGTTTCATGGGCTGTTTCCTTTGTAACATCCCTATTCGCGCAATGCAACCCTCAAAGGCTCAATTAAGAGT
>CAZJQZ010000007.1:0-33991 GCA_964548045.1 uncultured Dehalococcoidia bacterium | reverse complement strand
CGTTCTACTATCTTCCGGCAAACCGAAAGGCCGATCCCTGTGCCGGGATATTCCGCTTTGGTATGCAAACGCTGGAAAATTTCAAAAATACGGTCGGCGTACTGCGATTCAATACCGATGCCGTTATCGCTAACGGAGAAAATCCATTCTTCTCCCTGCCGAACAGAAGAAACATGGATGCGGGGCAGTTCTTCATCATGAAACTTGATGGCATTCCCAATCAGATTTTGCAGAAGCTGGCCTATCTGGGTTTTATCGGCCACGACAGGCGGCAGCGGATCATGGGTCACCACCGCCTCATTTTCCTCAATCAGTATCTCCAGATTGTAAAGAGCATTTTCGAAGACAGTTTCACTATCGACCGGTTCAAACTGCTTGCCGCGGGTACCTACCCGTGAATAATCCAGCAGGGCATTGATCATTGCCTGCATTCTCGCAGCGCCATCGACAGCGTAATTAATGAAGTCGTCAGCTTCGGTATCGAGAATCCCTTTATAGCGCCTCGCCAGGAGCTGAGTATAGCTCGATATCATTCGGAGCGGCTCCTGCAAATCATGGGAAGCTATGTAGGCAAACTGCTGCAGTTCTTCATTGGAACGCGCCAGATCGGCCAGCAGTTTATGCAGTTCTTCCTCTACCCGTTTGCGCTCGGTGATATCTGATACTATCACCAGGTCATACATTAGCTTTCCTTCATCGTCCTCAAGTGGTTGCGCTGTTATTAGCCCGATACGAATCTCTCCACTTTTGGCCAGGAAATCGAGCTCATACGGCCCGACCTCTTCTCCATTCATTCGCCGCATAAAGTTATCTATGACAGTAGTTTTGCCCTCAACGGTGAAAAACGGGATATCAGCCAAGTTTACCCCTATCACTTCTGACGGATCGTAACTAAGCCAGTCAAGCAGCCTGCCATTCATATTCAGGAAATTGCCATTCGGGTCTATCAGCACAATCGCTTCCGGGGAAAGATCAAATATCATACGGAACTTCTCTTCACTCTCACGTAGAGCGTCCGCCGCCCGTTTGCGCTCGGTGATATCACGAATTATTACAAGGTCTGCGTTCTTACTTTCATATTGAATTATGCTGACATTTATTTCAGCCTCTACCCGTCTCCCATCCTTGCACAAAAGGGCAGTTTCGAGCATGCTTGCTTCTGCTGTTTCTTCATGAGTCTCGGCGTAGAGTGACATAATGCTCTCCACTGCATCCGGATGAATGTAATCGGAGACTATCGTATCCACCATTTCTTCCGGGCTGTAGCCGAGGATATCCAACGCTCGCTGGTTGATATACCTGACTAAGCCTTCCTGCACAATACAGATTATGTCATTAGCCTGCTCCACAACCCCACGGAACTTCTCTTCACTTTCCCGCAACTCCTCCTCCGCCTGCTTGCGCTCGGTGATGTCCTGGACCACTCCTATAATCGTCAGCGAGTTATCACCTTCGTCCTGATGCTTCACAGAGGGCGGTACTGATGTTATCCACCGGAGTTCACCGTTCGGCCTGACGATCCTGAAGGTTATTGGATTCAAGATACCTTCAGCCACATCCTGGATTGCTTTGGAAACTATCTCTCTGTCATCAGGATGAATGACCCGCTCTGTGATCTCCTGAAAGCTGGAATAGGAATCGTTTTCTTCGAGGCCGTATATGTGCCTCATTTCCTCCGACATGAAGAAGGATCCATCTCTCAGGTTCAACTCCCAGCTGCCCACATGGGCAATCTGCTGCGCCTGCCTCAGCCCTGCCTCGCTCTCCTTGATCTCTTCCTCCATCCGCTTGCTTTCGGTTATATCTCTCAAAACACAGATGAGCCCTTCAAACTCACCGTTTTTCTTTATGAAACTCAAGCTGGCCTGAGCCAGTATCGTCTTACCATTCTTGTGTTTCAATTCCAGGTCTATCAACCCACGTCCGCCCTCGCCAAGTTCCGCCTTATTGAATGATCGGAGCATCGACACCATCTGTTCTTCCGACATCGAGAATCCGAAATCGGCAAAATTTCTGCCCTGCACTTCTTCGAGTGTGTACCCAATGATGTTTTCACCCTTCACGTTCCTATCGAGTATGATGCCGTTTTTATCCAGCAGGATGATCTCATCCAGAGTGTTTTCAAAAATTGCCCGGAACTTCTCTTCGTTCTTCTTGAGTTCTTGCTCAATCCGTTTGCGTTCGGTGATGTCCGATGATACATTAGCCAGATATAACAATTGTCCAGTATCCTGGTCCTTTATACTGAACGTTATTGCATACACATCGGTTATTTCACCAGTTTTGAGATTGAGATACTGTAAATCACCCTCCCATGAACCGTTGTTAACCAACGATGGTAAAAGCTCATCTTGCGCCATCTCTTTGAAACGATCAGGGATGACTTCCATAATATTTGTTTGCTCTACTTCATCGGGATTTATGCCAAGCATTCTGCTGCCAGCTTCGTTAAGAAAAACCATCTTTCCATCAGGTAAAGACAGGTTTACAAGTTCACTGCTATGCTTAATAATGAGGGCTAGTTTTTGCAATTCTTCTTCCGCCCGCTTGCGTTCGGTTATATCTCTGATAACGCTGATGAACCCTGTCGGTTTCCCGGAACTGTCCTTCAGCACAGACCCGATTGCCTCACCTTCAAACTCACTCCCGTCAGCCCTCACAAACGTATATTCTTTCGCTCCCTGGGGAGATTCCATAGCCACTAAAGTATCTTCCACAACTCGGGCTCGATCCTTTTGGACTACGGATTCCAGCCCTTTCCGGCTGAGCGCTTCCTCTTTACTGCCAAAGCCTAATATGCGCAACAGGGCCGGATTTACATCTATACCATTGCCTTCCACATCCGTAACGGTTATGCCATCCGGGATGCACTCAAATATAGAACGCAGTTTCTCCTCCGATTCTTGCAGCGCATTTTCCATCTGCTTGCGCTCGGTGATATCGCGGGCCACCCCCATGATTTCGATTGCCTTGCCATCTTCCTCCCGGAGGAAAGTAACGCTTACCTCAGCCCAGATTGTGGAACCGTTCCTGCCATACAGTTCCAGTTCCAGAGTGCGCATCCTGTGTAGGTTCTTATCCTCCTGTTTTTCAATCTCAATTTCTTCGGCAAGCAGCTTCGCGGCGATTTCAAAAGAATCAGGAGTCATCGTTTGCTCTACGCTCAACCCTGCCAGTTCTTCAGGCGTAAAGCCACGCATGCGCTCGACTGAAGGGCTCACATACGTATAATTGAAATCCATATCCAGGGTGAATATGACATCAGCAGCGTTATCAGCCAGTAGACGGTAACGCTTCTCACTCTCCCTGAGTTCTTCCTCCATCCGTTTGCGTTCGGTGATATCCCGGGCTACAGTGATAAAGCCCAGAGACTTCCCGGAACGATCATGCAACACACTGGAACTGGACTCCATCTCAATTTCGCTGCCATCCGCAATTTTGAAAGCACATTGCAAATTTACCGTGGCTTCACCTTCAGCCAGGTTCTGCATCATAATGGTTATAAGTTCATCGCGCTGGCTTTCCGCCAGGAGTTCGGCAATATTCATCCCAATGAATTCATCCCTGCTATAGCCAGTCAAATCAAGCGCCGCCTGATTTGCTTCCATAACAGTCCCCAACGGATCAGTGACACACATCAACTCGCGGATGGATTCAAACATCAACCGTAGTTTTTCCTCGCTCCGCTCGAGCTCAGCGGTTCTATGGCGTACCATGCCTTCCAGTTGCCCGGCATAGCGCTGCAACTTACGCTGTGACTGTTGCAGGTTAACAGCCATTTCATCGAATGCGCTGGAAAGCTTCCCCAATTCATCAGATCTATCAAGGTTAATGCGATGATCCAGATTTCCTTCCATGACCTCCTGAACGCCCTGTTGCAGCTTCAAGATAGGCTTCGTGAATATGCGGCTAATCCAGAATGCCAGCCCGAGCACAGAAATAGCGACAGCGGCGAAAATCACAATACTCATGAAAAGCGCGCTGCGGGTGTTATAATCAAGGTCCTTTTCCAGTTGTTCCATACTTTCGAGGGCCGCAAAAGCCGTATCCGCATCCTGCTCTACCATCACCGTCCATCCCAGACCATCGAAGCCGGGAATCCTCAGATCGACCGAATCATTGGTGGCGCGGGCGTATCCGGCCACCACATCATCACTGATGACATAATTCGGCTCAATGATCACAGCATCATCGGTAATCCTGTCCAGTACCTGCTGTTCAGCATCGGCCCAAACCGGGTTCTCTTCAAGAAAACGATTATCGCTGTCCGTATTGACAACGATCATGCCGCTACGATCAAAAACCATTATCCTATGGTCCACGACTTTTACTTCGAACTCCTGCCCCAGAGAAGCAGGATGAACCTTCACCACCCCAACCAGCACCCCCAGAGGGTCACCGGTAATTAAATCATTCACCAATACTGCGATATCCATACTAAAAACATTGGAAAACCCATCTTCAGGCATATACAAATCACCAACATACAAGCCTTGCTCTTTACCCAGACGCCATGAGGCCCCATCCGATTCGATATCCGGCTGGGCATAACTAATCTCCCGGGTCACGAGATCACCTGTTAAACTGACGATATACGCATCCGCGAAATCCGGCTTGCCAACAATCTCATCACCCAGAAACAGGCGCGCTGAAGTGCTGTCCGCCTCTTCTTTTGCCGCATTTATTACTGCCCCATCGCGTGCCCATGACCTGACGTTTTCAATCCGCTGAGCTATCCAGGTTTCCATATCATAGGAGAGAAGCCAGGCCAGACCGGCCTTGTTAACGCCAACGGTTTCCTGCTGCAAGGTATCCCGGCTATCGTCTATGCTTTCGCTGGCAAATTCCTGTGAATTCAACGCCACCGCATATACCACCACTACCATGATCAATAGAGGGATCAGGCTTATGAGCAGCATTTGCAGAATGATCTTGGCTCGAAAGGTCTTCGGCACTATCCGCTTTTCTCCCCATACAACCCCGATAACATCAGGGCCACTATGTTAAAAGTGAATGTAAATCCATGATAACAGTGAGACAAGAGTCCCTTCGAGAGGGGTATCACCCATTTAGGATTAGTGCGGGCACCTAAATTTAACAGGGGGGTTAGAGGGTATTCTGCATCCGTGAGCGCAACTGGCCACAGCCGGCATCTATGTCAGAGCCCCTTCGCATCCTCACGGTATTGGCCACATGGTGGCGCGCCAGCATATCACTGAAATGCTGGACTTTTGCTTTGGGAGGAGGGATGAAATCAGTGTGCTCAGCAGGATTGACAGGGATAATATTGACAAAGCAGTTCAGCCCCCGCAGCAGATTGGCCAGTTCGATGGCGAGTTGGGTCGAATCGTTGACATCCCTGATGAGCGCATACTCAAAACTGATGCGACGATTGGTTGCATTCACATAATCACGGCAGGCAGAAAGAAGCATTTCCAGCGGATACATTTTGTTAGGGGGCACCAGTTTATCGCGCAGCTTATCATTGGAGGCATGCAGAGAAACAGCCAGCCCCACCTGCAGATTCTTTTTGCTCAACTTCCTGATTCCTGGCGCAATCCCGCTGGTGGAGATAGTAATATGCCTGGCCCCAATCCCCAGCAATTTGGGATCAGTCAGGTTTTCGATTGCCTGCCACACAACTTCGAAATTGACCAGCGGTTCCCCCATACCCATGAAAACCACATTGCTCACCGCCTGATTATGTGCTTTAAGCCGACGGGAAAAAAAGAGTACCTGATCGATGATTTCCCCCGGAGTGAGATTGCGTTCGAATCCACTGGCACCGGTGGCACACAGAGGACACCCGAAAGCACAACCCACCTGCGAAGAGACGCAAACGGTTTTTCGCTTGTTATAGAGCATCAAAACGGATTCAACAGTATGCCCATCGTGGAGACGGAACAGAACCTTGAAAGTTTTGCCATCACGGGATTTCACTTCGGTAACAGGCTGCAACGATTGGAAAACGAATTCCGAATCCAGCCGTTCGCGCAAAGCAGGGGAGAGATTGCTCATGGAGGAAAAATCCGTTACCGGCTTGCAGTAAACCCAGTCGAGGATTTGTTTGGCACGGTACGCTGCTTCACCCCAGTCGGTGAGAACATCTTTGAGGTTATTGGGACTAATTTCGGTAATGGCTACCCGAGGCATGTCTACCACCTAATCAAATCCCAGCTGGTAGCTTCCACCGGACGGCAGAACCTCGAACGGCTCTCCGGCCAGCTTGGCATTAAGGCAGCCTTTGAGATGGGCAACCGGAACCCGGATTTGCCGCTGCGAATCCCGATCTCTAATGGTAACCCGGTTATCCTCCAGCGAATCAAAATCAACGGTCACGCAAAATGGCGTGCCGATCTCATCCTGCCTTCGATATCGCTTGCCAATGCTCTGTACTTCATCGTACTGAACCATGAAGTCCTTGCGCAGATCGGCGTAGATGGTTTCCTTCGCCAGAGGGATAAGCGTTTCCTTTTTGCTCAACGGCAGCACCGCTACCTTAATCGGGGCCAGTTTGGGATGGAAATGCAGCACCACCCGGATATCGTCCTTTTCATCGAGTTCCTCCGCATAGGCATCGGCCAGGAAAGCAAGCGTGGCACGATCCGCCCCTGCCGAAGGTTCGATCACATAAGGAACGTAATGCTCTTTGGACTGCTCATCGAAATAGCTCAGGCTCTGACTGCTGTGTTCGGCATGCTGAGTAAGATCGAAATCGGTGCGATTGGCGATCCCCTCCAGTTCCGACCAGCCGATAGGGAAAAGATACTCAACATCGGTACAGCCCCGGGCATAGTGTGCCAGCTCATCGGGATCATGAGGCCGCAGGCGCAGGTTTTCTTTTTTGATTCCCAGGGCCAGATACCAATCAAAACGCTGTTGAACCCAGTGCTCGAACCATTCATCATCGGTGCCGGGTTTTACAAAATACTCGATCTCCATCTGTTCAAACTCACGAGTGCGAAAGGTGAAATTGCCCGGCGTTATTTCGTTGCGAAAAGCCTTGCCAACTTGAGCAATCCCGAAGGGGAGTTTTTTTCGAGTAGAGGTAACCACATTTTGAAAGTTGACGAAGATGCCCTGTGCCGTCTCCGGACGCAGGTAAACCTGAGCCCCTGCATCCTCAAGCGGCCCCATATTAGTTTTGAACATCAGGTTGAACATTCGGGATTCGGTAAGTTCGCCACCGCATTCGGGGCAAACATCATTTTCCAGATCATCAGCCCTGAAACGCTGCCTGCAACTTTTGCAATCAACCAGCGGATCAGCAAAAGTACCCACATGTCCGCTGGCCACCCAGATATCGGGGTGCATCAGAATAGATGAATCCAGTCCAACCATATCATCCCGTTCACGCACCACGGACTGCCACCAGGCAGTTTTGACATTGTTTTTGAGTTCAACTCCCAGCGGTCCGTAGTCCCAGCAGGATGAAAGTCCGCCATAAATTTCACTGGACTGAAAAATAAATCCCCGCCGTTTACTCAGCGAGACGAGTTTTTCCATGGTTACCGGTTCTGGTATTCCTTTGGCCAATTGTCAAATCCCTCCGTTTAATTCGCGCACCAAGTCAAAGATTAGCAGGTTTTGGAGTGAGGTGTCAAAAGAAAAAGCGGGGAACCCTATCAGAGCGCTTCCATAATCACGGAAACGGATTTGGCGTGAATCCCTCTCTCATCGAGCAGCTCGAAGAGGGCATCAAAGGGTATAGCGTTATCGGCATACTCAAACGCATGGAAGGTAATGCCCATCACTTCATCACCGTCATTTTCATCCAGTAACTGCTTCATCTCCTCGAGATCGATGTCAACTTCACTCCCTCGGGCAGCATAATTCGCACAGGTGAGCCTCAAAACATCCTGCCCGTTACTGGTGAACTCTGTCGGAGTGCTCCACAGATCTTCGAGCTTATCCGATACGCCGCTGATTTCGTAGATAACCCCTTGAGGAAAGTCGAACTCCTGATCTACCGAATTCACACACGCAGTGTTCATCTGCCCGGATGCAGGGAGCCGGTTTATCAGAACCATCATCTCTCGAATCGTTCCCATGAATTTGTGCGAACCAAAATGTTTTTCCTGATTTGTGTAACCGTTCCAGTCATTCATGCTCGGCCCATGATGGTACAAACCAGGCTCATGGCCGTTCGCTTCCCATCGTCGGACAAGTTCCAGCCGCGCTCCATCTTCAAGGATATACATTACCCATTGAGGATTGAAGAGCAGGGTCAGTTTCATGTGGTGCTCATCGGCCGATTTCACCAGGTCGGTTAGCGCAGGCCAGTTGCGTGCCGCATATTCCGTTGATACCGGCACCGCGCCCGGCTTACAATGCACAGCAATAAAAAAATCATCTCCATTATCAAAAAACACTTCATCTCCAGGAGTTGACAGCGCAGGACTATCCTCACCACCGTCCACTCCAGCGCACCCGGCGACAATAATGATAAGAAAAAGAACAAGCCAAAAAGCAAGCCTGCTTTTCATGATATCCAAAGGTTACCGCAGCATCAGTTCATAAGTCAACTAGGGGGAAGTTGTGATTACCCCAAGCTTAAGGATATAATAACCAAAGAAAATTTTAGCGGGAGCTTACTATGGCAGACAAAAAGGCAGACCTGGCCGGGCCCGGAATCAGCACCTATGAGGAAGTAGAAAAGATACTGCCCGATGACTACGAGGCGTTGCTTTCCCCCATGGACCGAATGAAGGCCGTTTACGCACTGAAGAATTACATCGAGGAAAACCTGTCAAAAAAACTCAATATTCAAATGGTTCAGGTTCCTCTGATCGTTGATAGAGACAGTGGATTGAATGATTACCTCGATCGCGACGGTTCGCGAACGCCGGTAGGGTTTCCCTGCGGGCTTGGCATCGAGCCTCGTATTCAGGCCGAGGTGGTTCAGGCTGCTACCAAGTGGAAACGCATGGCTCTGAAACAGTTTGACTGTAAACCCGGGGAAGGTATCTGCACCGATATGCGGGCGGTGCGTAAAGATTACTTTTTGGATCATGACCACAGCGCATATGTTGACCAGTGGGACTGGGAACTGGCTATCACTGAAAAAGACCGTAATCTTGATTTCCTCAAGGATATTGTCAGGAAACTCTGGAAAGTGATCTATGGGGCGGGGAAGATGGCGCAGGAAATGTATCCTGCCCTCAAGACAGATAAGTACCCCGATTTCCCCGAGGATATAGTATTCCTCCACGCCGAAGAAATCCTTGATATGTACCCGGATCTGCCCCGCAAGGAACGGGAAAACCGTGTCATTCAGGAAAAAGCCCCGGCGGTTTTCATCATCGGCATTGGCCAGACATTGAAGGACGGGTACCCCCACGAGTTGCGCGCTGCGGATTATGACGACTGGGTAACTGCAACTATCACCAAAAACGGCGAGCAGTATTACGGCTTGAATGGTGATATTCTGGTATGGAATCCGGTGACCAAACGGCGCCACGAACTGACTTCGATGGGAATACGGGTTAACAGCGAAACGCTGCAAATTCAGTTGAAACTGACCGGGCAGGAAGATTTCCTCAAACACCCTTACCACCAGGCAGTTCTCAACAATGAAATACCGCTGAGCATAGGCGGCGGCATTGGCCAGGCTCGCACCTATATGTACCTGCTGCGCACTGCTCACATTGGAGAGGTTACCGTAACCGTGTGGCCAAAAGCCCTAAAGGATATCTGCTCAAAGAAAAACATACACGTTCTGGAGTGACTGGCCGATGCTCCAGTCTACCCAATTTAGAATATTCAGCAAATCATGTATGCCCGAAAAGACAGGTGACAGATGACTGAACGCACAAAAATCAATGAAATCCTGCGTTTCGATACGGCAGTTGACGAAGTTCTCATCAAAGGATGGGTCAGGACGAAACGCGATTCAACGGGATTTTCGTTCATCGAGGTGAATGACGGATCATGTTTGAAGAATATTCAGGTTATCGCTGAAAGTTCCCTGAAAAATTACGATAATGTTGCCCGGCTTACCACCGGGTCAGCGGTGGCGGTTGCAGGCAAACTGGTTGAATCGCCCGGTCAGGGGCAAAAATGGGAGATTCAAGCGAAGAATATCGAAATAATCAGCGTTGCCCCCGAGGACTATCCCCTTCAGAAAAAACGCCACAGCGATGAATACCTGAGGAGCATCGCCCACCTGCGGCCGAGAACCAACAAGTACGGCGCAGCCTTCAGAATCAGGTCTGAACTTGCGTTTGCCATCCACAAGTTTTTCAGGTCTAAGGGTTTCAAATACATCCACACTCCAATATTGACAGGTTCCGATTGCGAAGGAGCGGGCGAGCTTTTCAGGGTGACAACCCTTGATCTGGAAAATGTCCCCCGCATTGAAGGGAAACCCGATTATTCGGCTGATTTTTTCGGGAAGGAAACAGGATTGACAGTCTCAGGTCAACTGGAAGCGGAGTTGTTCGCCCTGGCGCTTGGTGATGTCTATACCTTCGGCCCTACGTTCCGCGCCGAGAATTCCAACACATCGAGGCACGCAGCGGAATTCTGGATGATCGAACCCGAAATGGCTTTCTGCAATCTCGAAGGGAATATGGATATTGCCGAAGAAATGCTGAAATATCTGGCAGAAGCTGTTGAGCAAAATTGCGCCGAGGATATTGAGCTTTTCACCAAGTTTGTGGATAAGACACTTCCCGATACAATCGATAATGTTATTTCCTCTGATTTTGAGCGGGTCAGTTACGAAGAAGCGGTTGAGATTCTCGCCAATTCAAAAGAGAAATTCGAGTATGAAATCAGTTTCGGGAAGGACCTTCAGTCCGAACATGAGCGCTACTTAACGGAAAAACACTTTAAAAAACCTGTCACCGTCTATAACTACCCAAAAAATATCAAACCCTTTTACATGAGACAAAACGATGACGGCCGGACTGTGGCAGCCATGGATGTGCTCGTGCCCCGCGTAGGAGAAATCATCGGCGGGAGCCAGCGGGAAGAAAGGCTCGACAGGCTTGAAGCGAGAATGAAGGAGATGGGACTCCCACTGGAGGATTACTGGTGGTATCTTGATTCCAGAAAATACGGGGGCGTTCCGCACAGCGGTTTCGGCCTCGGTTTCGAGCGCCTGCTGATGTTCTTTACCGGGATAACCAACATCAGGGATGTTATCCCCTTCCCCCGAACTCCCAACAATATCGAGTTTTAATTTGGCTGACCTCAGACCAGCTTTCATTCATGGCCGTGCTCAGGCTGCTCCAATTGCCAAGGAAGCGCACCTTCCGATATAATCAAATGCGATGTCAAATAAATACAGAACCCACAATTGTAATGAACTAAATGCCAGTCGGGTCGGGCAGACCGTTACCGTTTCCGGCTGGGTAAATCGCCAGCGCAACCTCGGCGGGCTGATATTCATCGACTTGCGCGACCGCGATGGACTTCTGCAGGTCAATTTCGATCCCCAGGCAAACCCACAGGCATGCAAGGTCGCCGAACAAATGCGGGCGGAATATGTAATCCGGGTGTCCGGTGAAATCGCGAAGCGCCCTGAAGGCATGACAAATCCGGATATGCTCACCGGGGAAATCGAACTCATCGCCAAACAGGCAGAGATATTAAATACCTCCAAACCCATGCCCTTCATTTTTAGCGACGAAGCTGAGACCGATGAAAACATCCGGCTGAAATACCGGTACCTCGATCTGCGCCGTCCCCGGATGCAGCAAAACATAATTCTCCGCCACCGGGTAATTAAGTTCATGCGCGATTTCCTCGACGCCAGAGGATTTCTGGAGATCGAAACCCCCATCCTGCTCAAGAGTACGCCCGAAGGCGCGCGCGATTACCTGGTTCCCAGCCGGCTTTATCCCGGCAAATTCTACGCCCTGCCGCAATCGCCGCAGCAACTCAAGCAGCTTCTGATGATCTCCGGATTTGAAAAATACTTCCAGATCGCCCGATGTTTTCGTGATGAAGACCAGCGCGCCGACCGCCAGCCGGAGTTCACCCAACTGGATATCGAGATGAGCTTTGTGGAAGAGGAGGACATTCTCGAACTGATGGAATCGCTCTTCACTGGAATTATGGAGGAGATCAAGCCGGAAATTAGAATCGCCAAACCGTTCCTCCGACTCTCCTACGCCGACTCGATGGCCCGCTACGGCAACGATAAACCAGATCTCCGTTTTGGGCTGGAACTGGCCGATATTTCCGATCTGGCAGCCGATTCCGAATTCAGCGTCTTCAAAAATGCTGTTGCCGGTGGCGGGATCGTGAAGGGTTTCGCCGCAACCGGATGCGCCGGTTACTCCCGCAAGCAGCAGGATAAACTGGTAGAATTCGTCAGGGAACGCGGGGCAAAGGGACTGGTTACTATCGCTCTGGAAGGGGAGACCGAACAATCGGTGGCCAGCCTCACCCTTGAACAGGTACGTTCCCAGGTTACTAAATTCTTCACCATCGAACAGATAAAGGCTATAGCCGAGCGCCTGAACGCAAAGATGGGCGATCTGCTTCTTATCGGAGCCGATCAGGAAGGCACTGTCAATACGGCTCTGGGTGCGCTGCGGGTAGAAATAGGCAACCGGCTCGGGCTCGCCGATCCCAACCGGATGGTTTTCGCTTTCATCCAGGATTATCCTCTCTTTGAGTGGAACCCGGAGCGCGAGGGCTGGGATTCGATGCACCATCCCTTCACAGCGCCACAGGCAGAAGATATATCCCTGCTCGATACCGAACCCGGCAAAGTAAGGGCCAGACATTACGACTTTGTCTGCAATGGATTCGAGCTTTCCAGCGGATCGATCAGGATTCACAACAGCGATCTGCAACTCAAGATTTTCAAGATGCTGGGTTATCAGGAGGAAGAGATTCGTGAGCTCTTTGCCCATCTGCTGGAAGCGCTGGAATTTGGCGCCCCTCCGCACGGCGGTATTGCGCCCGGTATTGATCGCTTCCTGATGCTGCTGGCCGGTGAAGAAAACATCCGGGAAGTCATTGCCTTCCCCAAGACCAAAACAGCCCAGGATTTGATGACCAGCTCGCCGGATGTTGTTTCCGCAGAGCAACTGCATGATTTGCATCTCGAAATTATGGACACAACGGAATCACCAAACTCATGAGGAGATAACGGAAGATGGGACTGCAGGGATACGAATGCAACCAGTGCAAGTTCAATTTCGAGGAAATTAAGTCCTCTTGCAAACCCGATTTTGAAATCAGGTGTCCTTACTGTGGCAGTGCGGATGTATCAGAATCGGATACCGCCACCGAATACCTGGAACTCCTTCAGGAATATGGCCGAACCGGCGGCTGATGCTGATGCATTTAAGGCCGTGAGCCTCACTCGCCATAAAAAAGGCAGGAACTTCAACGTTCCTGCCTTTTCACTTTTAAGGGTATGAGTTCTATCTTTTAGTCAACCATGCTGTAGCCACCGCTGACACTCAAGGTCTGACCGGTGATATAGTCAGAAAGAGTGGAAGCATAGAACAGAACAGCCTTGGCAATATCGATGTTGGTGCCCATCCGGCCAATCGGATAAGCTTTGGACATTTTGGCCCGCTGCTCATCAGGAATCTTCTCCTGGGTAATGCCTTTACCAAAACCTTCCTCTGAGAAAATGCTGATGCTGCTGACTTCATCATCGCTCATCGGGATGGTAGCGCCGGGGCAGATGCAGTTGAAATTGATATTGTTGCGGCTGTATTCGCGAGTAAGTGATTTGGAAAGAGCGATAACACCGGCTTTGCAAGCACCATAAACAGCTTCCCGGAATTCACCCATGCGGCCTGCATCGGAGGAAATGTTTACTACCTTCCCTGCTTTCCTCTCAATGAAATGAGGCAGGATAGCCCGGTTGCAATAGATATTGCTCTTGAGATTGAGCGCGATTTCCTTATCAAACTCCTCGAGCGGCTTATCAAGGAAGAACCTGTCGTAGGTCCACCCAACGTTGTTCACCAGTACATCAACGCCACCATTGTCCGCGATGGCTTTATCGACCATCGCCTGCACCGAATCGAAGCTCGTCACATCGGTTTTAATTACGCTGGCCTTGCCGCCATCGGCAACAATTTTATCGGCCACTTTTTTTGCGGCATCTTCCATGATATCGGCGATCACCACATTCATACCGGCACCAGCCAGGGTTATAGATATCGCCCGCCCGATATTGGAACCACCACCGGTCACGATAGCGGTTTTTCCAGCTACTCCTAAATCCATTATTTATTCCTCCTGACGAAATATTTTTTGCGTGTAAGCTTAAAAACCCACGCCAAACAATCATTATATTTGGCCAGACTACCCTGTGTCAATCCGCTGAATCTCAAGTTCACATTGTTTTTGTCATTTCGGTTCCAGTTCCCTGCCCGGAGCCAAAGGGCAAGACGCTCGCCTTGTGGCAGATCACCTTTAGCCCCCGAAGCTGTTGCCAATAAAAATAATGTAAAGATAGCAGAAGTTTATTTTTCAGTGCCCCAGAAACTCTTGACAAACCTGTCACCAATGTGTATACTGAATCCTGCTCACTAGTAAAAGCGGCAATGAAAGGGGGGTGAAAAACAGGGAAAAACGCATTAAGTAACAATCGTTTACAAAAACCCTTGACAAATCTTGATTTGCGGTGTATACTTTACACAATCCCGATAAGGGCTTCTCATTAAGAGATTAAACAGCAGGGTTGCGGGGTGGGGTGGGGTTAACAAGTAAAGAAATCTCACAAAAAGGGGGGTGATGCAAAAGGGAGCGCAAATCAAGCAGGGGAAAACACAAATGACCTGGAGAAAACCAAAATTTAAAAAGGAGGAAAGAAAGATGAAAAACTTACACAGAGGAGAAAAAGGCTTTACCCTGATCGAGTTGCTGGTAGTGATCGCCATTCTGGGTATCTTGGCAGCAGTGGTAATCCCGGCGGTGACACAGTTCATCGGTTCGGGTGAAGAGGAATCGGCGCAGACCGAGCTGGCCAATGTGGAATTGGCGGTAGCTGCAATGATGGCCGCTCCAGATACCCCGATTCGTGACCTTTCAGGTGACGCTAGAATTGACTGGGCGAACAGCTCAGATTGTACTGTCGGTGCTGCTGTATTTGGTGATTGCACGCAAACTGTTGATTCTCTGATTGCGTTAAGTGGTAGCCCTGGCACTGCTCAACCTCTCTCAGATTTCACCAATGCTAATACTTTTAATAACTGGTATTGTGTGTTTGCGGACGGCAAGGTAGCGGGCTTTACCGATATTGATCCTCACGATAACATCAGGGATCTTCTGTAATATCAGATCATATCTTGCACAATTGTTTCGGAAACTTGCAAAAAAACACCACCCTTCATCGGGTGGTGTTTTTTTGCCGGTGACCCGGGTAGAGGCAGGTTTCAAACCTTGCTCCTATGTTTCGCCTCACGGGGAAAGGGTTGAGGTGAGGGTAAAAAAATGCGTACTGGTATTTTGCAGATTGACGAGGTGCCAGGTATCAGAGATAGCTGATCGGAGGTTCCTTTGTAATTCGGCGACTGGGTGGAATTTACCCTTCAGGGTTTCATCAGACGACGGGCACGCGGGAATCCAGATAGGCCGGGGATGATGGATTCCGGATCAAGTCCGGAAAATGGTATTTCATATGTGAGGAAACACTAGATATCGGAGATAGAAGCGACGTTTCGCAACGCCTCGTAAGGAGTGGTAGTGCCCTGTTTTACTTTGAGCATGGCATTGCGCCACATCGGGACCATTCCATCCTTAACAGCCTGGGCTTTGATTTCAGTGGAGTTAGCGTTGCTCAGTATCAACCGCCTCATCTCCTCGGTAACCGTCAGCAGTTCATGCACACCGGTACGCCCCCGATAGCCGGTGTTAGCGCAAATACTGCACCCCTTGCCATAGAAGAACTCCTTACGTTTTTCCTTGAGTTCCTTCTCATATATCTCTCTTTCCGCAGGGGGAGCCGGCATCGCTTTCTTACAATGCGTGCAAACGCGCCGCACCATCCTTTGAGCCACCACTCCCAAGAGCGATGAGGCAATAAGGAATGGTTCCACCTTAAGGTCCATCAACCGGTAAACCACCCCGACGGCATCGTTGGCATGGATGGAAGAGAGCACCAGATGCCCGGTAAGAGCAGCCTGAATGGCAATCCCGGCAGTTTCATCATCCCGAATCTCACCAACCAGAATGACGTCCGGGTCAAGCCTCATCAGGGCTTTCAAGCCACCGGCGAATGTCATACCGGCCTGCACGTTTGTCTGTATCTGGCTTATATCATTGAAATGGTATTCCACCGGGTCCTCGATAGTCATAATATTGCGCTCGTCCCGGTTGAGCTGGCCCAGAGCGGAATACAGGGTAGTGGTCTTACCGGAACCGGTAGGGCCGGAGAGCAGGATCATTCCATGCGGAGCATGGAGAAGTTTTTCAAACCTCTGAAGATCGTGGGGCAGGAAACCAAGCTCCGTCAGGCTCAGCAGAGCTACCGATTTATCCAGCAGCCGCAGCACCATCTTCTCGCCGTGAACCGTATCGGTGGTGGCAGCACGCACATCTACCTGTTTTCCATCGGCCTCGATGGAGAACTGCCCGTCTTGGGGCCGCCGCCGATCCGCGATGTTCATCCCCGCCATGATCTTCATGCGGGAAACCAGAGGAGGATGGACATCCAGCGGCAATGACATCACTTCATGCAGTATTCCGTCTATGCGATAACGTATGCGCAGCCTGTCTTCCTGGGGCTCGATATGAATATCGGAAGCTTTATCGTTCGCCGCCTGAACTACAAGCATGTCCACAGTACGGGCAATTGGACTATCGGCAGCCAGGTCCTCACCACCACCCATCCTTTGCTTCTTCGCTTCACTCGTAAGCGTCATAGCAATATGACTAACTTCCTTTTCTATATCACCGCCCGTTTTATAGTTAAGACTTATAAACTCTTCGATTTCGGCAGGATCGGCCTGCACCGGATCGATAGGCATCCCAACCTTGGCTTTGAGGTCATCGATCAGACGATCATCTGTCGGGTCCGCCACAGCTACTACCAGAACATCATTGAATATCCCTATAGGCATGACGTGGAGTTCGCGAGCCTTCTCTACCGGGATGAGTTTCAATACTCGCGGCTCTATTTTGTATTCCCCGAGTCCAACAAACGAGACTTCCTGCTGCATGCTGGTGAGAAGTCCCAGTTCATCCGGCGTTATCAGACCTTCCTCTGAAAGGATTTGTTCGATATCCTTCTGGCTCTCTTTTTGTTTGGCCAGAAGTTCTTCGTACTTCTCAGCAGTAACTATTTCAGCCTCTTCCAGCAATCTGCCGAGCTCTCTTTCGCCAATTTTACTCATCGTACTATCCTGTTTTATCCTGAATTTTATCTCTTTTTACCCTTCTTCATACTTCCCGAATCCATCATGTCGTCAAGATCACCCGACTTTGCCTTTTTGGTGCTTTTTGATGCGCCAGCAGGTTTTGACGACTGTATTTCATCATCTTCCTCAGAACCACCTAAAACCTCAGGACCACCGAAGTCACCGCCGCCGCCTATTGAGAAGAACTCACTGTCTTCCTTGACAGCCGCAGGTTCCTCTGCAACCTCCGGGGGATTATCGCTCACTGCCGAAGCAGCGCTCTCGTCTCCACTCTCCACTTTGATTGTCACAAGTTCCCTGTCCTTTTCAGATTCCCCGCTCACACTTGTCTCTTGCTCATCAAGAGTCCTTTCACCAGCCACCACGGAAACCATGGTAGTTTCACCCTGAGAGACATCCCTGGCAAACAATGTTTTTCCTTCTCCCTGATGAGAGTCGCCTTGGGTTCCTGTTACACTAACATCTCCCACACCCCGCAATTTTTTCAGGACACTGAGCACCGGGGCCGCCTCACTCAGTGACAAAACAAGTGCTATTCCATTGTCCCACGATCCTGCGGTCTGAAGTATACTGACCCCGGTAACATTCTTCAAACTCCGGGTAATTTTCAACAAAAGACCGGGATTGACGGGCGGGACTATATTTATCTGCACCTTGCCATCGAGGTACTCTTCCAGCGGTACTTCTTCAGCAAGTTCGATCTCTTCCTCTTCAGCATCTCCTTCTACACCGGCTGCCTGCTGATAACCACCCTGCGCAATCATTTCTGCTGCCATCCGCTGTGCCTCAGCCTCGCTCTCTGCCCGTGCCCTGGCACGTAGTTCGCGGGCCTCTCTTCTGGCCTCTTTCAGAATTTCGTTGCGCTCTTCTTCGTATTCTTCCTCAGCGCGTCTGCGGGCCTTCTCCTGAATTTCCCGAGCCTGCTGCCTAGCATCTTCCTTCAAACGCCGAATTTCTTCTTCAGCGTCCTTCTTCATCTGGATGATATCGCCACCGCCACCCGCAACCGTATTCATTGCCCGGTCGAGAGCTTCTTGAGCTTCCTGTTTGATTCTCTCAGCCTCTTCCAAGGCTTCTTTTTTGATTCTCTCCATTTCCTCATCAGATCTGGCTCTCGGACCTGACATCATTGCCTTATCACGTATTTCCTGGGCATCCTCCATGGCCTCTTTCTTAACCCGGTCAGCTTCCGCTTCAGCCTGCCGTATGATCTCCTCCACCGCTTCGTTGCTCAGGTTAACTGACGAAGCTGCTGCTGAAGTCTGCGCCTCATTTCGAATCCGCATGGCCTCTTCCATCGCCTGCTGACGGATCTTCTTCGCTTCTTCCTGAATCTGTTTGCGCAGTTCCTCGACTTCCTGTTCGGACTTGCTCTTCGGCGCTGCCTTCTCGGCCGCAGCCCGGATTTCTTCCGCTTCCTTCCTCAGCCTGTAGGCCTCATCCTGAGCTCTTTGGATGGCCCTGTCGGATTCCTCTTTGGCCTGTTGCCTGATCTGTTCCACTTCTTCACTGGTAAAACCGCCACTCGCTGGGGCTGAAGCCTGCGCCTGATTGAGAAGTTCCTCAGCTTCTTTCTTTATCCGCTCCGCTTCTTCTCTCGACTCTTTGAGAAGTCTGGCAGATTCCTCGTCCACATTGATATCCCCGGCTGAAAGCGCAGCATTATCGCGTATTTCCTGGGCTTCCTGCTTAAGCCTCTCTGCCTCTTCTTTGGCCTCTTTGAGAATGCGCTCGGATTCCTCGCTGGTTAGACTTCCACCCGCCACCGGAGCTGAGGCATGCGCCTCGCTTCGAATCCTCATAGCCTCATCTTGCGCTTGCCTGATGATTCTGGACGCTTCTTCATTGGCCTGATCAGTGGAGATTGAAGGGAATGCAGAACGTAGCGACTCGGCTTCAGTTTTGGTTTTGTCTACCACCTCACCGAGATATTTTTCGACTTCTTCCCTGGCCTTTGCCGCTACATCGGTAACTTCCTGAGCAAGATACTTTTCGATCTCCTCCTTGGCCTCCATCTTGGACTGCATTACCTCGTTGACAGCATCGGTCTGGATTTCCAGTGCCTTCTGTTTGGCTTCCTGCAACATCTCGGAAGCCCTCTCTTTGGCATCTGTTTCGGCTTGCTTATACGCATTGCTGATAATGGTCTGGGCCTCTTTATTGGCATCCCGGATCAACTTATCGGCCTCTACGCGCGCATCTTTCCTTATATTGGCAGCAGCTTCCTCAGCCTTTTGCTGAGCTTCGCTCTGCGCTTTATTGAGAATCCTCTCAACTTCTGCCTGGGCTTCCTCTTGCAAAGTCTGGGCTTCTCGTTCAGCTTTTTGCCTGATTCGAGCAGTTTCCTCTTCGGCATCGGACCTGGCCTGACCACGAAGTCTGTCTATCTCTTCCTCGATCTTGGCCTGTGCTTCAGTCTCAGCCGACTGGATGATCTCGAGAGCCTGTCTATCGGCCTCTTCCTGAAGGTCGACTATCTCGGCTTCGGCTTCCTCTTTCGCCTGAGCATATACTGCTTCCTTACTGGCCTCGGCATCAGCCTGTGCCTTATTCAAAATCTCGGCAACTTTGCTATCTGCCTCTTTTACGATCCTCTCGGATTCCTGCCGGGCTTGGGTTTTGGCATTGTGAATTATCTCTTCCGCCTGAGATTCGGCATCGCGCTGAGCCTTACTGAGAATCCGCTTGGCTTCCTCTTCGTTGTATTCCTTAATACGAACTACTTCCTGCTCAGCCTTCTGCTTGACCCTCTCGGCTTCCTCTTCGGCCTCAGCCTTTGCTGCTGCTCTGGCATTATCGATGATCTCCTGGGCCTGTTCATTACTTCTTTCCCGTAACTTCTCTGCTTCGGCCTCGGCGGCTCGCCTGACCTCGGAAGCCACTTCCTCCGCTTTTTGATGGGCCTCTATTCGGGCATTATTCAGAATTTCCTGGGCCTGGAGTTTGGCTTCGGACTTAACCTTTTCCGCCTCGCGCCTTGCTTCTTCTCGCAACCGTGAAGGTTCCTGGCCGACCTTTGCCTCAGCTTCCTTCAAAGCCTCATCAACAATTTTATCTGCTTTCTTATTGGCCTCTTCCAGGATATTCTGTGCTTCTATTCCACCTTTCGAGCGCGCTTCGACATTGAACTCATCCGCCTTTTCCCTGACCTCGGCCTCAGCTTTCCTGCGGACCTCTTCTGTCTGTCTACTTGCCTCAAGTTTAATCTTTTCCGCCTCAAATTCGGCGTCTTTCCTAATCCGTTCGGAATCTTCGCCCGCTACAATCTTTGATTCCTTACGAGCGTTATCAATAATTTGCTCGGCGCGAGCCTGAGCCTCTTCAACGATCCGGGTGACTTCCAGACGGGCCTCTCCTCGAATTCTGGAAGCTTCCTCCTGGACCTCCGCTTCAACTTCCTTGTTGGATTTGGCACGGATTCTGGCAACTTCTTCCTTAGCTTCCTGTTTGATTTTTTCAGCTTCCGCTTCAGATCTCTGCCGAATGCGCTCCGCTTCTTCGATTACTTCAAGTTTAGCGTCACTCCGAGCCTTATCCAGTATCTCCTGTGCTCGCTCGTTACTTTTCTCTCGTATTCTCTCGGCTTCGGCTTCAGCATTCTGCCTGATTTGAACGACTACTTCGTCCGCTTTTTTATGAGCTTCCTCTCGTGCGTTATCAATGATTTCCTGAGCATGAAGCTTGGCTTCCGATTTTATCTTTTCGGATTCGAGTCTGGCCTCTTCTCTTAACCGGGAAGGTTCCTGACCAACTTTTTGTTCAGCTTCTTTTAAGGCTTCATCGATGATCTTATCAGCCTTCTGTTGAGCTTCTTCCCGAATCTTTTCTATTTCAAGCTGAGCCTTTGTCTCGGCTTTTTCAATAATCTTGCCAGCCGCTTCATCAGCCTGGGATTTGATATTCTGGACTTCTTCTTCTGCCCGTTTACGGATTTGTGAAGCTTCCGCTATGATTCTCTCAGCCTCATCCTTGGCGCTCTGCCTGATCCGGGCCACTTCCTCAGTCGCCTCTTTAGTAGCATCTCCGCGAGCCTTCTCCAGAATCTCCTGTGCCTTATCGTACGCGCTATCACGCAAGCCTTCGATCTCTGCTCGAGCCTTCTCTTCGGCCTCACGACGGGCGTTATGATAAACTTCCTGAGTTCGCAGATCAGCATCGGCTTTTAGCCGTGCCATTTCCGCTTCGGCTCTTTCCTCCGCCTCTTTTCGGGCCTTTTCGAGAATTTCCTTTGCTTCGCGGTTGGCATCCTCTTTAATCTTCTGGACAAATTCCAGTTTTTTAGCTAATTCCTGAGGATCTTCAGTGATTCTATCAGTAAGTGCTCGTAAGAGAGAAAGCTGGTCATTGGTACCAAATAGATCGCCCGGAATACCCGGTGTAGCCTTTCCGGCTTCAAATATCGCCTGCTGGCGCGCGCTTTCGATTATTCTTTGAGCTTCTCTCTGGGCCTCTTCGATCAACCGCTTCGCTTCAGCATCCGATGCGCCACCGGATATGAACGCGGCAGGAGAACCGGGCGCCATCGTGCCGGCCTTCTCCTGTGCTTTGGCAATTATCTCTTCAGCCTGCTTTTCAGCTTCGGCTTTCAGTTTTTCAGATTCAGCTTGAGCTTCCGATTTGATTCGCGAAGCTTCCTCTTCCACTTTGTTTGCCGCTTCACGTTTGGCATTCTCGATAATTTCGCGGGACTGGCGATCTGCTTCTTCCTTCAATCTCCGCGCCTCAGTTTCGGCTTCCGCTACAATTCGAGACCGCTCTTCACCGGCCCTTGCCTGAGCATCATTGCGCGCGGTAGAAATTATCTGCTGGGCCCGCCTTTCGGCATCATCGACCAGTCTATCGGCTTCCGATCTGGCTTCCCTCTTAATCCGGGAAGCATTTGCCTCAGCCTCATCTTCAGCCGCCCTTCGGGTTCTATTTATAAGCTTCTGCGCCTCGGCTTCCGCCTGAGCGATTATTTCCTTCGCTTTTCGTTCGGCATCAGATTTCAGTTTTTCCGATTCTATCTCAACTCTGGTTCTGGCATCCTTTTGAGCTTTTTCCAGATATTCTCTGGCTTCCCGGTTGGCCTCTTCTTTTATTCTTTCCGATTCTTTGCGGGCCTCACCGGTAATTCGCAGCGATTCTCCTTTTGTCCGGAATTCGGCATCCTTCCGAGCTTTCTCTATAATCCTCTGAGCTTCCCGTTCAGCATCTTCTTTGATTCTCTCCACTTCTTTACGAGCCTCACCGGTAATTCTCAGTGATTCATCTCTCGTCCGAAACTCGGCATCGCGCTGTGAACGTTCAATTATCTCCCTGGCCTGACGGCTAGCCTCTTCCTTGATTCTCTCCGATTCTTTACGGGCTTCATCAGTGATCCTCAGGGATTCTTCTCGAGTCTTCAGTTCAGCATCCCTTTGGGCCCGATCGATAATTTCCTGCGCCTCCCGATTGGCATCTTCCTTGATCCTTTCCGCTTCTTTGTGAGATTCCGCCTCAAATCGTGAAGCCTGCTCGCTGGCCAGCGTCTCTGCCTTTGCACGAGCCCTTTCGATGATTTCCTGCGCCTTCGTTCGGGCTTCCTCTTTCAGCCTCTTTGCCTCAGTCTCAGCTTCCTGATTGACTTTGCGAGCCAGATCAAGTCTTTGGGCCAGTTCGCTGGCATCTTCCTTCGCCTTCTGGACCAGCATCTCCAGTGACCCAAACTGTTCGTTGGCTTCGCGCTCGCTGATTTCCTCAGCCTGCTGATGAGCTTCCTCCAGTATCCGTTCAGCCTCAGCTTCCGCCTTTGCCTTAATCCAGGCAGTCTCTTCTTCTGCCCTGGTCCTGGCATCCATCTGAGCCTTTTCAATTATTTCCTGGGCCTGCCGGTTGGCCTCTTCCCTCAGTTGTTCGATATCGGCCTGAGCTTCCTCGGCAATCTGGGAAGATTCTTCACCCTCTGTCCCTTCAGCCGTTTGCCGCGCTTTTTCAAGAATCTCCTCAGCTTGTTGACGAGCTTCTTCGAGTATCCGTTCCGCCTCGGCCGTGGCATCGGTGTAGCCTTCGCCCTCTTCAGTGACCATCTCATTGCGAGCCTGCTCAACGATCTCCTGTGCCTGAATTCGGGCTTCTTCTTTTAATTTTTCGATTTCAGCTTCGGCGTCATTCTGGGCCCTTTCAATTATTTCCTGCGCCTGCCGATTGGCCTCTTCTTTTACCCGGTCAGCTTCGGCTTCCGCCATCTCCCTGAGATCGGAATACTCTCGGCCAACATCTTCAGAATCACTGTAGGCCTTACCGACGATTTCCTGAGCTTCCCGGTGGGCCTTTTCCCTGATCTGATGTACTTCAGCTTCCGCTGACTGTATGATGCGGGAGGATTCCTCTTCTGCCTTCGCTTCAGCTTCCCGCCGTGATTGCTCCAGTATTTCCTCGGCCTGTCGATTGGCCCCTTCTCTTAATCGCTCTATTTCAGATTCGGCTTCTTCTCTGATTCGAGAAGCCTCCGCGCGGGCCTGCTCTTCAGCATCCCTTCTGGCTTCTTCGATCAATTCCTGAGCCTGCCGATTGGCCTCATCTCTGATCCGTTCAGCCTCGGCTTGCGCATCCATACGAGATTGTTCAAGGACACCCTGGGCATCACTGGCAGCGTTTTCCCTTATCCTTTCGATCTCTTCTTCGGCCGATGCCTTGATGCGCTCGTATTCCTCCCCTTCCTGCGCCTCTATTTCCTGCTGAATGCGTTCCAGTATCTGCCGGGCCTCATTCTCAGCCTCTTCCTTACGCTTTTCAGCTTCAGCTTCGGCATCATTCCGGGCTATTTCGATAATTCCCTGCGCCTGCCGATTGGCCTCTTCCTTGACCTTTTCCGCTTCAGCTTCAGCCATTTCCTTCAGGCGATAATACTTTTGCCCTGTTTCTTCGACATCGGTAAAAGCCTTTTCAATGGTTTCCTTCGCCTGCCGGTTGGCATCCGCCCTGATCCGCTCAGCTTCAGCTTCAGCTTCTACCCTGATTCTTGAAGCTTCTTCCCTGACTTTATCTTCAATTTCTGCCCGTGATCTTTCAATGATCTCCTGAGCCTGCCGATTAGCCTCTTCCCTGATTCTTTCAGCCTCAGCTTCGGCGACTACGCGCATTTGGACAGTTTGTTCCTGAATCCGTTCCTCGGCTTCCGCGCGAGCCTGTTCGATAATTTCCTGAGCCTCACGTCTGGCTTCTTCTTTGAGACTTTCAATCTCTATTTCAGAAGCGGCCTTCAGGCGCTCAAATTCCTCGCCTTCCTTCGATTCGATCTCCTGCTGAATTTTTCCCAGCAGTTCTTGTGCATCCCTGTTCGCCTCATCCCTGATTCGTTCGGACTCAGCTCTTGCCTCCGATATGATACGTGAGGCATCCTCTCCGGCCATTGAGGCAGCTTCTTCCTGAGATCGTTCCAGAATCTCCTGTGCCTCTCTGTTGGCCCCTTCTTTCAGCCTTTCGATCTCAGCTTCCGCTTCCTCTCTTATCCGAGAAGCTTCCTCTTGAGCCTTCTCATCGGCCTCAAGTCGCGCCTGATCGAGAATTTCCTGAGCTTCCCGGCTGGCTTCGTTCCTTACGTTTTCAGCTTCGGCCTCGGCCTCTTTTTGGGCCTGCTCGATAATTTCCTGAGCCTGCCGATTGGCTTCCTGCTCAATCTCATCAATCGCTGCCTGGGCATCGGCTTTGATACGTTCGTATTCTTCGCCTTCCTGCGCCTCTATCTCCTGCCGGATTCTTTCGAGGATTTCATTAGCCTCTCTTTCGGCCTCTTCCTTGCGTCTAGTCGCCTGGGCTTCGGAATCCCTCTGAGCCCTTTCGATAATCTCCTGAGCCCGAGTATTGGCCTCTTCCTTTACTCTTTCAGACTCAGCCTCCGCCACTTCTTTCATACGGGAATACTCCTGTCCCGCTTCCTCAACATTGCCCATCGCCTTTTCGATAATTTCCTGTGCCTGGCGATTGGCCTCTTCCTTTATAGTATCGGCTTCGGCCTCGGCCTCTTTTCGAGTGCTCTCAATGAGTTCCTGAGCCTGCCGGTTAACTTCATCTTTGATCCTCTCCGCTTCCGCTTCAGCCTCTTCCCTGATTTGCGCCGCTTCCGCTTGAGCCCTTTCCTCAGCATCTCGCTGCGCCTGCTCGATGGTTTCCTGAGCCTCCCGGTTAGCTTCCTCTTTTACTCTCTCTACCTCTTCCTCGGCATCAGCCCTGATTTGCGCCGCTTCCGCTTGAGCTTTTTCCACAGCTTCCATTTGAGCGTTTCGAACGATTTCATCCGCCTGCTCAGCAGCTTCCTCTTTCAGTCTTTCGGCCTCAGCTTCGGCTTCGGCTTTAATCTGCGATGCATCCTGATGAGCCTTTTCATCGGCTTGCGCCTGCGCGCTTTCGATCAATTTCTGAGCCTGCCGATTAGCCTCTTCCCTGATTCGCTCAGCTTCTGCTTCAGCTTCGGACTCTATTCGAGATGCTTCTTCCTGAGCAGTTGTCAGAGCCTCTTCCTGAGCGCTCTCAATCAATTCTTCAGCAAGGATAGCGGCTTCGTCTTTCAGGGTTTGAGCCTCTTCCTCAGCCTCCGTTTTGATGCGGGCAATTTCTTCTTCTATCTTCTCTTCAGCCTGTTGCTGTGCGCTATCGATAAGCTCTTGCGCTTCCTTGTTTGCCTCATCCCTGATTCGTTCGGACTCAGCTTTAGCTTCCGATATGATTCGCGAGGCATCCTCTCCGGCCATTGATGCAGCTTCTTCCTGAGATCGCTCCAGAATCTCCTGCGCCTCTCTGTTGGCCTCTTCTTTCAGCCTTTCGATCTCAGCTTCGGCTTCTTCTCTTATCCGAGAAGCTTCCTCTTGAGCCTTCTCCTCGGCTTCTATTTGAGCATTTTGAACAATCTCATCCGCCCGGTTGGCAGCTTCCTCTTTCAATCTCTCGGACTCAGCTTTAGCTTCCGATATGATTCGCGAGGCATCTTCTCCGGCCATTGAGGCAGCTTCTTCCTGAGATCGTTCCAGAATCTCCTGTGCCTCTCTGTTGGCCTCTTCTTTCAGCCTTTCGATCTCAGCTTCGGCTTCCACTCTTATCCGGGAAGCTTCCTCCTGAGCCTTCTCCCCGGCTTCTGTTTGAGCGTTTTGAACGATCTCATCCGCTTGATTAACAGCTTCGGCTTTCAGTCTTTCGGCCTCAGCTTCGGCTTCGGCTTTGATCTGCGATGCATCCTGATGAGCCTTTTCATCGGCTTGCGCCTGCGCGCTTTCGATCAATTCCTGAGCCTGCCGATTAGCCTCATCCCTGATTCGTTCAGCTTCGGCTTCAGCTTCGGATTTTATCTGAGAAGCTTCCGCCTGAGCATTTTCCTCGGCTTCCGTTTGAGCATTTCGAACAATCTCATCTGCCCTGTCGGCAGCTTCCTCTTTTAACCTATCAGCTTCGGCTTCCGCCTCTCCCCTGATACGAGAGAGTTCACCTTCGGTCTTTGCCTCAATTTCGCTCTGAGCATCCCGAATGATTTCCTCTGCCCGTTTTTCAGCTTCTACTCTGAGCCTCTCCGCCTCAGCTTCGGCTTCCGCCTGGGCCTTCTCTACGATTTCCTGTGCCTGGCGATTCGCCTCTTCATTGAGCCTTTCCGCTTCAGCTTCCGCCAGTTCCTTCAAACGAGAGTATTCCTGCCCTGCTCCTTCGGATTCGCTCAACGCCTTTTCGATTATTTCTTCGGCCTGCCGATTAGCCTCGTCCCTGACTCGCGCTGCTTCAGCTTCAGCTTCCTCTTTGAGTTGAGCGGTTTCTTCTTTGATTTTTGCCTCAGCCTCTTGCTGAGATTGCTCTATAATCTCCTGAGCCTGTTTTTGGGCCTCCTCTTTGAGCTTCTCAACTTCCGCTTCAGCCTCTTTTCTAATTCGAGAAGCCTCCGCCTGGACTTTTTCCACGGCTTCTTTTTGAGCATCTTCAATAATCTCAAGGGCTTGCCGCCCGGCTTCTTCCTTCAACCTTTCAGCCTCAGCTTGTGCCTTTTCGCTAATCTGGGAAGATTCCGCTTGAGCCTTCTCTTCGGCTTCCCTCCGGGCTTTTTCAAGAATCTCCTGAGCCTGATTATTGGCCGCTTCTTTCAGCTTCTCGGCCTCGGTTTCAGCTTCTCCTTTAATCCGACTAGCTTTCTCACCTTCTTGAGCTTCGATCTCCCCTTGAGACTTTTCGATAATCTCGCGGGCCTGCCGTTCAGCTTCTTCTTTCAGTCTATCTGCTTCTATCTCAGCTTCCAGTTGGGCTTTTTCAAGAATCTCCTGAGCCTGATTATTGGCCTCTGTCTTCAGGCTTTCAGCCTCGGCTTCAGCTTCTCCTCTAATTCGCGCAGCTTCCTCATCCGCTTCCTCAGCATCTCTCAAAGCTTTATCAATAATCTCCTGGGCCTGCTGGTTAGCCTTTTCTTTGATATTCTCTACTTCCACTTCAGCTTCAGCCCTGGTCTCAGCACCTTGCTGTGCTTTCTCTACAATTTCTCGGGCCTGCTTTTGAGCTTCCTCCAGCACCTTTTGAGCTTCCGCTTCCGCTTCCTCCCTGATCTTCATGAACTCTTTCTCGATATCCTGTGCCTGCTGGCGCGCTTCTTCCAGCAACCTTCCTGCCTCTGATTCGGTCTCTTTCCTGATCTTGAAGAAATCCTTCCCCTGCTCCAAGTCTTCCGCCAAATCAGAGCCATCTATTTTATCAGGCCCCTTATGCTCACTGGCTCTTCTCGATCCACTGACTTCCAAATCATCTTCATCATCAAAAAGTTCTTCACTCGCTACTATTCCATGGAACGAGCCGGATTCAAATCTTTCATCTGGAGGAGGAACAGGTTTATCTTCAGACTTATCGGAGGATAAATCACCTGCAGAACCAGTAATGTCTCTCAACTCGGAAGGGGCCTCGCTTACAGGGCCAAAAATGTCTCTCAACTCGGAAGGATCCTTTCTTGCACGCCCAAAAATATTCCTCTGCTTAGAGGGATCCTTAGGTGCCTTAGGGTCATGTAAAGACGGCTTTTTTGCGGCAAGGTCATCTGTCTGATCAGACGTACCCTGCACCGTAGTGGACTCCGGCTCAGGGGATTTCTTTGAGCCAAAGCCCTCTGCCAGTTCCGATAGATTTTTATCTGGAATTGCCTCTGGTTTAGATGGTTTCTTCACCTCGAGGTCATCAGAGAGTTCCTTCGCGGAATCCCGTGAAGGAGAGGGCTTTCCTCCTCCTAAATCTTCTGCAAATTCCTCAAAATCGGATTCTCTTCTTTCTTTCTTAGCCATAATACTCTCTCAAACGCCTCGGCCCGACTGGCCAAGGAATAGATGCTCTCCCTGAGTTACTGCTATGCCATAAGCTCCAATTCACACACCTCCAAATACCACTGCCATCCGCAAATAAATGCTTGCTAATTAACCGTTACACTCCATTAAAGTTTAGTCGTTTAGAGTAACACACATCAACTGATTTGTCAATAGCCTGAATTGAATTCGGGACGATTAGTAAAGAGAAAAGGGGATTAACAAATCACCGGATTGCCTGAGCAGATATCGACAAAACACTGGCATTGATGAGTTTACAAATGTTCCTTTTTAATTAACTTTTTGAAAAGACCAGTACCCCATTTTGTCCGCCGAAACCAAAGGCATTCGATATGGCCACATCAATACTCACCTCTCGTGCCTCATTAGGAACTACATCGAGGTCGCATTCGGGGTCTTTACTTTCATAATTGATAGTTGGAGGAAGGATGCCGTGATGTATGGTGAGTACGGTTGCAGCAGCTTCAATAGCCCCCGCAGCCCCCAGAGTGTGTCCGATCATAGATTTGTTTGAGCTTACCGGAATGCCTCTGTCTCCAAAAATCCGGCGTATGGCTATGGTTTCGATTTTGTCATTGACCTTTGTGGATGTCCCATGTGCATTGATGTATCCAACATCCTCCGGATTCAACTTTGCATCTCTGAGAGCTTCCTCAATAGCTGCCGCGGCCCATTTGCCATCCGGGTCAGGAAGCGCGATGTTGTATGCATCGGAAGTCATGCCAAACCCTTTCAGTTCCGCTAAAGGTTCCACCCCCCGATTTCGGGCATGTTCTTCGGTTTCAAGAACCAGCACGCCAGCCCCCTCTCCGATAACAAATCCATCCCGATCCGCGTCGAACGGGCGGCTGGCCTTTTCCGGCTCATCGTTGCGCCGGGAAAGGACGCTCATACATCCATATCCATCGACAACCAGCGGAGTAATAGTAGATTCCGCGCCACCGGCAAAGATAACATCCGCTCTGCCTTCCCTGAGAAGTCCCAATGCCGTACCGATGGCACAGGCACCCGTAGCACAGGCCGCAGAAACCGCTAGATTTGGCCCGTGAATCCCCAGGACAATTGACACATTGCATGACGGCATATTGGGAATGATCCTGGGAATAGACAGGGGATTAACAGAGCCCGGGCCTCTCTGCTGAAACCTGGCATGTTGCTCTTCGATATTGGCATAATCTCCGGCTGCCGACCCGATAACACACCCGATCCTCGCCAGATTCTCTTTTTCGAGATCAAGTCCGGCATCTTTCGCTGCATCAATCGCAGCACATGAAGCAAACTGCGAAACCCTGGCCATTTTGCGGGCCTGCTTGCGAGAGATAAAATCTTCAGGGGTAAAGGGGATAACTTCGGAAGCGATCTGGCTCAGATGTCCATCCGGGTCGAATGCCTGAATTCTCCTGATGCCCGATCTACCGGATACCAATGCGTTCCAGAAATCAACCCGGTTGCACCCGATGGAACTGAAAACTCCAATGCCGGTAACAACGATCTTTTGCTCACGAGGCATTGTCACTCCGCATCTTTGCTTAAATAGTAGGCAGTCTCCTCGGTCAATTGACTTATAAGCTGTTTGACCGGAACTATCTCAGTACACCTGTAGGCATTTACCCCGGAAAAAACAAACGCCTCATCTAGATTCCCCTCCGCAGCATTCACCAGCACCTTGGCAATACAAAAGGGAGCTGTTTTGGGATTGCAGAACTTGAGGCATTTATAGGCGCAGTTGAAAGGAACTGTTTCGCCCCTTTTAATTTTCTGTACGAACTCACTATCAAGAACTCTGCCCGGCATTCCCACCGGGCTTTTGACAATGGTAATGTCTTCTTTCCTTGCATTCAGATAAGCCTGTTTGAAACTTTCATTCACATCACACTCGTTCGTGCAAACGAAACGGGTGGCCATTTGAACCCCGGAAGCACCCAGTTTGAGAACCCGCGCAATGTCCTGCCCATCAAATATCCCTCCCGCAGCAATCACCGGAACAGGCGGATCAAATGAATTTGCAGCTTTGACCACATCAGAGATAATTTCGTCAAGCGTCGGGGCTGTTCCATTCTGTAATTCGTTATAACTGAATCCCAGATGCCCACCGGCCATTGTTCCTTCGACAACAACGGCATCAGGAGCTTTATTGTACTTCCCCTTCCACTTTCTGGAAATGATGTTAAGCGCTCTTGCGGAAGATACAATGGGGATCAATTTGGTGGCTTTTCCCTCGACGAACCTGGGCAAATCGAGAGGAAGCCCTGCCCCGGAACTTATTATGTCAACGCCCTCATCTGCAGCAGTTGCGGCCAGGTTCGCATAATTAGAGAGCGCCACCATCACATTCACGCCGATTATCCCATCGGTCATGCTTTTTGCTTTGCGAAGCTCCAGCCGCAGGGCTTCTTCATTTACTCTGACAAATTCTGAACCGGGATAATCTTCAAATCTGCCCAGTCCAACTGTGGAAACTGTCCCCACACACCCTTCATTAGCTACTGCGGCAGCAAGATTGGCCTTTGATATTCTGACTCCCATTCCACCCTGGATGATAGGAGGGTTGATCTCCAGATCTCCAATTCTAAGGGAAGGTATTTTACTGCTTTGCATATTTTCGCTGCTTCATGTGCGGAGCCCGGCAATACTCCGTTCAGCCACCCCATCACTAACCCTGATGCCTTTCACTATTGTAACCTTTATTGACAAAATTAGCTACCTTTATTCAATTACTCAATTGCCGATGTAAAAAGCAGCAACCTGCAACACGAAGTAAAAAGTTTACAAACCTGACTAAACATGCCAAATGCAAACTTGACCTCGTGAGAGTGAGTATGAGATACTTAAAGGAGTGGTAGTCAGCAAAAGGCTGACAAAAACTACCGCAAATTGAACATCAAATATCAACATAATCAATAAGGAGAACTATGGAAGCGCATCGTGAGTTATTTTTAGAGATCGACTATGGATGGATAATTTACATTTTGGCTGTTCTTTCGATAGCCGCCCTTGCTTATGCTGTTTACCATCGAGTTCAACTCTGGAAAATGGGGCAGAAAGATGACTCTTTTTCCAACATGGGGCAGAAAACGAAAGCCTTCCTCTATACTGGCCTGATCGATGGTATTATCCACAAAAGGATAATTAGAGACTTCTATCCCGGAATACCCCACGCACTCATTTTCTGGGGCGCCTTGTTTCTCCTGTTCGGGACCGCAATGGATGTAGTCAGCCACTATATCGTGGATTTCCTGCATGGAAACACCTATCTGGCTATCTCCTGTCTTTCAGATATCGGCGGAGCGATATTTTTGATCGGTCTTATAGTACTGGTTATAAGGAGATATGTTCAGCGGCCAGACAGGCTGGATAACAATCTCGATGATGCGATTACCATCGCCGTGGTCTTCATCATAGTACTCACCGGGTTCATCCTGGAAGGGCTTCGTATGGTAGTTAGTCAGGAGCATTTCCCCGCTCTCCCTATAATGACAGATTGGGCTCCGTGGTCTTTCCTTGGATACGCTTTTGCAAAGGCTTTTGAGGATGGCAGCCACTTAACTGGATGGTATCAGGGTTTATGGTGGTTCCACTCCCTGCTTATCATAGGCACAATATTCTACATGGCCTTTGCTATACCCAAGCTGACCCACATAGCAGCCTCACCACTTAATGTGTTCTTCAGGCCAGACAGTCCCAAGGGTGCGCTGCGGACTATCGAATTGGAAGAGGCTGAAACTTTCGGTGCCGGCAAGATCAATGACCTTACTTTTAAAGACCTGCTTGAACTGGATGCCTGTACTCGCTGCGGACGATGCCAGGACAATTGCCCTGCCTATTTAAGCGGAAAGCCCCTTTCTCCCAAAAAGATTATCCAGGATTTGAAAGCTCTCATGAATGAGCAGGATCCGGGTTTACTGCACCGCATCGTTGCCACCGAAGATTCAAATGAAAAGATACGCGAGATAGTCGGGGAAGTTATCACCGAAGATGAACTCTGGGCCTGTACTACCTGCCGTTCTTGTCAGGAACAATGCCCGGCATTTATTGAGCCGATTAACAAGATAATAGAGATGCGGCGTTATCAGGTGCTGGAGCAAGCACAATTCCCGGAAGCTGCTATGGGAGCCCTTAAGAGCATCGAACAAAGGGGACATCCCTGGCGAGGAACTACAGCTTCAAGAACTGACTGGACAGAGGATCTGGATATCAAGTTAATTTCAGATGACTCTGATATCGAAGTGCTTTACTGGGTCGGCTGTACGGCAGCCCTCGAGGATCGAAACATAAAGGTTGCCAGAGCGGTAGGCAAAGTCCTAAAAGCGGCTGGAGTTAATTTTGCAATACTTGGGGACGAAGAAACCTGTTGTGGCGAACCCGCTCGCAGAATTGGCAACGAATACCTGTTCCAGATGCTTGTTCAGCAAAACATTGAAACCCTCAATGGCTATGGTGTGAAAAAGATCGTTACCGCCTGTCCTCACTGTTTCAATACAATCAAGAATGAATATCCCCAGTTTGGCGGCAATTTCGAAGTTTACCACCATACCGAGTTCATAGCTGAACTGATCAAACAGGGAAAACTGAAAGTTTCAGCGGAACTGGGCAAGAGAGTAACTTATCATGATTCCTGCTACCTCGGCAGGTACAACGATATATTCCAGGCACCACGAGAAATCCTCCTTAAAGCAAATGGTAAAAAGGGATTGCTGGAGATGGATCGCCACATGAACAAGAGCTTCTGTTGTGGCGCCGGCGGAGGCAGGATGTGGATGGAAGAGGATATCGGCACAAGGATAAGCGAGATGCGCGCTCAGGAAGCTGTTGATGTCAACGCCGAAGTAATAGCTTCAGCCTGTCCATTCTGTATGCAAATGTTTGAGGACGCAATAAAGGCGCTGGGAAAAGAGGAAGAACTAAAGGCACTGGATATAGCTGAGATTCTAGCGGACGCTATCGATCAGCAAACTTAGGAACCTTACGAACAAGTAGTAACGAAGTGGATCTGGGAAGGGTCATGTTTTATCGTGGCCGCGGTTCGGACAATTTTTGTGGACTAAATTAGTAATCGTCAACTTCGTTACTGGCAGGAGTAGAGGAAGGCAAAACCGGATAGTCTCCGCCCTTCGCCTTCCTCTTTTTCAATCCGGACAGCTTTTGAATGGCTTCCTGAACCTCTTTGAGCCGGGCTTCCATATCCTTGACACTCAAATCCATCACAACCCCTTTAATCCCGGCATCCAGCAACACCTCAAGATCGGAGAGTTCCCGGGGAAGAAATGCCAGTAATGGTTTACCGGCGAATCCACTTATCCGTTGATAATTGATCAACTGATTAATGGTGAGTGAACCGGATTGCTTATCTTCCGTCAG